>VHBC01000007.1 GCA_016872115.1 Sphingomonadales bacterium | reverse complement strand
AAACCTAAGTAAACGCGTTGGGTGTTCTTGTCCGGCCGTTTATCGAAAACCAACCACGAACTAAGCATGTAGAAAGCTTGAAAACACGTCGTTTGGACGAGGGTTCGAACCCCTCCGACTCCACAAAGAAAAAAAAGCGCATTGAATTGAGTTTCATTGCGCTTTTTTTTGCAATCCGTAAATCCCCCTACCCGACTTCATCTTTACTAAGATTTCCAACAATAAGGAATAGTGCTTTCGTTAGCTTTGGCTTTTATTGAACCGATGAAAAATGAGATTATCATATACCAATCAGATGAGATGACTGAACGCATCGAAGTAAAACTAGAAGATGAAACAGTTTGGCTCAGTCAAGAACAAATGGCAATGTTATTCAAACAAACAAAACAAAATATAAGTCTGCACATCAATAATTGCTTCAAAGAAAATGAATTAGACAGAAATTCAACTGTCAAGGAAAACTTGACAATTCGAAATGAAGGAAAAAGGAAAATTCGACGTAAAATTAATTTATACAATCTTGATGTAGTTATTTCCGTGGGCTATCGGGTTAAATCTAAACAAGGAACACAATTCCGAATCTGGGCAAATCAAGTAATAAAAGACTAATTTTTGAAAGGCTATTCTGTTAATATTAGGATGAATCGTCTAGAAGTTGATTTTCAAAGCCTTAAAGACAAGGTTCAACAAATAGACTTTCAAATCCATTCAAAACTTATCCCCACCCAAGGCATCTTCTTCGAAAGCCAAATATTTGATGCTTATGAATTAACTTCCCGAATCAATCGTTCTGCCGAAAAGAATATTGTTTCACCCATCAAGGGCTCACCAAATTGATACTCACATTGAAGTACAGCGGATTGGTGAGGGAATTGATCATGGCGTACGGCGGCGTGCCGTCGATGAGGCCAAAAGCGCGGTAGTTTTCTTCGCCATTGATCAGGCGGTCCATATCAAAACGGTAATTGATTCGATAGCCGGCCTGAACAGACATCCAAATAAAATCTTTCAAAGAAAATTCATAGACCATTCGCAGTCTGATTTCTCCTCTTCTGATTTCTAGTTCATCTGGGCGCATTTGATAACCATCTGTGCTTGACGTATTCCACATGCGGTAGCTTTGCCCTTCGAGCTCGTAGCCTGCAAATAACATATTTCTGCTGTTGATCGTTCTTCGGACATGCGCACGCGCCGGAAACAAAATTTCTGTACCCCATTTATTTTGCACTCCGGTCATATTGAAAAGGACTACCGGAATGTAATTGATTTCACCGACTCTATAGGTTCTGGCCACGCCCACTCCCCATTGTTTAAGTTCTGTAGGCCTCTTTCCGTAAATGAGCGCCGCAGAATATTTCATGTATTTGAGCGGCATCATGTCTTTAATAGTGTAATTTCCGCTGTAGTCAGCCGACCCTTGGAACAATAAAAATGTTTTGTCGTTGAGTGGCTTGAATAAGGTGGTGCTGATTCCTGCGGTTTTGAGACCGTATGCACTCAAAGATTTAAGCATTGGATTGGTTAACGTTGCTTCATCAGCAAAATTATAGCGTTGTTCCCAGTAATTAGCCCCCAATTGCCAAACCAAATTGGTTTTGGATATCACAGGAATATTGAACCCCAAGCGCATGCCATGTGAACTGAGTACTTGTGCATCTTGAGGCCCGAGATTGAATCCGCCGGTGCCAGTCTGTATTGAATTAAGGGTATCGGCAGACATGTTATACCCCATTTGGTAATCGTATCCAATACTAATTAATTTGGCAGGACTTAGACCTTCGATTTTTGGACTACAAAAACGCTGCGCACCCTCAGCGGAGTACTCCACATTGTCATAGAGGCTGTAATCCTCATCTACGACTGTGGTGTCTGTGTTTTGCGGGACTTGAGCCCAAAACGCAGTAGTTGAGCTCAACGCTAATGCAAAAAATGCAACGCGCTTGAATAGAAATGAAATCGACATAAGCTTATTTTTTGACAACTAGACGTTTCCAAACATCCGTTCTACCTAGTGCCGACACACCAATATATCCGCGGATATTCAAAGTATTTTCATTACTCATTTTGATTGTACAAGAATAAGTACTACCATTGAGTGCGTCGTAAATGGTACCATCTGCCCACTCATCGTTACCTTTGTAAACAAAATCTTTGAGCATTCGATAGCCCATTAATGGTACTTTTTGCAAATCTGGATCAGGGTTATTCTTATCCGTTTTTGGTTTTTTGGTTACCGGATCGATTGGTTCTTTAAGCCATACGATTTTACCATAATATTTGGCTCCAATTTTTTCAATTTTAACGCGGGCGCGACCGTTACTTGGTTCCCAAACCCCGATAAGGCGATCACCTCCGGTGTTGGTCGGTGCAAATGACCAAATCAATATAGCGACAAAGGAAAATACAAGTACAATAGATAATTTTTTCATGATTTAGCGTTTAATTTTAGGTGTGAGCAAGCTTGTTGGCTTAGTATTTCAATTCAAATTCAAAAGAACCCTTGAGCTTTACATTTGCATTGACATCTTCCATAAATGAAGCGTCGAGAATGACGTAAACTTGTTTTTCACCAAAAAAACCGGTGGCATCTGCTTCTTTCGAAGGCTTTAATTTAACCGACTTGAGACCAGGCTTGATCGGATTCAGCACTGCTAATTCCTGCATGGCCAAATCGGGATTATCTGATGCAAAACTGAGTACCAAAGCGTTGATATATTCGAAAGAAGCGGAATCTACGCACGATACATTTGCGCCTTTAAGTACGGCTTCTTTGATTTTAATTCCGGGTTTGTAATCCGAACCGAGGATCTCCTTTAAGTCAATTTTAGCCACGTATTGAGCTGGATTCGAGCCCTGAAACAAAGGCCCCACATACTCGAATTGCATGGCCTCTAGTGTAAAATTCTTGGTGTTTTTTGGTGCATTGAGCAGTTTATAAATCAAACTACCAACTGCAATCAATAACAAAACAATAAGGGTACTTCTAAATAGTTTTTTTTTCATGTCGTAGGTTATGCTGACGAAAGTATTGTACGTCGTCTAACTAAAGTGAACTTTTCACTAGTTGGAGTTTCGTGTGGATTCAAAACTATTGATTTTTATTTGATTGTCAAAACTTTGACACAAAATTGATCTCTGATACGCTTTTCTTCTTTCGAGCAAGGTCTTCTTTTTAATGCGCTCTCTTTCTTGTAAAATGGCTACAATCTCCTTTAAACGTTGATTTTCCTTACGTAATTCTGCGACTTCATCACTCGTTGCCTCACGTGTTAAATCGCCAGCTAGACGCTTTTTACCTGCCTCCAGAAACTCTTTGTTCCATTTGTAAAATTGCGCATCAGAAATCGAATATTTTCGACATATTTCAGACACTGAAAGTTCCGCTCTCATGGCTTCCATAACACCGCGAAGCAGCACCAAAGGTAATTTGAATCTTTTGCTCAGAACTAAAGATTCTTCTTGTCTTTCTTCTTACATCCTTGATGAAGTTTTCTGTTGTTTGTTTTTTTCTTCTAGGTGTTTCCATAATTAATTAAATTTAAACATTAATAATTGAAAACTCCTTCTAGCAATATACCTTCTATCGGTCCACTTTATGCTGACGATTTACATCCTAAAAGTCCAAATGAACTTTTTAGTTAAAACAGCGACTTGACTTATCCCATCATTTCATCTATTTATTGATTAGGAGAATATCCATATCAACAAATTCAAAAGTTAAATAATATGAAAGTCGTACAGCAAATCAACGAGTCCAGTTTTGACTCATACAAAGCATTTATAAAAGCTCTTAAAACCAATCGTAAAGGACAACTTCAAGAGTTTTGTTCTAATTCGGAACACGAAAAATTATATTAATAATGAAAAGAGGTAGAAAATTCCTACAAACAGATTTCATAAAATTCATTTTAGAGAAATACTCTAATCAAGAGTAATTCCTTGAAAATTTAATGTACTTTTCAATCTGATGAACTTATTTTTTATAACTTGATACCAAATTTTAGAAAGTGAAAGAACTACTACTAATTTTAATTCTTGCACCGATTTTCCTAAGTCAAGGATTCTCTCAATGTACAACCACTAATGCAACATCCTGTATTTGTGAAGACGGCACAGCAAACTGTTTACTTTTACCAGATATTACAGCTTCATGGAAAGGTATTGCTAACAACGGTTTCACAGAGTACCCTCAAACTGGAGCTGGGACAAATTATAATGGCCAAGGCTCGGACAATGGAAGGCTCAGGGTTACTGGATCCACTCCAAACATTGGGCATGGATCTTTTACTGTTAGGGGTCAAGATGCTAATGGCAAAAGAACTTTTTTGTGCGGAAGCGATACTATTTTCAATGTGAATGCAACTGGTGCATTTACTTGTCCAAATGGCTATCCAAATCCTAAGCAATTGATAACACAAAGAATCTACAAGAAAGATGGTAATACAATGACCTATGTCGATCAATATGCGGGAAGTGTTACCTACCACCCTGCTCATGGACACAATCATGTTGACGATTGGGCAGTAATGACTTTGAGAATTCAAACATCAGACCCAAATCCTTTGAATTGGCCAATAGTTGGATCTGGTGCTAAAATAGGATTTTGCTTGATGGATTATGGACAATGTGGAACCCCAGGCAGTACTTATGATGGCCATTGCCGCGACGATAATACGGTTTATATGGGAGGAAACGTCATGTATAATGTGAATTTTCCTAACTGGAATTTAGGTGGTGGAAATTACGATTGTTCTGTAATTGAACAAGGTATTTCTTCTGGATGGACAGACGTTTACGGTAAGTACCTTGATGGAATGTGGATTAATATTCCACCAAACACTTGTAATGGTGATTATTACATTGTTATGGAGGTCGACAAGAACAATATTTTCTTGGAAGAAAATGACGATAACAACTACACTGCTGTTCCTGTTACATTAACCTTACAACATCCTGCTGGAAGTCCACAGGCTCCAATCATTTCCTCTGATAATTCCAATAATTTATGTGATGGCCAAACAATAACCCTAACTGCGACTGCAGGAACCAACTACCTTTGGTCTACTGGTGATACCACACAATCGATTACAGTTACACAGGCAGGTTCTTACACATGTGAAGTAACTAACTATTGCGGAACGAATATGTCTGACCCGTTTGTGGTGAATAATGTTGCTCCTAACCCACCAATTGCTATTGGCGATACTATTTGTGTTTCTGGCTCAATGGAATTAACTGCAACTGCGTCTGGAGATATCACTTGGTATGATGAAGCTGGTAATTTTGTTGGGGCAGGACCTTCATTTACAACACCTAATTTGACTGCATCAACAACTTATTACGTTCAGAACACTGATGTTTATACAGATTCAGTGAATGCAGAACCGTATTCGAATGGTATAGGTGGCGGAGGCTGGGTTAACTCAGAGCAGTATGAAATTTTCAACAGCTTGATTCCATTTACATTGCAATCTGTATTGGTTTACGCACAAAATGCAGGTTCAATTACTGTTGATTTACAAGATGAGTTGGGTGTAGTTTTACAAACGACAACGGTAAACGTTCCAGTTGGATCGAGCAGAGTAGATTTGAATTTCGATGTTCCGGTTGCAAATAATTTAAGATTGGTGGGTAAAAATATAAATACAGGCGGTTTGTACAGAAATAATAACAGCGCTACTTATCCTTATGACTTACCAGGTATTTTATCAATAATAGGTGCATCCGCTGGTGCTTCATATTATTACTTTTTCTACGATTGGGAAATTCATACGCAAAATAGTACTTGCCCGAGTGACATGGTTCCTGTAGAAGCGGTTGTAAGTTCGTGTGCCGCAATAGGAGAAAACGTTCCTTTTAAAAATTCTATTCGCGTTGCGCCAAATCCAAATGAAGGAATTTTTAATGTTGCATTTGAAACCCCATTTGAAGGAACACTAACGACTGAAATATTGAATATGTTAGGAACTAAAGTTTATGAAAACAACTTTGAACACCAAGCTGGATTTAATCATCTTCCAATTGAAACGAAAGGCTTGGCTAAAG
The DNA here is from genome assembly GCA_016872115.1 of Sphingomonadales bacterium. GTDB lineage: Bacteria > Bacteroidota > Bacteroidia > Flavobacteriales_D > Crocinitomicaceae > UBA952. Next base: position 91,567 of record VHBC01000007.1, on the reverse strand, counting down.
GTGTATACATTTTTAACATTCTATTTGAAGGTAAGAATTACCCAACTCGTTTGATTATTGATTAAAATGCGATTTGGTCTGAAATTTATTTTATCACTTCCGTTGCTTTTGAGTAACGGAAGTTTTTTTTTCAGTCAAATTACATCCGATTGGGAGGTGTTCAACGATTCCAATTCGCCTTTTTCTAATAACACCATTCGTTGTCTAGCTGTTGATTCCAACAATACCATTTGGATTGGAACCGACCACGGATTGTTCAATTACAACCAAGGAACCTGGAATAGCTTCGACACCCAGAATTCTGAATTAGCAGACGATTATATTCGTGCATTGGCCGTTGATCATAACAATAACATTTGGATAGGTACCACGCTCAGTGGCATTTTCAAGTATGATGGGAGTTCATGGACAAACTACAATACTTCAAATTCTGATATTGCAGACAATTTCATTAGAACCATTAATTTCTCACCTTCACATGAATTATGGATCGGAACCGTTGAAGGATTGTGCAGGTATGACTGGAGTGCATGGACAACTTGGACAATTGCCAATTCAGGGTTACTGTCCAATAACATTACCTCTATAGCTTTTGATCAAGCAGGAATTCCTTGCGTGACGACCATCAATGGTGGGATATTCTATATTGTAAATGAGAATCCAATAATTTACACCTTGGCAACCTCAAATTTACCAGATAATTCATCCATTTCCGTTCAATACGATGCTTTATATAATCCGTGGTTTGCATCCACTGCCCAAGGACTTTTCACTGAAATAGGAAATCAAATTTGGTTGACATTTAACGTTTCCAATTCTGCAATTCCAACAAACAGTTTAACTGCATTTGAAATTGATCGACATCAGTATTTTTTAATTGGAACACATCAAAATGGCGCAACTATAAGAACCAATAATTTAGAATGGATTAATCTTGATACGCAAAATTCACTTATACCTGATAATAATATTCATTGTATAACTAGAGATTCGTTGGATAATATTTGGATAGGCACAGACAATGGTGGATTGGCAAAATTTAGATTAGAGTTTTTAAATGTTGATGCCTTATCCAATATGGACCAGCTTCAAATTTATCCCAATCCTGTTTCCTATCAATCTTTCCTTAATGTCGATAGCGATATTTCGAATTATCAAGTCACAATAATCGACATTCAAGGAAGAAATTATCCGATTGAGATCAATCCATTTGATAATATAATTTCCTTAAAAAACGTTCCCCCTGGAATTTACAAACTAGTATTTACTGGCGAGGTATCACAGTTTGTAAAAAAATTGGTTGTTATCGAGTAATTCGCAATTATAGAATAATTAAAACGCGTTTTTGATTTATTTAACTACTTTTTTCCAGCCAGAACCAATAATTTGTCTTTATTTAAGAGAAAAACTCACCTGGATTCCATTTTCAGCCATAATATCGTCATCGAACTCATCAAAATTAGTAGCGATAAATTCACATTTATCTTTAAATGCTTCTATAACCTCGGCTTCTTTTGAGATATCATCGGTAGTTTCAAAGTATGCCCCGTCATCCCACAATCCATCTGATAAATAACCTGACTTTTCAACCTTATAATAGCAATTGTTTTTAGAGTTGATTCTGTAAAGCGAAAACTCCATATCGAGCATGCTATTATTATGACTGATTGAGCCACTCATTAAAAAGGAAGCTAAGTCAGAGTGTATGAAAACTTCTTCCCAATATTCGTTGTAGAAATCCGTCAGTCGATCATTTTCGAAAGCCCAACAAATAGCGTCTTTGATCTGGTTATTATTAGATAAATTCACCTTGAAATCGTAACCCTCAAGGTCAATAAGGCCATCAATTTCGTCAACGGTTTCGATTAATTTGCTCTGTTTACAGACATCAATCAATATATTTAAGTAATCATTATCTCGCATAACCATGCTAATTTAATTAAATCAAGCAAAAAAATCACTGCGCTCAGCCGCCTTTATATTTTGACTGACTGTTGTCTTATAAACGAGGAAAATATTTCCTAAATTTATTCATATGAAGCGATTATCGGTCTTAGTTTGTTTTGTTCTTGTGCTGTCTAGTGCTATTTGCCAAATTACTGCATCTGATTGCGGTACTGCCGTAAACATCTGCCAAAACGCGAATTTCGCCGTAGACCCAAATGGTTTTGGCACAATAAATGAACTAATTGTTGGAAGTGTTAGTAACCCTGCGGTGAATCCGGCATCTTGTAACTCAGGCTGTCTGCTTGCCGGAGAATTGAACCCCACTTGGATGATTGTGAACGTAGCAGGCTCTGGTACGTTAGAGTTTTCTTTTGGTATAGATAACAGTTCAGGTTGCTTTGATTGGATCATGTGGCCATATAACAGCAGCAGTTGCAATGATATTTTATTAGATCAGCTTGCTCCTGTGCGCTGCAATTGGAACGGCTTGTGTGAGGGATTTACAGGTATAGGCACGCCTTTGCCCGCAGGAGGTGACCCTTCTAATTTTGAACCTGAATTAAATGTTCTAGCTGGGGAACAATATCTAATTTGTTTGTCAAATTACAGTGCTCAAACGACAAATGTACCTTTGAATTTTTTTGGCACAGCATTGATTTCCTGCGATGCCTACTTGCCAGTTCAAATCAACGATACGACTATTTGCCCTGGAGAAGCTGCCGTTTTAACCGCTGTTGCCAATGGCGCATCTTCTTATCTATGGTCGCCCGGTGGCCAAACAACAGCATCAATTATAGTCAATCCTTTACTTTCTACCACCTACACCTGCACAGTTACCGGAGTAAATAACCTCGGTAATCAAGCAACCGGATCTGCAAGCGCAACAGTAACTGTCCTTTCAGTCAATGATACGCTTTGCGGTTGTTTCATTCAAGCCAGTAACAATGGTCCAGTTTGCTTAAATTCCAAGAACCTTTCTCAATATCAATTGTTTGACAAAAAATAGCATTGATATGAGATTTAAGATTTCATTTTTTATCTTGTTTATAAGCTTTCTAATTAAAGCCCAACAACTTGAGTTTCAATATGCGGGGCAGCAACTCAACGTTTATAACAGCTTATTCAATGATATTCCTTTATTTACTCAAAATTTCGACGATCAGGTTTCAAGCGCAATTTCATTTACCCCATTCACTATTGGCGGTCAAGCTTATAACACCCTTTTTGTGAGCACCAATGGATTTCTAACCTTAGGTCAGGCGACGAGCAGCACCAACTACAACCCCATTTCTCAAGCACCCGGGATGCCGGTTATTGCGCCGTTTGCATGCAATTTAGAAAGTACGAATAACAATGCCAGAGTCAGCTATCAGATTGTAACAGGTTTTAACAATGTGCCGAACTGTATTATTGTGCAATGGCAAAATGTGCGGCGAGTGGGTATGCAAGGTGAATCTTTCTCGTTTCAGGCGAAGCTTAATTTCACATCTGTTATTTGGCCAGGCATAGAATTTATTTACGGTGATTATTCATCCGTCAATAGCACTCAAACGCCGATAGAAATCGGCATCCGAATCGGCACAAGTAGCCAAGGCACAGCTTTTCAAAATATTCAAGTCAACAACGGACAAGCATGGGTTCCCGAACAGTTTGGCACGAGCATCAACGCAAGTTGTCTGTTTCCGTCCGCTACAGGATCTACGGGCGTTCCTCCATCTGGCATGACGCACAGGTGGTTTTTACTTTACAATAATTTTGTTCCTAACCCGAACAGTTCTCCTATTTGTAATCAAAATGGAAACGTAGTCATCTATTCAAATCACGACGGCGGCACACTCAACATCAACTGTGACCAGAACATTCCTAATTTAAAGATTGGTATCTCTACCTACGAGCCAGTTATCGTTAATATCAGTGGTGCATTTGTCGGAAATGTTACTGAGGTACTATACGCCGGTTTTAATTCGAGTCAAAATAACAACCACTGCGGTCTAGGAAACATTACCACAAGTATATCAGGTGTGAATCCTTCGTTGGTGCAAATTTTAACCGCCCCTCCTCTAGACTACTTCCCCGATCATCAAAACGGACAAGCTTATCAAAGTGGCCTCATGGTTGGTGTGAGCGGGCAGTGCGACACGCTATATCAGGCAGGCGGCGGCAATACACCTGACGAGACTGTAGCCTATTTTATCAATGCCTTTGGTGGTAGCCTTCGTTTTCATCATACCTCCTATAATTGCTGGACTACCGAAATCTATGATTTATCTGAAGGCGGTACTTGTTGCACAGATCCATTTTATACCACCCCAATTTGGGATATCGCCATTTCCAACGACACAAGTATCTGTTTTGGCGAAAGCGTCAATCCAATGCTCTTATTCAACAACAACGGAATTGGTCCATTCACCTATTCCTGGACCTTCGAAGGTCAGGAGGTGAGTCAGCAGGCTGGCTTTGCTTTCACGCCTAGCGCAAGTGGCTTGGCCTGCCTAACCGTTACTGACGCAAATGCGGATACACTCACTGAGTGCATGTACATTGAGGTCAATCCACTACCAATTGCTGCTTTTACGGCTTCTGATACGCTACTTTGCTCAAACGAAGTACTCACCCTAAACAACCAAAGCGCACCTCAACTCGGATTATATACCACTTGGCTCCTAGATGGTCAAGCGCTTTCCAATCAAACGAATGTTACTTTCTCTCCAAATGCACCGGGGGTTTACGATATCACCTTAATAGTCAACTCAACTGCGGGCTGTTCCGATACCCTTATACTCAACAACTACATCACGGTTTTGGATACACCCCTTGCCGCGTTTGATTTTTCTCCTGAAGTACTACAAGTAGGAGATCAAAGTATACAACTTACAGATGCTACTTTGGGTCAGGTGGATAGCTGGCTATGGTCGGTCAATTTTGGCAATAATACCGAAACCAGCACACAGCAAAACCCAGAATTCTCTATTCCGAACAATACTTCAAATGAATTTTCAATCGTACTCCAGGTGACAAATCAGGCAGGTTGTACAAGCAGCGCCACTAGTATTATCGGCATTTTTGAAAATGCTACCCTTTTTATACCGAATGCTTTTACTCCTGATGGCAACGAACTGAATCAGTACTTTCAAATTGAGGGGAATAAAATCGATCCTTCTGACTTCTCCTTGCAGATTTTTAATCGTTGGGGCGAACTCATTTTTGAAAGCGAAAACATTGAAATCGGTTGGAATGGCTATTACGGTCCAAATAACGCTTCCGCGCAAAGCGGCATATACACTTATCAAGTACGATACCGTTTTGACGGAATGCAAGAATCCAAAACAATTCGCGGACATTTTAGCTTACTCCGATGAAAAAGTATCATTGCCTCTGCTTACTCCTTGTATTGGCCAAAATTGGTTTTACTCAAAAAGAAGCCAATGTGTGGCATTTTGGAGCCGGACACAGTTTAGATTTCAACAGCGGTTCACCTGTTCAAACTTCAGGAAGTCAGATTTTCACATTCGAAGGAAGCACTTCTTATTGCGATGAAAACGGAAACTTATTATTCTATTCAAATGGCGGAGGCAGAATACCGGCAAGTGGTCAAGATGGAGGTAAAATATGGAATAAAAACAACGAGGTCATGTATGACATGCAGGGTACGGAAGGCGGAGGCTGGAGTGCTGCGCAGTCATCCGTGGTTGTTCCGGCTCCGGGCGAACCGAATGTATTTTACCTATTCACAATGGAAGAACTCGAATTCGACATTGATGGGGTCGTTCCTTCAGAACCAAATGGCAGAGGCTTGCGCTATTTTAAAATTGATATGTCATTAAACGCTGGACTAGGAGATGTCGTTGAAGCTGACATTCAAGTTTATGATTATTCTTTCGAAGGTTTGTGCGCTATACGACATGCCAATGAGACAGATTATTGGATTTTAATCAACCAAGATACTTCAGGGATTGGCGTCTATAGCGTGACTCAAAATGGGGTACAATTATCAGGCGTTTACCCAGCTCCTGTATCAACATCAGGTAGTATAATTAAAGCAAGTCCTATTCCTTTTTTACCTGGTCAATCTTGTTGTAATAAAGTAATGACCCAAGCAGGTTTATTTGATTTTGATCTAACGACAGGTGTTTTAACGTTTGATACCGATTTAGGAGGTAACGCAGCAAGTTACTTTGAGTTTTCACCCAACGGACAATATTTGTACGCAACAGAATTTGATCAGTTCAATTCTACATTTCAATTAATCCAATACGATATAATTCTTGCGCATTCCTCTGGACAAGATTTATCATCAACAGCTCAAATTATTCAGAACAATTTTAATGGCTACTACATGCAATTAGCTCCTGATGGAAAAATATATCACACATATACTGTTTTAGAGCCAACCACAGGCGATATAGCAACAGCGTTGGGGACAATTAATTGCCCGAACACTTCATCTCCAACAATTACCCTCAATGTTTTTTCTTTCCCTAGTGATTTCATTACCTCTTTTGGTTTTTTTGCATTACCGAACTTCCCTTCATGGATATTTTATAATAGTTACGAAGCTCAAATACAATTTGGACCCGACACAACCTTTCTGTGCCCAGGAGAAACTTTATTACTGAATGCCGGCAACGGAACATCGTGGTCTTGGGGCGGCGATGCCTCTACAAATTCGGGACAATTTTATACGGTGACAAGCCCTGGAATTTACAGTGCAACTGTTAATGGACCGTGTGGATTAGGTAGTGATCAAATGGTTGTATTACCTTGTCCAACCGAAGATCCAACAGATAGCAGTAGCACAGGGTTTATTTTCCCTAATGTAATAAGTGCTAACGGCGATGGCTTAAATGACATTTTTGCAATCCAGAATTTACCCGAAAACACAGAAGTAATCATTCTCAACCGTTGGGGAAATGTTGTTTATTCTTCAACTAATTACCAAAACAATTGGGATGGAAAAGACACTTCAGGAAAGGACTTGTTAGAAGGGGTTTATACCTATCAATTCAAAACAGCAAGCGGAAAAACCGGTCATGGTTTTGTGCAAATAATTAAATGATTTTTATGCCCATTTTAAAAAGATATTCCCTTTTTCTTATCCTAACTTTCACCTTACAAAAAACTGTTGTTTTTGCTCAACTGCAAAATAATTATTGGAATTTTGGGTTCAATTGTATGGTGGATTTTTCGGGAGCCCAACCAAATGGAATGCTCAGCTCAGCAATTTACAGTCCGGAACAATGTGCTTCTGTTTCTGATGAAGCAACCGGACAATTGCTTTTTTATACAGATGGAACAAGTGTTTGGACTCCAAATCATCAAACAATGCCAAATGGATTTAATTTATTTGGAGGAGCTTTCCAGTCGTGTTCACAAGGACCTGTAATTGTTCCATTTCCTGAAGATCCTACAAAGTATTACATTTTCACGATGGACGATCTCGAATATGATAATCCACCATTGGATAACGGCTTGAGATATACGGTGGTCGATTTGACGCTGAATGGTGGATTAGGCGATGTTGTACCTTCACAAAAGAATATTTTCCTCACTGATTTTCTATCCGAAAAAATGACCGTTGTGCGAAGTGAGGCAATCAGAGGTTATTGGGTAATCGTTCACAAAAGAGAAAGTGATCAATTTTTAGCCTACAAAGTAGACGGGTGTGGTGTAGATCCAATTCCCGTTTCCAGCAATGTTGGGACCGCTTTATTGGGGGCTAATTCTAATTTCGATCCGAGAATGCCTTTTTATGGATCTATGAAAGCGAATCGAGCCGGCGACAGAATAGCAATGCCCATTGACGATAGCAGATTTATTGATTTCTATTCATTTGATGCTGCAACAGGACAATTATTTGATCCTATTACGGTGGAGGTTTTCGATAATACTCCTGGTTCACCAATCCGGAAATACGGATGTAGTTTTTCGCCCGACGGAAGTATGTTTTATTATACCAACAACATTTCAGTCTATCAATTGAAATTAACAACTTATGACTCCATAAATATTGCCTCCTCACATACGTTAGTTGCCACACCGAGCAATCCAACGTTTCAAATCGAAGAAGGACAAGACGGGAAATTGTATGTTGCCATTGGTGGAAGTAATGTATTAGATGCCATCAATTCACCAAATAGTTCGTTTTGTGATTACACGAGTAATGCCGTTACGCTTAACGGATTGTGCTTGTTGGGTTTGCCCGCTCGCGTTCACGAACGGAATTTTTCCAGTCCTCTCATTGCTTTTTCTCCCGACTCATGTTTGCAAAGTACCATCGCATTTTTGATTGCAACAACGTTACCAATCAATCAAATAAGTTGGAATTTTGGTGATCCGAGCTCAGGGGCAAATAATACCTCAACATCCCTAAACCCTACCCACGAGTTTTCTGATTTGGCTTCTTATCAAATTACCGCCATTGTCCAATTTAATTGTCATACGGATACAATCACCCAAAACATAACCTTATTTGATTGTCCAGATACCCTTACTCCAACCTTGCCTTATGCATTTCCAAATGTAATTACACCCAATTCGGATGGCACCAATGATTTCTTTGCCATCGAAAACTTACCAGAAAACACAGAAGTAACCATTCTCAATCGCTGGGGAAACATCGTTTATTCGGCAACCAATTACCAAAATACTTGGAATGGAATAGACGCTTCAGGAAAGGAATTGGTTGAAGGGGTTTATACTTATAAATTTAAAACTGAAAGCGGGAAAATTGGGCATGGATTTGTGCATTTGCTAAGGTAAAGCCGGGACGGGCAAGACAACAACATTGCGCAAAATAAAGGATAGCACGCATCTTGATCCAAACCATTTACAATCATTTTGTAGTGTTGATCAAAACCAACAAATAGCGCTCACAGATATCATGAAACCTCTTTAGCACCTCTCAAAGAAAAATTAGGCAAAACAGCAACCTGGGACGAACTCATAGTTGTTCAGGCGTATTTGCCGTCGCAAGGTTAAAGTTCAATATACTTCAAAAACTCATTTTTGGTAGCTTCATTTTCGAACTTACCACAGTAATTGGCTGTAACCGTACTGCTGTTTACGTCTTTAACACCTCTCGAAGAAACACACAAATGCGTTGCATCAATGACCACCGCTACATCTTGTGTCTCTAGCACTTCTTGCAATGCCTTGGTGATTTGCATGGTGAGGCGCTCTTGAACCTGAGGGCGTTTGGCAAAATGCTGAACAATACGATTGATTTTAGATAAACCAATCACCTTACCGCCAGAAATATACGCTACATGCGCCTTGCCAATGATAGGTACAAAATGATGCTCGCAATTGGAATAAAACAAAATATTTTTTTCGACCAGCATTTGATTGTACTGGTATTTATTTTCAAAAAGTTTGATGTCCGGGAAATTTGCCGGATTCAGGCCTGAAAAAATTTCCTTTACGTACATTTTAGCCACTCGCTTTGGCGTACCACTTAGGCTGTCGTCGTTACGGTCTAACCCAAGGATATCCATAATTTGCGCAAAATGGTTGGCAATTTCTACGATTTTCTGGTCGTCTGATTTGTCAAAGGCATCGGCACGCAGTGGGGTATCAACCGAGGTGCTGACATGCTCATCGCCAATTTCGTCAATAATGATATCCAAGTGAGTTGGGGAAGCGTGGAATCCGTTTTGTTTCATCTTTTCGTTTTTTTCTTAAACAAAATGAAAGAAGTTAAGTTCACGGGCACCTTAAAAAAAATCAAATACAAATTACCTCAAAAACTAAAGCAACTATGTGCCCTTTTTTCACGTTCTTTGCGGGTAAAAAAATTGACAAACGTGAAAAAAACTATTCTATTTGTGGCTTTAGCCCTGGCCTTCAACTCTTTAGCGCAATCTGTTAAAGGAGAACAAATTACATACACCTACACCAAATTACCGAGCAATCCGGTTCAACCCAAACCGACAAATTACATCTCAAGTGTAACGGCAGCTTATGATGTAGAAAATCAAAAATTAATGGCGCAATACGAAGCGGACAAAGCCCAAGCTGAAGCAGACTACCAACGAGACATGGCAGATTACCCGAATAAAATCAAAGCTGCCGATGAAAAATACGAGCGTGAAATGAAAGCTTGGAACGAAAAATCTACGGCTTCTAAAATTATTGAAAAACAGGTATTGAACGAAAACAACCGTCCGGTTAAAGATTATGTGCCACAACCTTATCGTCGGACAGTATCTATGCCAGCAATGAAAACAAGCTATGATTACACCTCATTAGCTTCTACATACTTGTTTATTGATGGCCTTCAGAAAAGCGCAGGGAATGCCTTGAATTACACTGTAACCCTTCAGGGTTATGAGTCTACGCCTGCTAGAGTAGTATCTGAAGTTAAGAAAGAATCATCTCGTGTAAATAATGTTGTAACCACTGTTGATGTGACTTACTACCATATCGAATTTACGTATCGCCACCCGATGAGCTTCCGCGTCACCAACGCTATTAACCAAGAAATTTACGCTGCAGCACCTGCAGAATTCACTGAGTTTAAAACGTACAAAGGCCCAGCAACCAAAACACAGCCTTCTATGGATATCAGTGCATCAGTTAAGGCCATGGAAGACAAGTGTTTGCAAGACAACCTCAAAGTGATCAATCATATGATCAATGATCGCATTGGTTTTGAACGCACCGAAGAAACATTTGAAATGTATTATGTAAAGTCTAAGAATGAGTCGCATAACGACATTCAAGACGCGTTTAATGCGGCGAATTTAGGTTTCAAAATGCTCGGCACCAACGAAGCGCAAGGCGCCATGAAACTCAACGAAGCAATTGGCATCTGGAACAAAGCCCTTGAAGAATCCGAAATTGACAACAAAAAAGCACGCATCGACAAAGACATCACTATTGCCATTTATTTCAATTTGTTGGAGGCTTATTTTGCTTTGCGCAATACTGCTGCTGCAGACGAAATCCTTAAAACCATGGGCCGTATGGACCTCTCAAACCGCGATAAAAAACAGCGTGAGGCTTATGAGCAAGCATACATGGAACTTAAATTACGCATGGCCGCCAACGGCTTATAAAATGAATGATGCGTCTTTTCATCCTTTCTGCATCCTTACTTTTTTCTCATTTATTACTTGCCCAAGACACACTTCGTGCACTTTTTATTGGCAACAGCTACATGGGGGTCAATAACCTACCGCAAATGGTCAGCGATCTCTCCTCTTCTCGAAACGACGTCTTGTATTTTGACAGCAATACACCCGGTGGTCAAACTTTTCAGAGCCATGCTGCCAACCCTGTAAATTATCAAAAAATGGCTGCACAGCCCTGGGATTATATCATTTTACAAGGCCAAAGCCAAGAACCCAGCTTTCCATTCAATCAAGTCAATACCGCTACGCTTCCTTTTGCGGTGCAACTCGCAGACAGTGCCAAAGCCATTCAACCGTGTAGCCAGGTTAATTATTTCATGACCTGGGGTCGGCAAAACGGCGATCCACAATGGGATTCTATCAACACTTTTGATAAAATGAATCAGCGCCTGCGCGACGCCTACTTGCGCATTGCCGACTCTGCCAATGCAGCTGTCTCACCGGTGGGCGTGGCTTGGAAATACGTCCGAGACAACTACCCAAACATCAATTTGTATCAGCAAGATGGCTCACACCCCAGCTTAGAAGGCTCTTATTTAGCTGCTTGTGTTTTTTATACTTCTCTGTTTCATGAGCCAACAATGGGCAGTCCATACAATCCTGGCATCGATCAAAATACGGCCGGTATTTTACAGCAAGTGGCCAGTACCATTGTACTAGATAGCCTATCTACCTGGAAACTGATACACACAGATAGCGTTCTTCAAGCAACTGCAAGTTATTCGAGTATTCCGGGTTCCAGTCTTCAAAGTTTTACAGCCAATGCCAATCAAAGTGCAAATTTTACATGGTATTTTCCAGATTTAACCGTTGAAATTGGTGCAAATGTAGGTTTTGAATATAATTTATCGAGCTATCAAGTCATGTTGGTAGCAGAAGGGCTCTGCGATACCGATACTGTTATAATTGAAGTCAACAACCCAAATGCAGGGCTCGTAGACAATAGCTTCTTGACTTGGAAAATAACGGGACCAAACTCAATTCAAATCGAAAGTGAACAAATTCTAGCAATAGATGCCTTTGATTTACTCGGAAGAAAATGTCCGTTGACAAAAGATGGTGTTGAAAATAAGATGCAACTTCAATTCGCTAAAAACACCTCTTTTATCAAGATTGAAACACCAACGGGAATTGCCGTAATTCGGATTCCAGTAATGCTTAATTAAGCACTTTCGTTTTCGAAAAATAATTCTCGGTTGTAATGACAATCGGATTCGGATTGTACCACTTGACAAAATAACCAAAATCGGCATCGTTGGCCTTGCGCCATTTTTCGAATTGGTCGTTGGGTGCTTGCGCAAAAACCCAGGCGTTGTAGGCATCCCAGAAGCCCATATCGTCTATTTTTTGCCAAAAAGAATAAAGCAGCATGTCATTGGCTTTGCCTTGCTCAGTGAGCGTTAGTAGGAGTTCTTTGCGTATGGCCGTAAGTGCGGCTACATTTAGTGTCGGTTTTTTATTGGCTGCGCTGTATTTGCCTGCTGCCAAACCAATGGCCATTTCAAAATCGATGGTAAAAGGACTCGCGTCTTTGGCAAAACTAATTTGCCAAGCCCCTTTTTCATAGACCAATGCTTTTTGATACGTTTGATACAACCAATAACTCATTTCTCTGGTGCGCTGGGTGTTGCGTTCTAAATTCATGAAGATTTCACCATACAAAACGCCCCAGATCTCATTTTCAGTGTTCAAATAAATGCGCGCCAAACGGTAGTAATTCGACGGAAATCCTGGATCCATCTCAATGCCTTTCTCATAGTATGGTATGGCTTGGTCCACTTTATCTTGCATCAAATATACATTTCCGGTTTCTACATACAAACGACCGCTATTTGGAAAGCGCTCTAAACCTTTGGCATAAGCTGCCAAAGCGTCATCAGACTTTTCCATAAGATCCAAACCATTTCCGATCATTTGCCAAAGTTGATCAGTAGCCTGTGTATGCTCGGTTTGGGTTTGCATGATTTCAACAGCCCGCGCGTAGTCTTTTTGCATGTAATAGCTGTATGCGTATTCGTACCAAGCATCGTAGTTTGTCGAATCTTTTTGCAAAACAGCCTCTAGCGTTACCCTACTCTGTGAGATGTTTCCTGCATCCATTTGTTCAATAGCTTCATTGATTTCTTTGGCAAATGGATTCTCTTGTGCGAAAGTGTATGAAAGACAGAAAAGGGTCAAAAAGAATGATAAATTTTTCATAAAAAAGGGGTAACTTGAAAATGAGTTAACTTGATTGCTTTAGTTGACGAAGTGCGCCAAAATACCCGGCGTGCACCACAAAGATGCGCGATTTTCGCTAAAAAACTGCAAACAGGCCTGATTTTACCAATTCGATATCCCAAAGAAACGGTACAAATCCCCTCCTGCGTCTCAACAACCAGGTACTGATGCCAATAGCTTGGCAAAGAAGATAAAATGGCCTGACTATATAATTGTTTGCTTAAAATGGGCCATTCATCAGGGAAAGCTGTATTTCTTTTGAATAGATGTTCAACTTGCCTCCACTTGGCTTTGCTTAAATTTTTAGATTTTCGATCTTTTAAATGAAACTCATTTTCTTGAAGAAAAATCTCGCACAAGTTACTTTACATGAGACCTTGATAAGCAAAGCGTTGGTCGCCGTCGATAGCCGGTTCTGAGGGCTCGCCTTCGTCATTGTACCAGCGAAAGGCATATTTAAAGTAATCCGTGCAAACATGCGGCTGGTATTTGACTTGAAAAGCCCATGCCTTAGAAGGCTCCAATTTAAGTACAAACAATTGCTTGAAGCTATCTCCAGGACTCAGGTTCCAGAACTGCATGTATTTGTGGTCACTTGCTGCAGAATCAGGTAGCACCGGGTCATAAACCATCAGCGGTGTCCATTTCATCGATTCGCCACGCTCGTAGGCCAAAATCTCATACAAACCCATGCCAAGCTGCGGATGTCCGGGTACCAAAATACTGTTGTGTAAGGAAGATTGATTTTTAATTTCCAACTCCAAAACAGTGTACTGATCAGAACTTGTAGGCACTTGCCTCAATGTGAAACCCAACTCTGTTGGCAGCAAATCAGCATAAACTGCGCTGGAAACAAAGAATAAAAAAAACGCAATTAATCGTTCCACATGTAAAATTTTGGCGAGACGACATTTAATTCGTTGAGCTCATCGATGGTATATAGATGATTGAATAGCTCGATTTCCATATCGGGGTAAATTATGAGCGAAATGGAACTTGTTCCGTAAGCACTTAAATCCATCCAAATGAGGGGCCCCTTGCGGCGTAAATGAACACGCAGTGCGCGGTTAAAATCTCTTAGGCGATTGTATTCTGATTGCGGAAGCGGTTCAAATTGCTCTGGAATGAACTGATAGGCTAATTCAATTAATCCTTCTATTTCTTTCTTGGAGAATTGCAATGAATCTATTTGCTGCATTTTAATGAGCCGTTCCAGACCCTGTTTGGTTTCAATAGAAAGTCTTGGCTGCTCTTTTCTTTTATCGACCGATGCATATTTTGTATTCGGAATTCCCATTTCATAGTATCGTTCAAAAAGTAAGTTTCCATCTGCAGCGTATGCTCTGCACCAGCCATCTCTCAGACCTGCTAGGTAATGAAAATCGATAAGCAATTTACCCGTTGAATCCAATTCTTGATAAGGGCCATGCAAACTATCGGAAATCGTATGCAAAAAACGGGTTTTAATGCCGTTGCTCGCGTAAAATTCTTTAAAGCAATCTTGGTTCTTGTACTCAACCCTACTCTTTAGGTTGCCATTCGGATAATAGAGCTCTTGTAGTTGCTTGAAATAACCATCGGCACGTGTTTCTGCAATATAAAGCTGCTCCAATACCATTTTAGGATACCAGCGTTTAATTTCTCTATAGCTGTTGGAACCCTGTTCTTTATATATTTCTAAGCGCTGCCATTCTCCGTTGGGATAAAATTCAACAAGTGAGGTGTCTTTGCCCTTTCTGTAATCCCTGCGCCAATGTAGCTGGCCATCGTTGTACCACCAGGTTTCCACGCCTTTATGGCGGTCAAGCAACTGGATGTCAACATCATGGATTTGAATACCTGACGGCGTCCATTCTTTCAAATAGCCATTGGCGCCGACATCTAAAACTTGTTCTAGCGTTAGTTGCCCGTTTTCTGCCCATTCTTTTTTGTTGGGCTCAAAAGGGTGTGCGGTTTCTAAATCATACAAATACCAAGACGCTTGTTGGCCATTTGGGTGCCAAGCCTTCCACTCGCCTACTGGCACATCATTTTGGTAATTGCGTTCCGACTGCAGTTTGCCGTCTGGATGATAGCTTTTAAAGCTACCATATAAACTACCATCTTTATAAGTTCCTTTGGCTTTGAGCTTTCCGTTTTCGTAATAGGTATAGACTGGCCCATTTAAAGAGCGGTGTTCGTATTGCCCATCTTTGATAAACTGATGGTATTTGAGTTCCATGAGTTCGCCAGTATCGTAATACGTGCGTTCAGCACCAATAGGCGTCATTAAATAAGTATAGCCGTCGTCATCTACCGTATGGGCTGGATGCATGCTTTTATCGGATTCATTGAGCTCACGGTAACGGATCCAAGCATAAGAGCGCTCAAAACGCTTTTGACCTTTAAGACCAAACTCAATTGTTTTTAAACAGCGACGGCCATTAGCATCCAAATAAAAGATATTGTGCGTTTGCAAAGGACCATTCTCGTAATACACTTTTTGATCAATAAGAACGGAGTCGTTATCCCAAAGTGAAAACTTGCTACGCACCCTCGGCTTGCCTTCAAAGGTGTTGAGGGTTTCCTCCACCATACGACCCTTCACAAACACACGGCGCTCATAAATTTGCCCTAAATGCATGATTTGACAAACACCATCGCGCGGCGTTTGGAGGTCGTCTTCAAAAAAAGTAGAAAACAAATAGTGCCCTCCTTTTTTATGGGAAGGATTGAACGCACAGATATCTTGGGCCCATGCGTGCATGCCGTCGGGCCTGCCTCCGATCAAAAGAACCTTGCCCTCTCGCTGGCCATAAGCAAAAGAATGCAGCCCATTGAAACCAGCAATTGAATCGGCCTTGAGTTGAATTTCAAAAGGAAAATTGTTGGTTTGGGCCTCAGTATCGAAAACAAACGTGCCCGTAAAAAGATATAAATACAGAATTACATTTATTTTCATCTTATTGATTTTAAATAATATAAATATATTAACCTCTACTATTAGATTAATAAGAAATAACCTAGAGCACTTCTATTTATTTAAACTCGTAAGGCACACCGGTTACTTGCGTTAGTAAATTTTGCGGCGCATCCAAAACCTTCGCATTCCCTTGCGGGGTGGGTGTCATTACAAGCGAAAAATAGAACCGAAAAGCTACTTAAAATGAAAAAATGCTTCATGTGAACCACCTATTTAATGAGGTAATTTGTTTTGAAGTACGCCGTAAAGAAATGTTCCAAAAATGGCAAAGAACACGACAACAAAAAAGCTCACAAAACCGTACCCAATATTGACTACCATTGGCCCTGGGCAAGCGCCACTCATGGCCCATCCGATGCCAAAAAGTGTTCCACCAAGAATGTAGTGCCAATAACCCTTTTCTTTCGGGACGAATTCGATCAAATTACCTTGGTAATCTTTGGCCTTCATTTTTTTGATAAGTGCTGTTCCAATGACGCCTAGAACAACTGCCGTTCCAATAATACCGTACATATGGAAACTCTGAAACCTAAACATTTCTTGGATGCGATACCAACTAATAGCTTGGGATTTGGCCATAACGATACCAAATAAAATTCCGACGAATAAAAACTTGATAAATTTCATGGCTTAGAATATAAGTGGGAAAATAAGGTGTGTCATCAAGAGGCCTCCGATAAAAAAGCCTACTACCGCAATTAAAGAGGGTATTTGAAGATTTGATATTCCTGATATGGCATGCCCTGAGGTACAGCCGCCTGCGTAACGGGAGCCAAAGCCAACAAAGAAGCCACCAAAAGCGAGCATTAGAAAACCTTTTAACGTAAAAATAGCTTCCCAACTAAATATTTCTGAGGGCTGAATCTGATCGGCTTTTGAAAACCCTAGTTCTGCCAAATCCTTGACAGTGGCATCGGCCAAAACAAACGCAGAACCGTCATTTAAAAATTGATTGGCAATATAGCCACCAATAATGGCACCAAGAAGAAATACGAGATTCCATGATTGTGTCTTCCAATCAAAATCAAAAAATTTAACGCGCTTTCCTGCACCTACAATAGTGCAAATGGTGCGAAGGTTCGAGGAAAATCCAAAGCTTTTTCCAAAAAAGAGCATGAGAAACATGACTGCGGCTATGATGATTCCGGAGAACCACCAAGGCCAAGGTTGCATAATAAAATCGAGCATGGGTTAGGGTTTAGATTTGAGAATTGAATTAATTTGATTTCATTACCTTACTTTGGCAAACGAAGTCGGTGCGCGGCACTTCGGTTTTTGAAATGGCACCAAAGCCGCCGTCTACCTCAGTAAAGTTGCGGTAACCGCGCGCTTGTAATATAGAAGCGGCTATCATGCTTCGATAACCACCGGCGCAGTGCATAAAGAAATGTTGCTCTGGATCGATATCTTTGGTCCAGTCGTTGATATAAGCCAGCGGCTTGCTGTAGGCGTCTTCAACGTGCTCAGCTTCGTATTCCGTTTCTTTGCGCACGTCAATCACCATAGACTCACCGGCTTTAAATTGAGTGGCAAATTCTTCAGCAGAGATGCGTTTCACTTGGTCAATTTCTTTACCTGCTTCTTGCCAAGCTGCAAAACCACCTTCGAGGTAGCCCAATACTTTATCGAAACCTACACGGCTCAGGCGCGTGATTACCTCCTCTTCCATACCTGACTCTGCAATAAATACAATTTCTTGTTTCACATCACCCACAAGTGCACCTACCCACGGTGCGAAATCACCGCGAATGCCAATGTTGATGGATTGTGGAATAAATCCTTTATGAAAATCAGCTGGTGACCTGGTATCTAAAATCAAAGCACCTGTGGCCTCAACGAGTGTTTTGAAGATTTCTGGGCTCAAAGGTGTTAAAGCCTTTGCTTTGACCTCTGTAAAACTGTCATAACCTTTTTTATTCATAGCTACATTATAGCCAAAATAAACTGGAGGTGGCAACAAACCGTCTGTAACGGCAGCTATAAATGCCTCTTTGTTCGGCTGATTAAGCGCATAATTCATTTTCTTTTGGTTGCCCAAGGTGTCAACGGTTTCTTTCATCATGTTTTTACCGCAGGCTGAACCCGCCCCATGTGCAGGATAAACCGTGATATCATCTGCCAAAGGCATGATTTTCGTCATGAGTGAGTCGTAAAGCATACCGGCTAGATGTTCTTGGGTCATATCTGCGGCTTTTTGGGCAAGATCAGGTCGGCCTACATCTCCCAAAAAGAGCGTATCTCCGGAAAAAATAGCTTCGTCTTTTCCTTCCGCATTGATCAATAAAAAGGTAGAGCTCTCCATTGTGTGGCCAGGCGTGTGCAATACCTTAATTTTGACATTGCCAATTTCAAATACTTGACCGTCTGTCGCAATAATGGCCTCATATTCGGGATTCGCCATGGGGCCATAAACGATCGGCGCTCCAGTTTGCTTACTCAAATCCAAATGGCCAGAAACGAAATCCGCATGAAAATGCGTTTCAAAAATATATTTGAGGTTTACACCGTCTGCTTTTAAACGATCTAAATAAGGCTGCGTCTCTCTCAGCGGATCGATAATGAGTGCATCGTTGCCGCTCACCACATAATAGGCCCCTTGTGCCAAACAACCCGTGTATATTTGTTCTATTTTCATACTAATTCTTTGGTACAAAAGTACAGTAATGTTTGCTTGTAAAATGTGACATAAGTCACAAAAAAAAGCCACTTGCGTGGCTTTTTAGAATTGATTGAAGGATAAAGCTAGTCTTTGCCCAACATTTCGTTTTTGAGGCTCTCTTGAACTGGTGGCGTGCCAAACCAAATTCCAAAAAGTGCTTTTTTGAACTCAAGGCCAGGTATTGTACCTTTTACTTCGCCATTTTTAGTGACGCGAACGCCTTTTCCAGGGATGTAATCGAGGTAAATTTTATCGCCATTTTGAATAGGCTCGCTGAAAAAACCAACAAATTTTTTGATTTCTTCTTTGCTCGCTGAACCGTGCTTTGAAATGGCAAAACCTTCGTTTACGGATTCAATAAAACGCTCTCTAGTGACACTGTTTGAAATAATTTTGAGGTGAATGGCCATTTCGGTGTCATCGTAGATAATTTTTTTGGAGTCAGCCGTCTTTTTGGGAACATAAAGTCCAGCGACATACAAATCCATAAAGTACTTTTCACGAAGACCTGCGCCGTTGATAACGAGGTTTTCGCCATCGAGTTTAAGTTCTGTATTGAAGCTCACACCGTGGAATTTTTTCGTTTGGGCAACGGTTGTGAGCGTTGCTACGAAAAGAAGAAGGATTGTAAAAAATATCTTTTTTATATTTAACATTTTAAAATTATTTAGCTCAAGGTATAAATTATTTATGAATTAATCCTCCCAATAGTCGGAATTTTCATTTTCGTCGAGTAATTTCTGCCAATTATAGGTCGGGTCATCTGCATCAAAAAGAATAGCCTTGTACATGCCTTCGGAAATTTCGTAGCGCAAGACTTCTTCACCTGTATACGCTTCAATGGCCTCTAGCAACAGCTGCTCGTCTGTACTGCAAAAAGAAAGCGCTTGCCCTAGCGCGTTGCCCCTGCCTGTTCGGCCACATCGGTGTACGTAGTTTTCGGGGTTGTCTGGAAGGTCGTAATTGATGACGTATTCCATATTAGGGATATCAATACCTCTGGCGGCAACATCTGTTGTAATTAATACCTGATTTTTCCCTTCTCTAAAACGCTCTAAAAGTGCAAAGCGATCATTTTGAGCTACGCCTCCGTGTAGTGCCTCCGCATGAACACCTACTCGCTCCATGGCCTTCACAACGCGTTCCACCCGCACTTTGGTTCGAGCAAAAACCAAGAAACGCGCCTCGGGATATTCGTTGATCATGTTTTCTAAAAAGAAGCGTTTGTCGTCCATTTCGATAAAAGCAACTGCATGTTGTACGTTTTTGGATACAGGGTTTTGTGGCGACAACTGAATGCGTATAGCCGAGCGCACGACATCATAGGCCAAAGACTTGATCTTTTTATCTATGGTAGCGGTAAAAAACAAGGTTTGGTGTTTGGCTGGAATCTTTCGGATAATATCTTGAATATCTTTATTGAAACCGAGGTCGAGCATGAGGTCTGCTTCGTCAAGGACCAAAGTATGTACTCCCGAAACGTCGAGGTGTCCTTGCGCAATGAGGTCAAACATACGGCCTGGAGTAGCGATGAGTACCTCAACGCCTTTTTGAAGCTGCTTGATTTGCGCATCTTGTTCTACGCCACCATACAATCCGATGGCCTTCACTTTGGTTTGGGCACCAATTTGTTCAAAAACACCCGTGATTTGCTGCGCAAGCTCCCTAGTTGGGACCAAAACGATACAACGGATCTGCAGGGAGTTGGAGGCTTGTTTTTTGTATTTGAGCAGTTTGTTCAATACGGGAATAACGAACGCCGCGGTTTTACCGGTACCGGTTTGAGCCACCGCCATAACATCTTCTCCGTCTAAAATGTGTTTTATGGCACGGTATTGGATATCGGTAGGTCGTTTGAAACCGAGTACTTTCAGTTGGTCTTTTATCTTCTGATCAATATGGTAATCTTCGAATTTCATCACAACAAAGATACGACTAAAATAAAGACCTTATTTTTACAAATCAATTTAAACCAAGCATATGAAAATCAAACTTCTCCTCTCTGTTCTGCTTTTTGGCACCGCTATTTGGGCCAACGATAAAGTAACCGTCAAAGGCACCCTTTCGGGCGTAACCGTCTATATGCAAGGTGCACAATTGCAGCACAAAGCCAATTACACAATCAAACCTGGCCTCAGCGAAGTCATTGTCGAGGGCATTTCAGCTCAAATTGCGCCAAATACCATTCAAGTTAAGGCAACTGGGGCGGTCGTTATTTTGGATTCCAAATACGAATTCTATTATCCGCAACCCGATGCACAGGCCAATTCTTCAGAACTCCCACCTAAGGTTAGAGCGGCCATAAAAGCACTTGAAGATTCAATCAGACTCGTCAATTTTGAACTCCGCGACATCAATGATGAAATCGAAGTCTTGGTTGCAGCCCGTAAAATCATCATCTCTAATGGCGCCGTGAAAGGTCAGGGTAAAGTAAACGACAGTATTCAGTTATTGAAATCAACTGTTGATTACTACACGACTAAAGTATCGGAACTCAACAAAAAAATCAGTGCGCTGGACCGTCAAAAAGTGAAGAAAACAGACATCATTAGCAGTCTTGACCAACGCCTCAACGACCTACGCAACTATGCCGAACAAAACAACCCACAACCTGAAATCAAAGGCATTCCGCGCATTGTCATTACCCTTATGGCCAAAGAAGCCGCAAGTGGTCGCATTGACCTCAGTTATTTAGCTTCCAATGCAGGTTGGACACCACTTTACGACATCCGCAGCGAGGCCAGCTCCGGAAAAATCAGCCTCACATACAAAGCGCAAGTGCGTCAGCAAACTGGCCTCGACTGGAACGACGTCAAACTGAGCATCTCTACCAACAACCCATATGCCAACAAAACCAAGCCCGAGCTCAGTCCTTGGTATATCGATTATCAAGAATACCGAAAAAAGCTTGAAGAAAAAGCAAAATACCGTTCAGATGCCTATAACAATGCGCCTTCGGTCAATACACAAGCCATGAATATGGGTTTCATGTATTCAACTACTGCAGGTAGCGATGAAAAAGATGCGCTCAATGCCAGTGAATTCACGACGGTAGTGCAGCAACTTATTGCAGCCGAATTTAAAATCGACCTCAATTACAATATTGCATCTGATAACCAAAACCACATGGTGCTGGTTAAGCAAAGCGAGCTCAACACCTCCTTTAGGTATTTTGCGGTGCCCAAATTGGACCCGGGAGTATATTTGGTTGCTCAAATGACCAAACTCGACGAACTCCAATTGGTTCCGGCCAAAGCCAATATTTTCTTTGACGGAACTTACATCGGTGAAACCTATATTGACCCAACCAATCTCGATGACACCCTTAATTTATCTCTGGGTAAAGACCCCAATATTGTCGTGAAGCGTACGCTGCTCAAGAACCAAAGCAAAGAGCGCATCGTACAAGACAAGAAAGAACGCAGCTTTGCCTACAATATTGAGGTGCGCAACCTCAAGTCATCGGATATCGATCTGACCATACAAGATCAAATTCCGCTCACTACGAACCCCGATATTGTGATTGAAAAATCTAATCTTGGCAAAGGCGTAATCGACGAAAAAACAGGTCTTATTGAGTGGAAACTCAAGCTCAAAGCCAAAGAGAATCAAACTTTTGATTACGACTTCAAAGTCCGACACTCAAAAGATAAGAACGTACAGATTTAAAAATCAGACCTAAAAAGTTAGCGAATACCGTCGTTACTCACTGAGGTAGCGGCGGTATTCCATTTTATTGCTATCGAAAGTAAGTTTCTTAGCTAGGGCTCCGGCGTTATCGCGGTCTGTTAAACGGTCAGATAAATATTTAGCGACCTCCAAACGGTTCTCATCAAAAGTAAATAAGTCCAATAATTGCTCTGCTTGCGCCGTGGTTAAACAAGTACTTTTCATTTCTAGTTGCAATGCTTCTAGTCTATCTTCTTCAAAAGATTGGTCTTGCAATTCTGCCTTAAAGGCCTCCAAGCGATTCATTGTTTTGGTACAATTCACGCGACTAGACAACATTTGTTGATTCTGGACTACCTGAGAATTCCCATTCATTTGAGGATTGGTATTCATTTGATTCGATGACGAATTTGAGGAAGTCGTTGTCGTCGAACTTGTTGAAGTCGTTGAGGTTGTTGTTTCGGTAACCGTTGCGTCAGTTCCCAAACCGGTACCGCTGGCATTTGCATTGAGATTGACATTCACCCCTCCTACTGACAGGTTCATATTCAAATTTACATTTTCGTCGGGAATTGTTCCTGTCGTTGTGGTAGTTGTATTTGAAACCGTTGTATTTGAAGTTTGAACCGAAGTATTTGGCGTTTCTGTTACGTTGACATTCATGTTGATGCCCATGTTTGCAGCAGTTCCTTGACTTTGTATGTTGGTATTTGGCGTTTCAGTTAAATTGACATTCATATTGACACCCGTTGAATTTCCTTGGATATTTGAAGATGAATTGGTAGTTGCGTTTGTAGTTGCATTTGAAACAGAATTTACCACAACCATATCTGAATAAACCGCTGCATCATTTGGGCGATATACAACCGCCTCTTGTATGACGCCGTGGGTAGGTTCCATACCCATCAGCTGTAATTTGCCTTTTCCCTTTTTATAAACAATGCGCGTAGTGATGTCGTAAGGTGCATCGATCATGAAATTTTTGTCGATGTCTGGCGTTTTGCCGTCGGCAAAAATAACCTTGACGGAATAGCTGCCGTTTTTGATCTGACTGACCTGAACATTGGTTTCGGGTTTGGAATTTTGGCGAATACCATTCAGAACGACATAAAACTGCTGACCATTATTGTTGAAAATACTTATGTTGCTTTGCGCATAAGTAAAAGTAACTAGAATGATAAAGTTGAGAAGGATAATTGCTTTCATAAGGACTAAAATTTTTATCAAAGAAAACAAAAAATTGACTGGCATCAAAATCTCAGACCCGCTCTTTTTTCTAACTTCGTAGGCATGAACTTTGTAATCGTCGATGTCGAAACTACTGGTGGCCACACCAAAGACTCCAAAATAACGGAGCTCGCTATGTACAAGCACGACGGCGAGCAAATCATTGAGCATTTTCATAGTTTAGTCAACCCAGAGCAAGCCATTCCTGAATTTATTGTGCGGCTTACTGGCATTACCGACAGCATGGTTGCAACGGCACCTAAATTTTATGAAATTGCCAAACAAGTGCTTGAATTTTGCGAAGGATGCGTTTTTGTGGCACACAATGTCGCTTTTGACTATGGCATGTTCAGAAGTGAATACAAACGTTTGGGTTACGAATTTAGAATGCCTCAACTCTGCACGGTTAGGGCTTCTCGAATTGTTTTACCCGGCCATGCCTCATACTCACTTGGGAAAATTTGTAAAGAATTAGGTATTCCGAATGCTGCACGCCACAGAGCCGACGGCGACGCCAAAGCCACCGCCGCCCTATTTACCCTACTCATTCAATCCGACAAAAACCAGCTGAAAACTTTTATCCAGGATGTCCTTAATCCAAAAAATGTACATCCGAATTTGAGCCTAGAGAGTATTGAAGAATTACCCAACAAAACGGGCGTCTACAAACTCTACAACGAATTCAATCAGCTCATTTATATTGGTAAAAGCATTCATATTAAAAAACGCATTGAACAACACCTGCGCAATACCAAAACAGCCAAAGGCCAGCAAATGATTCAAGATATTTGTCGGGTCGAATACGAACTGACAGGCTCTGAACTGATCGCAATGCTCTTAGAATCGGCGCTCATCAAAGAACACAAGCCCATATACAACCGAAAATTACGCAAAAGCCTGTTTCCTTTTGGTCTCTATGACCAACTAGATATTGACGGCTACAAAAGGCTCAAGATAGAAAGTACCGCCAAAAAAGAAGAAGAGCCCCTAATGCAATTTACCTCGCGAAAAGACGCAATAGGCTACCTAGAACACATCGTAGAAAAACGCCAACTCTGTCAAAAACTTTGCTATTTGTACCCTACCCAAAGTGCTTGTTTTCAGTACACCATTCATCAGTGCAATGGCGCATGTGTCCAAGAAGAAGATCCGGCACTTTACAACCAAAGAGTGCAAGCATATATCGACGAATTACAATTCAACGGAGACACTTTCTTTTTAATTGACAAAGGACGCAACAAAGGAGAAAAAAGCTTGGTTTGGATAGAAAACGGTATTTACCGCGGCTACGGCTACGCCCCGTTTCATTTTCATGGCAAGGAGCCCCTGCACTGGACTCGATATATACAACTAGAAAAAGAAAACAGAGATAATAAAACGATTGTCCACCAATTCATGCGTAAACCAAGTGGTCAAAAACGCATTGACCTCAATCCAATATTGCGCGCATGAAATCACAAGGCAAACTCATATTTTTGGGTTCTGGGACCTCTCAAGGTGTTCCGGTGATCGCTTGTGCATGCCCAACATGTTCTTCGCCAAATTCAAAGGATAAGAGACTACGCGCAAGTGTGCTTGTCCAATTGCCAGGCCTTCATTTCGCCATAGACGCAGGGCCCGATTTCAGACAGCAAATGCTGCGCGAAAACGTCAACTCCCTAGATGCTATTCTTTTGACCCATGAACATAAGGATCATATCGCGGGTCTCGACGACGTTCGGGCATTCAATTACCAGACCCAAAAAGACTTTCCTATTTATTGTAGTCAGAAGGTAGAAGCTGCTTTGAAACGCGAGTTTTATTATGCCTTTGAGGCCGATCTTTACCCAGGGGTACCTCGTTTTCAAATTGAGCACCTTCAAAATGGCCGCTTTGAATTAAAAAACCACCAAATAGAAACCATTGAAGTTTGGCACCACCAGATGCAAGTTTTTGGATTTCGAATAGGTAAATTAGCTTACATCACCGATGCCAAGACCATTTCAGCAGAAGAAAAATCAAAACTAATCGGGCTTGATATCTTCATTGTGAATGTGCTCCATGAATACACCCATTTATCTCATTTTAATCTTGAAGAAGCACTAGCCCTGATCGATGAAATTAAACCAAAACAAACCTATCTAACCCACATCTCTCATCTCTTTGGTTTACATGATGACGTCAACGAAAAACTACCTGACAACGTCAAATTGGCCTACGACGGTCTCTCGCTGACTTTCGATTTTTCATGCTAATTTTACTTTATGTCCGTGCAAAACAAAATCGATATTGAGGCCCTTATTCATAGCAAAAACCCCAAATTGCTCAAATGGCTGCCTGGTTTTGTCATTGGTTTTTTAAAAAAGAAATTACATCAAGACAAAATCAATTCGTTTTTAGCCGATAAAGGCAACCTTAAAGACCACGAATTTTGTCAGGCCGTTATCGACTATTTTCAGATCAAAATCGAGGTGCAAGGCATCGAGCATGTACCGGCAACAGGCGGTGTCATTTTAGCCTTGAATCATCCTTTAGGCGGCATGGACGGAATCGCACTTATTCATGCCCTTCGACATACGCGACGCGATGTCGCTGTAATTGTCAATGATTTATTGCTTAACATCGAGCAGCTCTCAAACCTGTTTGTTGGTGTCAACAAATTTGGACGCAACCAAGGCGGTGTAAGAAACTCCATCCGCAATGCCTTCGAAAAAGAACAAGCGCTCATTATTTTTCCCGCAGGCATGGTGACGCGCCTGCATTATGGTCAAATCATTGAGCCAGAATGGAAAAAAACTTTTGTGAGTTATGCAAAAGAATTACAACGCCCGATTGTACCAATTTATATTGATGGTGCGTTATCCAAAGTCTTTTACCGCGTGAATCGCTGGCGTAAAAGACTTGGCATCAAAGCCAATTTAGAAATGTTTCTTTTGGCTGACGAAATGTTTAAACAAAAAAATGGTAAAATTGCTTTTACAATAGGCAAACCATTATACCCAGAAGACCTTCCGCAAGACCTTGACGATCTCGGCACAGCCAACTGGGTTAAAAATCATGTTTACAGCTTAAAATCTACCTATGCAAAAAGTAATTGACCCCATAGACCGAGCTGTTCTACGCCAGGAACTTAGTCCAGAACGCTTTTTGCGTTTCACCCGAAAAGGTGGCAACGAAATTTACCGTATTAACGCACAAAACGCACCAAATGTACTCAGAGAAATTGGCCGTCTTCGCGAGCTCACGTTTAGGGCCTCTGGCGGCGGTACAGGCCAAGAAATCGATATAGATGAACACGATTTTGGTCCTTTTGCTTATGAGCAACTTATCGTTTGGTCCGAAGAAGACCAAGAAATCATTGGGGGTTACCGATATAAAGTATGTGCCGATGCGCTAGATGCCGCAGGCAACTACCAACTTTCTACCGTACACTATTTTGATTTTAACGAGAAGTTTAAAAGCGCATACTTACCGTATACCATCGAGCTTGGTAGGAGTTGGGTTCAACCCAATTTCCAGCCAAATGTCAATCCCAAAAAAGGTCTTTTTGCACTTGATAACATCTGGGACGGACTCGGGGCCTTGATTCGATTTTATCCCCAAATCAAGTACTTTTTTGGAAAGGTCACCATGTATCCGGACTACGACCGTCCGAGTCGCGATTTTTTACTGAATTTTCTTCAGCATTATTTCAAAGATAATGACACCCTGATCAAGGCAAAACAGCCTTTGGATTACACCAAAGACCGGGCGCTTTACACAGGAATGCTACAAGATCTGGATTTCAAAGAAGGTTTTAAAGTGCTCAATCTGTTTGCACGCGAACGTGGCACCTTTATTCCGCCGCTCATGAATATTTATATGAACCTCTCTCCAACTATGCGCACATTTGATACTGCCGTCAATGCAGATTTTGGCGCAGTTGAGGAAACGGCTATTTTGGTTACAATCGCCGATATCTATTTAGAAAAGAAGGAAAGACACCTCGATTTTTAGAATTCAAGATTGATTCTTCCCATTTTCTTTCTGATTTTATCTTTTATTCGCGCAAGAAGAACATCGACGTGCTGAATACCAAGTTTATGCTCTATTTCTTTAGCCGTGCATTTGTATTCAAATTTCAACTTGAGAACAAGTGCCTCCTTTTTGCTCACGCAACCTAAAGCTGCTTCGTAAAGCGCTTGTAATTCGGATTCATTGATGGTATCAGATTCAGCCACAAGATTCACCACAACCGTAGTTTGGTTCCAAACACTATTTTTCTGGGCTTTTTCTTTTCTGAGCTGCGAAATACAGAAGTTGACAAGCACCGTGCGCAGCCAAGCTTTTGAGTCGAAAAGATGGCTACTGCTTGTAAACTTTTGCAAGTAAAGCGTGTGCAAATGCACACAAAAGTCTTGAAATACGTCTTTTTGCTGTTCTCCTTTGAAATAACGTGCAATAATTCGCTCAAAAAAACGTTGTTGTGCACTGAGCACTGCTTCAAACGAAGGATAAAGTTGGGCAGTAGGTTTCATAAAATCTGCACAAGCAATTATTGTTCCAAATTTTAAAACTTTTTTTATTGTATTTTCACGAGCGCAACATGTGCTAACCGTTTTTCAAATGAAATCAATTATCTTATTTTTTCTAAGTATTGTTTTTGTTGCGCAAGCACAATACACGCACGGCAATTACGCTTTTACATACCTCAATCAACTCAATAACGCTAGATCAGCTGCTGTCGGCGGCAGACTATACGCTATCAACGACAAAGATATCTGCCTCACCCTCGATCAACCGGCATTGGTTCAATCAGCACATGCACTTCAATTTCATTCGAGCTTAGGCATTTTACCAAGCGGTGTACGTTATGGTATGCTTGTCAGTGCTTTGAAAACCAAATGGGGCGTTTTTGCACCTTATGTTCGCTACATGAACTACGGTGATTTTACCCAAACAGACGCCAATGGTCAAACAACAGGCACATTCAATGCATTGGACTACAACATTGGCAGCTCTTATGCTTATGCCCCAAACCCCTACTTTAAATTGGGGGCCCAACTGAATTTATTGGGATCACAGCTACAACGCTACAGCGCTTTTGCTGTTGCATTTCATTTTTCGGCGCTTTTGGTGCATCCCAACGAACAATTTATGGCAAGTGTCGGGCTCAGAAACGCAGGATTTGTCTTTAAAGACTACACTGCACAATCCGGATCAAAACTCCCTATGGATATTTACGGTGCCGTAAGTTACAAATTAGCCCACGCGCCTTTCCGGTTTTCTTTGGTCGGCCATTCACTCAATACACCGCAAAATATTTGGCTAGATCCTAACGCCAAAGAAACCTTAGATCCGCTTACCGGAGACACCATTCCTGTTTATGTACCCAACTTGGGCGAAAAAATTGCCAATCATTTGCACTTTCAATTAGAGCTCGTACCCAAAGGAGCAATACAATTGCGAATGGGTTTTGATTACAATAGAAGACAGCAGCTCAAACTCAATGATTTTCCAGGCATAGCAGGTTTTTGCTTTGGCACCCGAATTCATGTCAAACGCTTTGATTTGGATTATGGCATTCAATTTTACTCCAAAGCCGGTAGCATCCAAACAATTGGTTTAAGCACCGATTTGAAGCGACTCAAAAAGAAAGTTTAAAGCGAGCGGTTATGAAAACCGCCGGCAAGCGCCTTGTACTGGTCATGAAAAGTACCATCTAGATTTCGGATGTAAAATTCCTTTAGCTCTACTACGTGTTTTTCGAACGAAAAACAAAGTACCCATCTTTTATCAAGCTTCGAAGCATTGGCATGAAAACGGAACTTCTTCTGCACGAACAAGCCCATGTTCTGAAGATAAGAGATGGCCTCATTTGCGCTTTCTGGCGCTAAAATCAGCCACAATGCACCATTTGATTTGAGGCGGTGTTTCATCTCGAGAAGCAAGGCATGAAAGGCACTAATCGATACATGTTTAGCCTGCTTCATTGCTTCATTATCACTGGGCAATCCATCAATAAAATAAGGCGGATTAGAGACAATGGTATCGTATTTGAGGTCCTGGTCATACTGCGCAATTTCGGTTAAAAAAAGGCGCAATCGATCTGAAAAGGGTGAACATTCGAAATTGCGCTTTGCATCTTGGAAAGCACCTGTATCAGGATCGATGGCATCAATTGTAATTGTATGAAAACGAGAGGCCAACAATAAGGCGATGACACCACTTCCGGTTCCTACATCGAGTATACTTGCATTTGGTTTGTCAATTTTTACAATGCTACCTAGCAAAATTGCATCCGTACTGACTTTCAACGGGCTATTGGCCTGATGAACAGAAAAATTTTTGAATTCAAATACGGACATTAATAGGCCTTCGCAAAAACCACCCTTCCTGCTGATGGCTTACCTGTGACCATGCATTGACCCGGTTCTCTATCCTGATTAAAAGGAATACAACGGATGGTTGCTTTGGTTTCTTGCTTGATGCGTTCTTCGGTTTCGGCTGTGCCATCCCAATGTGCCATGAAAAACCCTCCTTTTTCAATGGCGACCTTAAACGCTGTGTAGGAATCGACAACGTGGGTGTTTGCGGCACGGAAGTCTTTGGCGCGCTGCAAGAGATTTTGCTGAATTTCCTGCAATAAGCTTTCTATATTAGCGGCTAAATTTGAAAAATCAAGGGTTTCTTTGGTTTTAGTATCACGGCGTGCAACTTCTGTTTTACCGTTTTCGAGGTCTCTTGGACCCATTGCCAAACGGACAGGAACGCCTTTATTTTCGTATTCAGCAAATTTCCAACCCGGCCTGCGGTTGTCATCGTCGTCGTATTTGAAACGAATGCCTTTGGCTTTTAGTTCTATAGCCAATTCTTGGAACTTGCTACCGATTTGGGCGCGTTCGGTTTCGTTGCGGTAAATGGGAACAGCTACAACTTGAACTGGTGCAAGCGCTGGTGGCAAAACCAAACCTTCATCGTCGGAGTGCGTCATAATGAGTGCGCCCATTAGACGCGTTGAAACGCCCCATGACGTAGCCCATACGTAGTCGAGTTTGCCTTCTTTGTCAGCGAATTTCACTTCAAATGCCTTGGCAAAATTTTGACCGAGAAAATGGCTGGTTCCCGCCTGCAAAGCTTTACCATCTTGCATTAAAGCTTCTATACAGAGGGTGTCTTCGGCACCTGCAAAACGCTCGCTTGCTGTCTTGCGCCCTTTAAGAACAGGCATGGCCATGTAGTTTTCTGCGAAGTCAGCATAGACATCTAGCATTTGTTCTGCTTCGGCGATGGCCTCTGTTTTGGTAGCGTGCGCTGTGTGTCCTTCTTGCCAAAGGAATTCAGCTGTACGTAAAAACAAACGGGTGCGCATTTCCCAACGCACCACATTGGCCCATTGATTGATTAATATTGGCAAATCGCGATATGATTGAATCCAATTTTTGTAAGAGTTCCAAATGATGGTTTCGGAAGTTGGTCTTACGATTAATTCTTCTTGTAACTTGGCTTCCGGATCTACGATAACCCCGCTGCCATCTTCGGCATTCTTAAGGCGATAGTGGGTAACCACAGCACATTCCTTGGCAAAACCATCGACATGCGCAGCTTCTTTACTGAGATAACTCTTGGGAATAAACAATGGAAAATAAGCGTTGGAGTGCCCGGTTTCTTTAAACTTGGCGTCTAGGACATCGCGCATATTTTCCCAAATCGCATAGCCATAAGGCTTAATGACCATACAGCCGCGCACATCGGAGTGTTCGGCGAGGTCTGCTTTAGAGACGAGGTCATTGTACCAGGTTGCGTAATCTTCTTGACGGGTTACTTTTTTTTCGGCCATAGCTGCTTTCAATTGAAAGCGCAAAGATAAGGAAATCTATGGTAAGCTTAACTTGATGGTTTGGTCACTGGACTTATTGGCAATCAAACTATTGTTATAATACTGATACAGGCCTTTAATCTTTTGACTGATGGCGTATTGTTCTGGGGTGTATTGTCTTTGTACCCCGGGCGTCCAAGCGATTGGCACAAGATTGGTGCCGTTGTAGATAAATGACAGCAAATTGCCGTTATCATAGACCATTTTTTGACTTTGCTGCGCATCGTAACACGACGATCCCAAAGCGAAGGACGGTCTTTTTAAACCAAGCAAATCTAGGATGGTTGGCAGGATATCTATCTGTTGGAAGACTACGCCATTTTTGGGTTTAGGGACCTTAAGCTGAGGATGATAAAAAGCAATTGGAATGCGGTAACGCCAATCTAAAGTTTGAAAACGCTGCTGACGCGTTGGGCCTACATGATCTGCGGTGATGACAAAAAGTGTATTTTGGAACCATTTTTCATTGGTAAAACGTTTAAAAAACTCCTCAATTGATTTATCAGTGTATGATATCGTTTTACAAAGTGGCTCAGGTCCTTTTTGGACCTTGGATTGATACGAAGATGGAATTTGATAAGGATGATGAGAACTGAGCGTAAAGAGGGCACTCATAAACGGTTCCTTTACCTTGCTGAGTTTGCGTCCAAAATAGGCAAGCATGTGGTGGTCCCAAACGCCCCAATTGCCATCAAAATGATTTTGATTGGGATATGATTCCAAACCATAATAAGCATCAACACCGATTGCCTTGGTAAAACTCTTGAAACCCATGGATCCTTCTTTGGCGCCATGAAAAAAAGAGGTTTTGTATCCTTGTCTTTTTAAAAGTTGCGGCAAACTATTGATCTGATTGCTGCAGTATGGCGATAAAATATATGATTCAGGTAACCATGAAGGCATACCGGCTAAAATGGCAGGAACGGCATCCATAGAAGTACGACCATTGGCAATTGCGTAGTCAAAAAACAAACTTCTTTTCAGAATTGAATCAAGAAAAGGCGTGTATGATTTTGGGCTATTCGGCCCAACATAATTGGTTCCAAAACTTTCTAGGATGAGAATGACCACATTGGTATGCTTGGGCAAGTGGTCGATCTGAACCGCAGTTTTTTGAGGCAAATACCGTTGCAGTTGTTCATCTTTAAAAAAGTGCACACTTGCTTGTTGTTGGTCATTGGCTGTCTTGAGGACAGTAAAGGCGGTGTTGAGCACTATCGGCGCTTGCTCGAGGCTGCTAAGGGCAGTAGCATCGACAATACCAACTGGCCTTAGCTGAATTCCTCCTCTCGCTAATACAATAATAGAAATTACGTAGATAAGAATAGGCCATATTGTTGCTTTTAGTTGGATATTCTGCCTAAAAGGCGCAATTGTTCGTAAGCTTCTCCAAAAGATCAAACTGAGCGAAACGAATAAAAGTGGTAAATACCAAAATTCAAGTAAAAACTCACCCGCCAAAGAGCTTGTTTCGGTACCGGTTAACAGATGTAAAAAATAGCTAAACCCGGATCTTTTTTGGGTGTAGGCAAAATAGGCGATGTCCCAACAATTGAGCGCCAAAACAAAAATTGCAACTAAAAAGAGGTATGCTTTCGTGGCAATAGTGCGTAATTTTTGAAAAGCGTTTCCAGATAAATTATTCAACGGAATAACTAAAAGCAGTAAAGGCAAACTGCAAAGGGCGAGCGTGACCAGATCAAAATATGCGCCTATGAAAAAAAGGTAGACAGGAATCTGTTTGAAAAAACTAGCATTCTCCAGAACGAAGGCCAGCCGAAGCAGACTCATGGCGAGCAGCAGTATGATAAAAAAGCGTAAAATTGGCTTTTGTCTCACTAGTAGGCCAATATTTGATCGATAGTTTGAAGCAATCTACTTGAAGCTAAAAACTGTTTTTCTAAATCTGCTGCAAAAGGCACAGGTGTATCTAAAGATGCAACGCGCAGCACAGGTGCATCTAGTTGCGCAAAACAATGCTCATTGATCAGTGCTACGATTTCACCGCCGATTCCGGCAGTTAGGGTATCTTCGTGAAGTACAAGTACTCTTCCGGTTTTGGAAACAGCAGCTATGATTGCTTCGATATCTAATGGCAACAACGTGCGCAAATCCAAGATTTCAAATGAATTTTTAGGGCGCTCGGCTGCAGCTTCTAAGGCCCAATGAACTCCAAGGCCATAGGTTATGATGGTTAGGTCCTGGCCTTCATTGGCAACAGCAGCTTTTCCGATAGGCACGTTGTAATAACTCGAGGGAACATTTCCTTTAAGGCTTCGGTACAAAAATTTATGTTCGAAAAACAAAACTGGGTTGGGGTCCTCGAAAGATGACAACAACAAACCTTTGGCGTCGTATGGGTTGGACGGATAAACGACTTTTAATCCGGGCGTATGGACAAACCAGGCCTCATTGCTTTGCGAATGGAAGGGCCCTGCTGCCGTGCCTGCTCCTGTGGGCATACGCACCACAACATCGGCATTTTGACCCCAACGCCAATGCAATTTGGCAAGGTTGTTTACAATTTGATTGAAACCAACACTCACAAAATCTGCAAATTGCATTTCAACCATGGCTTTCATACCGGCAATACTAAGACCCAACCCTGCACCAACAATAGCCGACTCGCAAAGCGGCGTATTGCGCACGCGGTCTTTTCCGAATTGCTCAACGAATCCTTCGGTTACCTTAAAGGCGCCGCCATATTCGGCGATGTCCTGACCCATAAGCACCAGCTCTGGGTGTTTTTGCATGGCGCTGCGCAAACCATCTTGAATGGCGTCTATAAAACGCAACTCCTGGCCGTTGTCAGTGGGTTCTATTGCTTGATGCGTGTGCGGCGCATAAACATCTAAATACTCTTGTTGTAAGTCTGGAATGATTTTCGGTGCCGCATTGGCCGCATCAAAAGCACTTTGAATTTCTTCTTTGGACTGTTGTTTGATATGCTCAATGGTTGGCTCATCTACTATTTTTTCTTCGAGTAAGTAAGACTCGTAGGTAGATACCGGATCTTTGGGCTCCCACTCAGCTTGGAGACCTTCGGGATAATATTTAGTCCCTGATGCTTCTTCATGACCGCGCATGCGGAAAGTCATGAGCTCTAGAATAAATGGGCGTGGTTTGTCTTGAATTTGCGTGCGAATTTGACGAACAGCGTCAATCACGGCTAAGATGTTGTTACCGTCGACTTGAATGGCTTCCATGCCATAGCCAATGCCTTTATCGATAAACTGCTTGCACCGAAATTGCTCCGAAGATGGTGTACTCAATCCCCATTGGTTATTTTCAATGGCAAAGATGACAGGCAATTGCCAAACAGCGGCTACATTGAGTGCTTCGTGAAAATCACCTTCTGAAGCACCGCCATCGCCGGTAAATACGAGTGTGGTATCTTTGGCTTGACGAATTTTTGAGCTGAGCGCAATGCCGTCTGCGATACCCAATTGCGGACCAAGGTGGGAAATCATACCCACCAATTTGTGGTCTTGGGTACCAAAATGAAAACTGCGGTCACGGCCTTTGGTATAGCCGTCGGCTTTTCCTTGAAATTGGGCAAACAAGCGCTGCAGCGGGATTTGACGCGTTGTAAAGACACCTAAATTGCGATGCATGGGTAGAATGTACTCATGCGTTTGCATAGCGTAAGCACAGCCCACCGAAACGGCCTCTTGCCCCCATCCGGAAAACCACTTACTGATTTTACCTTGACGCAGCAAAATGAGCATTTTCTCCTCAATGAGGCGCGGGAGAATTAATTTTTTATAGATCTCGAGGTGTTCGGAGGCGTTGAAATTGAATTGCTTGAAATCAGGGTTGTGTTGATCGGGCATGTAGTTATACTTTGATACCTCTTACTACGCGTTCTTTACGCTTTGTGCGTTCTAATTTTTTCTTCACAATGAGTAAGTGTACTGCGCGAGGTGCACCGCGTGTAAGGTCTACTTTGAATTCGTTGCCACCATATTTAATGCGAGGACCACCTGATGCTGCCCAATCGGCATCGAGATAGAATCGACGAACAGCGGCGCCATCGGTTTTTGTAACAAAAGGGATGTAACGTTGGTCTCCGGTTTCAAAGCGCACATTGAGCTGACCAGCATCGCCAAAACTTTCAAAAATACAACGCGTACCTGCAGGAATGACTACAGATTCAGACTGAGAACTAGAGCTAGAAACAAGCGCGCCGTTTTGGGTAGTGAGTTCGCTTGATTGTTTGTTTACTTGATTGAGGATAATTGTGTGTGAGGTGTAAAATTGAACCTGACGCAGCTTTTCTTCAGAATCGAGGCTGAATTCATCGCGAATGGCAGTGGTGTATGGTATTTTGGTACCGCAAGAGACTGCGACCAGCGACAGCATTATTAAAATTGCGAGTTGTTTCATGTTTGTTAAATTTGTTTCAAAATTAATTAAAAAGATGCGCACTTTTACAAAATTACTGAGCTATCTTTTTTCGATGTTTACACTGCTTTTGTGGAGTTGTCATTCGTCGGAGCCTACAAAAAAAATAAACCTTGACGACATACGACCTAAGTCAAATAGTCGCACACAAAAAAAAAGCAGTAGCATTGAAAAAGACACACTCGCCTCTTTTTACAACTATTATGCCAATGACTCAGCCCAACTAGGAATTGCTAAAATAACGCTTGACACCACGTTGAAAACACATTTTTTAGATCGTTTTAGCACGGCTAAAAAAAGACTGCTATTAACTGATTCTACTTCACAAAAGTTTCAATATTTAAGTTGGTCCTTTGCAGATTCGGCGGCTTGTTTTGAGGCCTTTTACAATTGGCTCGATCAAGCTGGTCTCAAGCAACAAAGTATACAATTGGGCTCAGGCGATGTCTTGCACGCAACGCATGGTTTGTATGTTATTGCAAAAAATGAACTTTTCTTTTTGCATTCAGAACAACCGCTCGCTTATCAAAAATGGCTGAAGTGGTTTGAAGGGAAGCCAGATAACTCAAGCATTCATTATGTATTACGCATGAAGCCGAAGCAAAAAACGAAATGGTTTCAATATTCAAATAACAAACTGCTCGTCCTATGAATTTAGTTAACCGCGGATTTATCCAAGTCAAACCAAAAGAGAAGCTCGTAGCATGGGCTGCCGAAAAAAATTCTGATCTATTGCTGCACGCAGATGCAGAAGCAACGATTTACCTCATTGAAGAAGATTTCTGGGACGATGATGTTGTCTTGAAAAAATACAGTAAAAAAATTGCCCAACAAGAATTTGACGCTCTTGGATTTGGGCAAGCGCTTTGGCCAGAAACTTTTCAAATCGAGGATTTTGAAGCGTGGTTTGCATGTGAGTTAGGCTGCACTTGCATCGATTTACTTAAAGAACCGCTCCTAAAAGAGACTATTTAATTACATTAGGCGATCAATCAAATTTGCATTGAGGTAAGCCGAATCAAAGGTGACTTCTTGACCGAGCC
Source organism: Sphingomonadales bacterium (assembly GCA_016872115.1). GTDB lineage: Bacteria > Bacteroidota > Bacteroidia > Flavobacteriales_D > Crocinitomicaceae > UBA952. Next base: position 54,468 of record VHBC01000007.1, on the reverse strand, counting down.
AACTCGGGTAATCAAAAGTTTGGTCTTCATTCTCGAGTTCGAGCTCTGCTAACAACAGGCCCTTTAAAGCACCGTGAAAAACATCCAACTCCCAAGTATCGGATCCATGCTGAATGTAATATCTAGTTTTGTGCAAACACGCCAAACCTGCCTCTTCAATCATTTCATTTGCCTCACCTTGCGGAATTTCGTATTCGAATTCACTACGGGTTAGACCCGAACCTAATTTGATGGTGAAAAATGCCATGTTGTCGGTAATGCGTATCCGTACAGAACGGTCCTCTTCCCGGAGTAAGTAAGCCTGCTTCAATTCTCTTTGACCGATACACTTTGACTTTTTCCAATCGTCGTTTGCAACCAAAAACTTGCGTTCAATTTCTTTCAATTTCAGTATTTTGAATTATTTTTACATGGGATGCAACCAATTTTAGGTAACAAGCGTCTGAACACAAAACTAAACTTTCTATATGAAACTACGCATTACATTATTTAGTTTGCTTTTTGGAAGCAGCGCACTTTTCGCCCAAAAATCAATTGATCAAGCTGGTGTTAAAATCACTACCGCGCCACTACACTGCGATGTTCCTGCCGAAGGATACCAAGCAGATCTTATCGCACTTACGATCACCAACACCACCAACGAAGTCAAAACCGTTTCTTACAGTTTTGAACTTTATTACGATGGGAATTGTGCTACTTGCGGCCATGAAGAATACCTTTATACCCAAATTTTACAACCACAGCAAACCCTAACAGGTGTTTGTTTAGATCGCAACAACATGGGTCTTACTATTTTTGACCACATGCCTGCGCACCTCACTAAAACCCAACTGTCTGACTTCAATATTCACAACGTAACTGTGCATTAACACATTGCGTTTTTGTCCTTTCCTCATGAAAAAAATCACCCTACTCACCAGTTTGGCATGCCTGCTTGTTTTTGTTCAAAAAAGCCAAGCACAATGTACTGTTCAAGCCATTGCCCAAAATACCATCGTTCCGTGTAATGGTTCTACAATTCTAAGCGTAAACGGATCAGGCACAAGCATACTTGCATTTGGAGAAAACTTCAACAATGGCCAACCTGTTGGTTGGGATTTTTCTCAAGTAGTCACTATTGCGAACAACACTTGTGGTGTCCCTTCCTTAGATGGGTCTGCCTTCATGTGGATGGGAAATCAATCGGTGGCACCCCGCATCATGGCTACCGTTCCATTAGATGTCTCAGCCGGTGGAAGTGTTTGTTTTGAGATGCGCTATGCTATCCAAGCACAACCAGCTCCATGCGAAGGTCCGGATTTAGCTAACGAAGGTGTTTACCTCCAATATTCCATTGATAACGGTGCCACATGGGTCACCATGAACTACTGGAGTCCTAATGGTGGTTACGACGCCTACCTGACTTCTTGGAACAACTACTGCGAACCCATTCCGGTAGCCGCACAAACCGCAAGCACCAAATTCCGCTGGACCCAACTCGCGGTATCAGGCGCACCCTATGATCACTGGGGCCTAGACAACATTAGCATTACCGCTTCTGTCCCGAGTTACACAATCACTTGGTTACATGACAACTACTCTTACCCAACAGGTGTCTACACCGGCAACAACCCAACGCCTGTGTCACCTACCGGCACCACTAGTTACGTTGTCATGATGACCGATAGCACCAATACCTGTTACGACACCATCACGCTCACTATTTCTTATCCGCAAATCGACAACGTTGCAGAAAACAATCCAACTTGCGGTAGCAGCAACGGTACACTTGATGCCACTTCATCCGGAGGCGCAGGTGGCTACACCTACAGCATCGACAACGGTTTAACTTTCCAAAATAGTGGCACTTTTACAGGCCTTGGCATCAACAACTACACCATTATTCTCGTCGATCAGAATAACTGTTCTGATACCGTTCAGGCAGCGCTACTCGGAGTAGATTCTGTCAACATTGCCGACATGGTTTTGACCACCACCACTTGTGGGCTCGACAACGGCATCATTGACCTTACTGTCACAGGAGGTACACCAGCCTATCAATACAGTTTAAATGGAGGCAATACTTTCTCTGCGAGCCCATTGTTTAACAACCTAGTCCCTGGCACCTACCAAGTATATGTAGAAGATGTCAATGGTTGTTTTGATTCAACCAACGCAACCATTTACCCATCTACCAATCCTCTATTAGGTCAAACAACTTCTACTTTAGAATTTTGTAGTTTACAAGATGGTAGCATCACAACAAGTGCAACACTTGGTGTTGGTCCTTATGTATTCGTATTACACCAAGGGCCCACACTCGTTGGAACCGATCTCAGTGGCCAATTTAACAACTTAAATTCTGGCTCGTATTGGGTAACTGTAATCGATCAAATCGGTTGTGCAGACAGTACTCAAATTGTTGTCGACAGCATCCCTTCGCCAATTTCACCTATGACCGATACCGTCTTGTGTAATTTAGAACTACAAGTTTATGGCGTTCTTTCCTACACCGGAAGCAACTGGACAGCCAACTCTCCTAATGTAAGTTTCAGCAATGCCAGTGGACAAAACCCCCTCATCACTGCCGACATCGCGGGTATTTATCTTATTAACTTACAAGATACCGTTTGTAACTTCAACGAAACATTCAGCCTCACATTCGTAGCGGATCCCTACACCTCTATCATAGACACTACTTTGTGCATCGGCGAAACAGCCACACTTGCAGCTGTGCAGCAACCACAAAACGTAAGTTATGCCTGGAGCACGGGGGCCACTACCCCAACAATTCAGGTAACCACTCCTGGAAACTACCTTATTTCAGCAACCAACATGTGTGGAACCAGCACCGATACCGCTACCATAGATTTCTACTTCTGTGACATCGAGTTCCCGAACGTGTTTACACCAAATAACGACGGCAATAACGACTACTTCCAAATGCTATTCTATGGCGGACTAAGCACCTTTGAATGTATTATCGTGAACCGTTGGGGCATTACCGTTCGAGAATTCAATAATCCGGCTTTCCAATGGGATGGCACCGATGAAAAAGGAGACAAAATGGAAGAAGGCGTCTATTTCTATATTGCGCGCACCATTACCAATGCTGGAGACGAAATCGAGAAACACGGCTTAGTGCACCTCGTCATAGAATAGCATTTTTGCTATCTTTGCGTGTGCTCGAACTCAAGAAAAATACACCAAGATGGGTAATTGTCGTACTTGACTTACTCATTCATTTATTCGCATTATTTTTTGCTTACTTAATCCGCTTTGATCTCAAGGCGGATTTTTCTTTGATCAAAGCAGAGTGGGCCATCCTCTCCAAATCTCTTTGGTTTTTTATATTAGTTAAACTTTTTGTTTTCGGTGTTTTTCAAATACACCAAGGCATTGTTAGGCTGAGCTCAACTGCAGATTTCAAACGAATTTTCGTAGCTGAAGTCAGTACCACCATGTTATTCATTTTAGGTAGCATGATACGCTATTATCAGCTCGATGGCTACTACCTTTTTCCGAATTCCGTCCTGATTATGGAATTCATTTTCAGCACGGCTTTTGTCATTTCTGCACGCTTTGTTGTCAAATTACTCTACCTTGAATATACCAGAGACAAAGGACAAGAAGAAGCCATTCTCATCTTTGGCGCAGGTGTTTCTGGTCAAATGACCAAACGCCTACTCGAAAAAGACAATGCGAGCTTACAACATGTGGTCGGATTTATTGATGACAACCCTGCTTTACACGGCAAACGCATTGAAGGAATTAAAGTTCATGGCCAAAATGCGCTTACTGAACTAATACCCAAAAAACAAGTGCGTACTTTGGTCATTGCCGTCCAACAACTTGATAATACCAAACTCAGAGAACTCGCCGAACTTTGCTTAGATCTTGGTTTGAAAATAAAACGAGTGCCAGAAGCACGCACTTGGATAAATGGAACTTTTGAAGTCAAGCAACTCAAAAAAATAGACATTAATAGTTTACTTGGTCGTCCTGTCATTGAGGTTCAGAATCCCAAACTAGCCGCTCATTTTTCTGGTCAAACCGTGCTCATTACCGGAGCCGCAGGCAGCATTGGCAGTGGCCTTGCAAATGCTATTTTACTACAGCAATGCAAGCACCTGATTTTGTTAGATCAAGCGGAATCCGCTTTGTTCGAACTTGAACATCAACTTGAACAGAACTTTCCTAAAACGCATGTTACATACGTTATCGGAGACATTTGCGATGTCAAGCGTATGCAGAAGCTATTCGAAGAATATACGCCTCATATTGTTTTTCATGCCGCTGCTTATAAACATGTACCACTCATGGAAGCCAACCCAGCCGAAGCCATAAGAAACAATATCGGTGGTACTCAACAATTGGCGCAATTGGCCGCCCAATCAGGTGTTAAACAATTCGTCATGGTTTCTACTGATAAAGCAGTAAATCCAACAAATGTGATGGGCGCTTCCAAACGCATTGCAGAAATGCTTGTGGGTGAACTTAACGAAAAAACAGCCACAGCATTTATTACAACACGTTTTGGTAATGTTTTAGGGTCAAATGGTTCGGTCATCCCGTTGTTTGAAAAACAAATTGCCAAAGGCGGACCTGTTACAGTAACAGATGAACGCATCACGCGTTTTTTCATGACCATCCCCGAAGCATGTCAATTGGTACTTGAGGCTGCAACAATGGGAAGCGGTGGTGAAATCTTCGTCTTTGAAATGGGTGCACCGGTCAAAATCATTGATTTAGCTAAAAAAATGATCCAGCTTTCAGGCTTGCGCCCATATACAGATATTCCCATCCAAATAACAGGCTTACGCCCAGGAGAAAAACTCTATGAAGAAGTCTTGGCAAATGCCGAAAATACCATACCCACTTACCATTCGCAGATTTTAATTGCAAAAACAAGACCTGCAGCGCCCGCTCAAAATGAACTCATCTCTACCCTTCTTCAAACGGCAGCAAGCCAAGATAACGAAGCAAGTGTTAGTCTGATGAAACAACTCGTCCCTGAATACATCTCCAACAACTCCTTATTTCAAAAACTAGACAAATGACACCGGCAAGCATTCAAGTAAGACTCACTGATATAGATATCCTCGGACACGTCAATAATGCGATTTACCTCAGTTACTTTGAAATGACGCGCATTCATTATTTCAATCAACTCGTTGGGCCAGATTGGGACTGGATGGAAAACGGTGTTGTTTTGGTTCAGAACAAAGTCAATTACCTCTTGCCAATTTTCTTGTATGATGCGCCACAAATACATATGCACTGCATACATATTGGTAACAAAAGTTTCACACTGAGCTATGAAGTTTTTGTAAATGGGCAACTCAAAACAACTGGAAAAAGTATATTGGTTGGCTTCAACGCTAAAAAACACCAAAGTATTGAAATTCCTGAGGACATGCGTACTGCTCTTTTAAAATTGCGCCAAAAGCAGTAGCTTTAAGGAATGCAATGGCGCGTTATCTGTTTATTTTTCTCTTTTTTACTAGACCTAAACAGCTATGCTCAAATCCCTGAGCCCTGTAAGGAAACCCGGCAAGTATGCCCGATGAAAGGCAGCAAATTCTGCCATGAGAGCATTGCTTACGATGAATTGACAAATATCTATTTGCTGCGCAAAGATTTTGCCAGCCCATACACAGGCGCTTGCGTTAGTTGCTACCCTAGCTTCACCATCGAGGAGAAATTAAATTTCGTAGAAGGCAGACGTCAAGGAACCGACACCTCTTTTTACCAAACAGGATGTATTCAATCGATTCAAACTTATCATATTGGATTAGCAGACGGCCCAACGTATGTATTTTATGATTCGCTGAACCGAATTCAATTTGAGATCAATTACAAAGCTGGTCAATTGCACGGCCCTTCAATACAATTGAATCCAAACGGCGACACCCTTAACTATAAAAACTATGCGTTAGGCAAATTAGATGGGCCACAACGCACCTATTTACCCAACGGAAAAATTCGAAAAAAAAGCAATTACCTCAACGGACTGCTCGATGGTCCACAAATCACTTACAACAGCAATGGTCAGAAGGAAAGCGAGTTGTATTTCAAGAATGGTAAAAAGAACGGAACGTGGTCTTACTTTTTCGACAGTGGAAAATTAGCGCGCACTGAGAATTGGAAAGAAGGAAAAAAGAATGGTTTGTTTGTTTCTTACAATGAATTAGGTCAAATCATGAGCACTGAAAAGTATGCCATGGATCTCCCTATTGATAAACACCTCACCTATTACCAAGACGGAAAACTCAATTACAGCTGCACTTATTCGAATAAAGGTGTGAAAATCGAAGAGTTCGTTATAGACCAATACGGCGTTAAAAAAATGCTTTATCCGCTAAATGAGCCCAAGCAGTAAGGCCAAGCCCATTGCGAACAAGGCCAACCCAACCAGCTTGGAAAAAAGTTCGTGTTTGATCTTTTGTATGTATTTTCTACCCACTAAGGTACCAGCTAATGCCGCCGTAATAACCAAAAAAATGAGCATACTAGGATAGTAGCTCAGGTGCTGCGCCGATGAGGCGTAAACACCAACCCTAGTTAGGTCTACCAACAACGAAATAATGGCTGTTGTGGCTACAAAAACGAGGGGTTCAATTTTTAATTTGGATAAGAATAAAGCCCTGAGCGCTCCCTGATGACCTGAAAAACCACCAAAAAAACCACTTAAACTACCACCGATGCGCATGGCCCAAGCGCCCTTTATTGGCAACTTCCAGTTAAAAAATTCGAGCAAGGCAAACAACATGAGAATGGCTCCGAAAATAGGTTCGAGGTAAGTTGAGGTGTTGCGACTGAATTGATTGAGCAGAAATGCACCTAAGAAGGCAAAAAGAATGGCAGGGACACCAAAATTCTTAAATAAATCCCAGTTAATTGAGCGTGCCGTTAACGATACCTTAAGGATATTATTACAAAGATGAACAATACTCGCCATGAAGACAGCCAAAGGTGCATCCCAATTGAACATGAACAAAGGCACCAAAATAGTATTGAGCCCAAAACCTGTATAAAAAGTGGCTAATGCCGCTACAAAAGGTGCAACGACAAATGAAAGCAACATCATTATTAAAAGGGCGAAATCCATAGATCCTTGTATTTTTGTCAAAAGTACAAAAATGATTGACCTCCGCAGCGACACCGTTACCAAGCCGAGCCCAGCCATGCGCCAGGCCATTGCCAATGCCGAAGTAGGCGACGACGTTTTCAAAGAAGACCCAACGGTTCTTGAACTCGAGACTTATGGGGCGCAACTTTTTGGCAAAGAAGCCGCGTTATTTTGTAGCTCTGGGACTCAAACCAATCAAATTGCCATCAATGTGCATGTGCAACCAGGCGGTGAGGTCATTTGCCACGAAGAAAGTCATATTTACAAATATGAAGGCGGGGGTATTGCCAAAAATTCTGGCGCTTCGGTTCGCTTGTTGCCCGGAGACCGTGGCCGCATCAATGCTGCCAGTATTGCCAACTGGATGAATCCTTCGCACGACGTGCATTTTCCGCTCACCCAACTTGTCTCAATAGAAGATACTGCCAACCGCGGCGGCGGTGCGGTGTACGAGGTCGACCAAATTGCTCAAATAAGTCAACTTTGTAAAGAATTGAACCTGCCTCTGCACCTCGATGGCGCAAGGGTTTTTAATGCCTTGGCAGTGAATGGGCTCGACCCAGCAAATTACGGTGCATTTTATGACAGCATTTCCATCTGTCTTTCAAAAGGCCTCGGTTCGCCAGTTGGCTCCTTGCTACTTGGTTCGGCAGCATTCATTGAAAAAGCAAGGCGCGTTAGAAAAGTATTTGGTGGTGGCATGCGCCAAGCCGGCATGATTGCGGCCGGAGGGCTGTATGCGCTTCAAAACAATGTTCAAAGGCTTCATATTGATCATCAGCATGCCAAGCAGTTAGAACAAGCTTTAACATCTTGCAGTTATATAGCATCTGTAGTCCCGGTACAAACAAATATTGTGGTGGCCAATTTACAAGATCCTGAACGCCGAGATGTCTTTATTGAACTGCTCAAAGTAAAAGGCATCGCTTGTATGGCTTTTGGCCCGGGTATGATCAGAATGGTTACGCATTTGGATATTTCAAATGAAGACATCGATTACTGTGTAGAAACCCTACTTAAATTGTAACTTTTTCAATAATTCTCGTTAAACCGAGGTGATGAAATTCGTTACATTTTTTACACTTCTTTTGTTTGTTGGCTGTCCTTTGCTCGTTATGGCTCAGGGTACTAATTGCTCGACTACCGATAAGAAAATCAATAAAGCCTTAGAAGAAGCCCTACAAGTTGAAACTTTTGAAGCACAAGTTAAAGGATTGGCAGCAGTCATTAGCAAGTATCCAAACAACGTTCAGGCTTACTATTATCTAGGTCAAATCCATTATCAGCGCGCCAGTCAGCTTCTCAAACAAAATCAAACAAGAGTCGAGGGCGAAAAAACGATGCAAAAAGCGTTGGTCTTCCACCAAGGAAGTATTCAAAAATGCCCGAGCTATAAAGCAGAAGCCTATTATTATGCTGCACGCATTCTCTACAGCTTCAGTGAAAAAACGGCTGCACTTACCTACCTTGAAACCTTTATGCATTTTGATTCAATCTATCCTGGAGATCCCAATCCGATTTATGTCAAATTAAAAAATGAAATCGAACCTGTTTACCAAGAATTACGCTTTCCTGCCGAAGCAAAAAAAAATCCAGTGCCATTTGAGGTAGGCAGGGTTTTAGGGGCAAGCAGTCCACAAGACGAATACTTCCCGATGCTGAGTCCTGATAACCAATTACTCTTTTTTACACGCAAAGCAGACAAAACTAATCTGGGTGATATTTCAGGCTATGTTCAAGAAGAATTTACAGTAGCCAGCCACCAACAAAACCTGCAATTCAGTAACGGCAAAGCCCTACCCGCTCCTTTCAACGACGGGCGGTTTTATAATTATGGATCGGCAAGTCTATCGGCAGATAACCGCGAACTGATTTTATGCGCCTGCAAAGCAGAAAAAGTATATAATCAGGATTACCTTAATTGCGATCTTTACAGCAGTAGACTTAGCGGTAAAGAAGACAAGAATGGTGAGCCATTGTGGGGCGCGCTGATCAACCTAGGACCAAACATCAACACCAAAGATGGTTGGGAGGCCCAACCATCCCTTTCGGCCGACGGCAAAATACTCTATTTTACAAGCTTGAGAAAAGGCAGTCAAGACAACGATATCTATTTTAGTGAAAGACTACCCGACGGCACCTGGGGGCCAGCCAAACCATTTGCGCTCGTCAATACACCTGGTAAAGATAAAAGTCCATTTTTCCATCAGGATGGCGAAACCTTCTATTTTGTATCGGAAAGTAGTCGCATGCGACCAGGAATGGGTGGCCTCGATATTTTCATGATGCGCAAAGAGTCAACGGGCTGGGGGCCAATTCAAAACATTGGTTTTCCAATTAATACAGATGCTGATGAATTAGGCATCTTTGTTTCAACCGATGGTAAAAAAGCCTACTTTTCAAGTGCACAAGGACAAAATTGGGATATTTATAGTTTTGAACTTTACAAAGCTGCCAGACCTAAAGAAACCCGTATCTTAACTGGAAAACTTCAAGATGCGAATGGCAATGCAGTACAAGCTGATATTACTTTGCGCTATGAAGCTGCGCCAGAGCGAGATCAAACCATTCAAAGCAATGAAGATGGTAGTTATGCGCTTGCTGTGAGAGTCGATCAGAAAATAAGTGTCGAGGCAAGTAAAGCTGGTTACAGCTTTCAAGCCCAACTTCTCGACACCTCGCAACTCAAAAGTCCTACCCCAAAAATTGAAGCCAAGCCTTTACAGATTGATACCTTACAACAAGGTGCTGCTTATGCAATTGAGGCAATTGTTTTTGATACAGATGCCGCTCTTTTGAGTTCAGACGCCCAGTTTTTATTGAAGGGCTTTGCGCACTATTTGCAAACACAACCGCAATTGCGAATTCAAATCAATGGCCACACAGACGATGTAGGTGACGCACAACGCAATTTAATTTTATCTGAATCAAGAGCACAAGCGGTAGCAAACTATTTGGAAAAATTAGGTGTTGCTGCCGAGCGGATGCAGTATAAGGGTTATGGAGAACAACAACCTAGAGTACCAAATGATTCTGCTGACAACCGCGCATTGAACCGAAGGACTGAATTCGAAATCCTATCAATTGAATAAAGAAACAAAAAAAGGAGCCGAAGCTCCTTTTCTGTTTTATATGTGGAAATATATTATTTCGCAAAGTTCTTTTTCTCGCGGATACGTGCAGATTTTCCTGTACGCTCGCGGAAGTAGAATATACGCGCTCTACGCACAGCACCGCGTTTAACGATGGTGATGCTCTCGATAAACGGAGAATTGACAGGCAAAATACGCTCTACACCGATATTGCCAGACATTTTACGGATTGTGAAAGTTTCGGTTGCGCCAGCACCGCGACGTTGCAAGACAACACCTTGGAATTGCTGGATACGCTCTTTGCTACCCTCTACAATTCGGTATGAAACAATAATGGTGTCACCGGCTCCGAAAGCTGGTAATTCATTTTTGGCGATAAGCTCTTGCTCAATTTGTTTAATGGCGTTCATCTCTGATATTTTAGCCCAATTCAACTGAACGGGGGTGCAATATTACAAATTATTTCTGATTCCGTAAATAGGTCTTGTATTTTTTTTGAGCATTAAATGTAAAATGCCATCAAGATGAGCAGCGCTGCAATTGCCGTATAAATAAGTATCAACTGAATTTTTAGCCGTTTATCTGTTTCGAAAGCTTTCGTTTGTGTTTGTTCGACTACTTGAATTTCTTCTTGATTGATTTCAAAAATGGCTTTCCAATCGATCAAATGACCTGCAAGCGCCAATTGATCTTGCGTTTCGAGAATATACAATTCCTTATGTGCTGCGTTGTTGATAGTAAACAAAGTGCCCGGTGCACGGGTACTAACGAAAACCTGACCCACAGCATCTTTGTATAAAAACAAATGAAACGGATTGATACCCGCCCCCTCTAGTTGTAAATCGTTGTTTGGATTCGAACCTATTGAGAAATACTTTCTTGTATTCATTAGTGCAAAATTAAGGAAAATAATAAGGGCTTTACAATTGCATAAATTACTGTGAATGAAGGATATTGACAGCAATAGCCCGTAGATGGTTGATAAGTTCCGAAATGTGAGCTTCATAAGTATGCGCAACAACTCGTAACTTTAGCTTTTCAATAGCATATTTATGGGTAAAATTATTGCCATAGCCAATCAAAAAGGTGGGGTCGGAAAAACAACAACAACCATTAATTTAGGGGGTTGTTTGGGCGTACTCGAATACAAGACGCTGATTATAGACGCCGATCCGCAAGCCAACGCCACTTCGGGCACTGGTTTTGACCCCAAATTGGTTAAAAACATATACGACTGTTTGGTAAATGAACGTCCGGCAACTGAAGCTATTTTACCAACAAGTAATCCGAATCTATTTATTTTGCCTTCACATGTCGACCTCGTTGGCGCCGAGCTCGAAATGATCAATATGCCCAATCGAGAATACCTCTTGCGCAAAGCACTCGAACAAATCAAAGACGACTACGACTTTATCTTGATTGACTGCTCGCCTTCGCTTGGCCTAATTACAGTCAATGCTTTGGTTGCCGCCGATGCCGTCATGATCCCCGTACAATGCGAATATTTTGCCTTAGAAGGACTCAGTAAACTCCTCAATACCATAAAAATTGTACAAGGAAGGCTTAATCCGGCACTAGAAATAGAAGGTATGGTCTTGACCATGTACGATACCCGTTTGCGTTTGGCCAACCAAGTTGTCGACGAAGTCAAGACGCATTTTCAGGAATTAGTCTTTGACACCATTATTCATCGCAATACCACCCTCAGCGAGGCCTCTAGCCACGGACAAACAGTTATCATGTACGACGCCTCTTCAAAAGGAGCCGTCAATTACCTCAACTTTGCCAGAGAACTACTTCAGAAAAACGATCTTACCAAAATAGGAAACGACGATAAAATCATTGATATAAATCATGAGCTCTAACGCCAAAAAACAACCTGCTCTGGGCCGAGGGCTCAGCGCACTGCTTCAAAACAGCGATACCGATATCACCGGCGCGAGTGCCGTTCCGGCCGGGGCTGTTGCACTTATTGCTATTTCTCTTATAGAGGCCAATCCGTTCAACCCAAGAACGCATTTTGAAATCAACGCACTCGAAGAACTCAAGGCGTCTATTCAAGCCCACGGCATAATTCAACCACTTACGGTTCGCAAAATGGGCCGTGACCGCTACCAACTCATCTCAGGAGAACGCCGTTTTCGTGCCGCGCAACTAGCCGGGCTCACCGAAGTCCCTGCTTATGTACGAATTGCCAACGACCAAACCATGCTTGAAATGGCGTTGGTTGAAAACATCCAACGCGAAGACCTAAACGCTATAGAAGTTGCACTTTCTTATCAACGGCTTCTTGAGGAATGTCAACTGACCCAAGAACAATTGTCTGAAAAAGTAGCCAAGTCGCGCTCTCATATCGCCAATCATTTGCGCTTACTTAAGCTCCCAGATGCCATACAGGCCGCTGTCCGGGACAAGCAAATCACTATGGGTCATGCGCGCGCACTGTTGGCGCTCAGCACAGAGAAAGAACAATTAACAGCCTTACAACGCATTCTCGATAACCAACTTTCTGTTCGCGACGTCGAAGCTTTGGCCAAACCACTCGCCGGAACCCAAACAAGCAGTAGTGCAATGGGTTCCAAATCTAAAGTGCCACTTAATACCACAGAAAAGCTTTATGTTTCTTACCTCAGCAGCCAATTAGGCACCAAAGTCAGCTTAGACAAAACACCTGAAGGGAAAGGCAAATTAATTGTACATTTCTCGCATGAATCCGAATTACAACGCCTGATAGAAATGCTCAAAAAATCAGAATGAGGCTTTTGCTTTGCATATTCTTAGTGTGTCAGCAACTTTTTGCACAAGATAGCATTCCAAAAAAAGATAGCATTGTACTGGCTTTTCATCAAAAAAGTATGTTGTATTCGGCCATCATTCCAGGTGCCGGACAAATTAGAAATAGCGTGGTCTCGCCCCTTCACAATAATGCCATCTGGAAAGTACCACTCATCTACGCGGGCCTAGGAGCTACTGGTTATTTTTTGATAACCAATCAACAAACGCAACTCAGCCTCAAAAAAGAGTATACAAACCGCCAAAATGGTGGCAATCTAGACCCCAAATGGGCCGCCTACGACAACTACGCCGTTTTGCAGCTCTATCGTCAATACTTAGATTGGCGAGACCTTTCTATCCTCGGTATGGCTGCTGTATACCTCTTTCAAATTGCTGAAGCTGGAGCCGAGGCGCATTTTGTTCAGTTTGAGACAAGCCCCGACCTAAGTTGGTCTTTAGACCCGGTCTTTTTACCGAATCAAACATTTGGGGCCAAACTACAACTCTCTTTTCATTGAGAAACCTTATCTTTAAGCCATGAATATCGCACTGCTCGGTTACGGAAAAATGGGCATAGCCATCGAAACGCTTGCCCTCGAACGCGGCCATCATATCCTTGCAAAAATCAATTCTAAAACAGATCTCGGATCCGTTGAATGGTCTTCGATCGATGTATGTATAGAATTTACTAGACCAGAGCTAGCACCCAAGCACATTGCGTTTTGTGCGAAAAAACAAATCCCTGTTGTGGTGGGTACAACCGCCTGGAGTGCTCACCTTGACGAAGTCACATCCATTGTAAAGCAACACAATAGCGCCTTACTTTACGCTAGCAATTTTAGTGTGGGAGTTAATTTGTTTTTCGAACTAAACCGCCAATTGGCTCGCCTGATGCAAAAGCACGAAGCTTACCGCATTCAAGTAGAAGAAACACATCACGTCCAAAAATTAGATGCACCCAGCGGGACTGCTGTTAGCCTCCTAGAGGACATCCTTCAAATTAATCCGCACTACAATAGTTGGGCGCTAAATGCCAACCGCAATGAGCAAATACCCGTCGTTGCACACCGCATTCCAGATGTACCAGGTACCCACGGAATCTCCTATCATTCAGACATCGATAGCATCCGTATTGAGCATGTTGCGCACAACCGTAAAGGATTTGCCCTTGGCGCGGTTCTTGCAGCCGAATTCATATACCAACGAAAAGGCATCTTCACAATGTCTGATGTTCTAAAATCTTCCTTATGAGTTTTATATATTACTATTTGTTTATTCTAGTACATCCCTACCTTGCACAATGGCACAAACTATTTCCCAAGTTAGGTCGTAAGTCCTGGGAAGGTTTCGTACCAGGTTACAACTATTTTATTCTTTATAAGGAAGTGCTCAACAAACCATGGTGGGCCTTGCTTTTGATTTTCCCAGGTGTACATATCGTCATGTGGATGACCATCAACGTTAGCGTTTTGCGTCGTTTTGGATTTTATAGTTTTACGGACACCTTACAAGCGCTTTTCTTTCCTTATTTATTAAATGCCAAATTAGCTAAGGAAAATTTAACTTACGGAGCGCCAACCAATTGGGCCAACTCCAAAGAAATTGAACAGCGCAAATGGGGCGATCATATCGTTCTGTTTATGGCGCTTCCAGTAATTGGTCACGCAATAGCGATAATTTTAGACAAAGTATCTCGAGACAAACCCGGCACAAAACCGCGTGTCAAAGAATATGGAGACTCTTTTGTTTGGGCATTGGTAGCTGCAGCGGTCATCAGAACTTATTCATTCGAACCATTTCAAATCCCTACGGGGTCCATGGAAAAAACAATGGTCGTCGGAGACTTCCTTTTTGTCAACAAATTTGCTTACGGCTCAAAAGTGCCAATCACCCCTCTATCCTACCCTTTAGTACACAATATTGTTCCGCTAGTCAATATCAAATCTTATCTGGATTGGGAGAAAGGAACCTACACCCGTCTTCCTGGCTGGAGCAAAATTAAGCGTAACGATATCGTCGTTTTTAATTTTCCGTCCGGAGATACCGCTATTCTAGACCCCCGTACACCCAGCGGGCTCATGGGCCACGACTTCCACGGTCTCGTGAACCAAGAAGCCTTTAGCCAATTTTTAAGCAGCAAACCCGGAACAGATTTCCGCACCCTTGACTCAATTGGACAAAACAAGCTACTCGAAGAATACCTTAGCGGTTTTGAATCTTGGAAAAAGCGCGCAAGGGAACACTTCGCAGCAGGTTATTTCCCGCTTAATTCGCCAGAATACGCCAACGGCATGACCCACGGAGGGCTCATCTATCGCCCGGTAGACAAACGAGAGAATTACATCAAGCGTTGTGTTGGTACACCTGGCGACCGAATTGAAATCATTAATGCCACCCTTTATGTGAATGGCAAGAAAGCGTATGTAGCACCCGGGCAAGCACTCATGTATCGCATACTCAAAACAAAAGTAACTTTTCCGTCTGTTGACGAAATGCTCTCACGCTACAGCCTCGAAAATTCTTCGGATGGCGCACGCACCGATTTCGATGCGTTTTCAGACCCTGAATATTATATTTTAAACCTCACCCGAAAGGAAAAACAAAAAATCGAAGCAGATTTCAAAATAAAACTCGCTATAATTCGCGAACCCTATTTGATCAATGGAAATAAAGGGATGCCAATGACGGCTTTGCAAAAAATTCAAAATTTAGACCGTTTTCCTAAAGATTTGGAAATTGCCAATACAATGACCGATTTTCAGTCTTTCCGAATTCCAAAGAAAGGGCAACGAATTACCATCAACACGAAAAATATTGCTTGGTACAAGCGCATCATTACCGCCTACGAAGGACACAAGTTAGCGATTAAAGGCAATGACATCTTTATCGATGGCAAACGCACTACAAGCTACCGTTTTGCCATGAACTACTACTGGATGATGGGAGACAACCGCTATCACTCCGCAGACTCACGCGTTTGGGGCTTTGTACCAGAAGACCATATCGTTGGGCGCGCTTCTTTTATTTGGTTCTCCAAATCTCCGTTTGTTGATAGCTTTATGGGTATTCGCTTCGACCGTATTTTCCGTATCGTCGACTAAAATGTTAGTGCTACCAAGTGCTTATTTTCCATCTTTAGCATACGTACGTGTGCTCCTGAATAAAAAAGAATGCACTTTAGACTATAACGAACACTTCATCAAGCAGAGTATCCGTACGCGTTGCGAAATACTAACTTCAAACGGTACGCTACAGCTCAATATCCCTGTTATTCACAACGGCAAGCAAGCCCTTTCCAAAGTCGAAATTGACTACAGTAAAAACTGGCAAGCTGAACACCTCAGAGCAATTGCAAGTGCCTACGCCAATGCACCACATTTTGACTACTACTATTACGACCTACAGCAGCTTTTCTTATTGCGGCCACAGTACTTAATCACTTTTAATGAAGCCATTTTAAATTGGATCGATACCGCGCTTGGCTTAGAACTAGAAATCAAATGGAGCCAAACATATACTGGACTGATAAACCCGGACAAAAAAGCTTGGTTAGGAAGAGAATGGCACCCTACAGATTCATACACGCAGGTTTTTAATGAGCGCACTTCTTTTGTGCCGAACTTATCTGTGATTGACGGCCTAATGAACGAAGGTCCCTTGCTCAGAAGGCATTTTTTGCCAAGCTAGGCGAACCACTACCGGATGTAAATTATTGGCGTCGGTAGCTAATAAATCACCGTTGGGTGCAAAACTGATGAGTTTGGGTTGACTCACGCTTTGCGGCAGCTGTTGTCGATTCAAAATTGCGCCCTCTTGATTCAATACCACCACTTCTCCTGTGGCAGATAATAAATAACATGCATTGGATTGCGGTTGAATGGCCATAGAAATAGGCTCAAAAAGCAATTCATCGCTTTCAAAAACGAAAAGAGGCACCTGACTTAACTGGCGTTTATTTGTATTGAAGGTCTGACAAACAAAACGACGCATGCCGTTATCTAGTAAGGTGCTATTGAGGATGAGCAAGCGCTTTAGTAAAGGATGATAACAAATTAAGTGCTTCGTGCTGTCTTCATTAGAAAGCGCATACGTTTGCTCGGTTGTGAGTTGATATGGCGCGGCTAAAAAATGAAGCTGCTGCGTTTGATCGAGCAACACAAGCGTAGAATCGAAAGCTGCAATTTGGGATATCTTTTTCTCCTCTGGAAAAGACAAAAGCGGTGAGAAGGTATGGAGCGAAGGATCAAAAGAGAACAACTGCAGCGAATCTTGACCGATAGCCACAGACTGCAAAGTATCGATATTGGCAAGCGCGGTTAAAGGCTGTAGGCCCATTGGCAGGTAGGTAACTTGTGCAGGATGCTCGAAATCGATGAAACCGAGCTCTTCTTGAAATTGGTCTGCTACTTGTTCAAAATAGTTTTGAATACCTTCTTTTTGAATGGAACGAGCGGCAATAAACGAGATCGTCGCTAATGCAAAAGAGAAGAAATATTGGGCACGTTTCATGTCTGAAACAAATTTAGATGAAAAACACACACAATTACAAAAAAAATCCAATAAAAAGGCCCTATTTTTGTTGGAACGATTCTTGCTAGCTCTCTGACCATGAAATATTTTAGCCTCTTTTTAATTGCCATCTTCATACAGTCCAGCGCTTTGGCCCAATTCAGCTTTGGCGGCGGACTCAGTACAACCAAGTTTTTCAATTCGCAAAGTATCCAAAATCAAAATTTACTGATGCCTGGCTTACACGCCCACATAGAAATACCAAGAAGTGGCGACGTCACCCTATATGGTCGTGTGGCGTATTTGTTCCCAAAGGCCAATAACAATACCCTTACGAGCTATGTTACTGCCATTAATCAAAACACCAATCCATATATTTTGGCAGTCAATAGCCGCTACAAAACAAGTTATGTTTCCTTAGAGGGCGGAAACCGCTATTATATTGGCAACGACTATGACAACGGATTTTCAGGATATGGAGGCTCTGGTATCGTTGTTACCTTTGGAACTGTGCGCAGAGCATACGAGCCCACGGATGTGAGTGGACAAATCGAATGGGAACAAGCATATCAAACAGACCCCGCCGATGCCACCGAAGGAAAACTCTTTGCATTAGGTGGCTATTTACAAGGTGGGCTAAAATACACTATTCCCGCGTTAGGAACTATTTATTCAGATGTCACCCTCAACTACCTACTTCTTGCCAACGGAAACAATAATACTGCGCTTGCAACTGAGTATATTTCACCGCTATACTTTAATTTTTCTCTTGGCTTCAAGAAAGACATTTACTAAGACTTCCTCTAAAGCACAAGCGGCATTTACCACCACCTCGGCACTTTGATAGATGGGCTCACGCTTTTCTAAAAGCGCCTTGAAATCTTCAAAATTTTGCAGTAAAGGTCGTTTTGTATCCTTACTGATTCTACTGAATAAAGTTGCTGCATCTGCGCTCAAATAAACAACCATGCCACTATTTTGAATTGAACCAAGGAGGTCACCGAAACACGGAAGCCCACCTCCACAAGCAATTACCGCGTTTTCACGAGGTAAATCACTAACCAATGCTTTCTCAAGCATTCTAAAATAGGCTTCACCTTTGTCTCGAAAAATCTCTGCTACACTTTTAGCCTCCTGCTTTTCAATCAAGGCATCCGTATCAATAAAGTAGTAACCTAGCTGCTCAGCCAGTAAAGCGCCAATAGTTGACTTACCGCTCCCCATCATCCCTATTAAAAATATGTTTTTCATGTATTCAAACAGTCTTTTGGCTATCAGGCGTTTGTAAATCGGAACTCTATAATTATCAAATTTACCATATATTTCTTTGCTGTATCTAAAGAATAGTTGTATATTTGCAGCCTCAAAACGGCCGATTCCGTAGCTCAGCTGGTAGAGCAATACACTTTTAATGTATGGGCCCTGGGTTCGAATCCCAGCGGAATCACTCTGATCAAAGCACCTTTAATGAGGTGCTTTTTTTGTTTTATGGCGTGAAAAATTTATTTTTCTGAGCTATTACATAAAAAAAGAAATTCAATTTGAAAAACTGAATGTGCTTTGATCCACTGCACGTCGGTTCTTCCACCCTGCCGTCGGCTTGTTTGGTCTTGATCTAAATCAAGAAAACGATTTAGACTTCTAGCTTAAATGCAGAGGTTTGATGGAAAGTCAGGTCAGGGTAATCTTGTTCTGCCATCTGAAGCAAAAAAGGAGTTTCTGCTAAAAAAACAAGGTTTTCGTCTTTGTCGAGCGCAAGATAATTGCTTTTGGCGCGTTGAAAAGACCCGAGCTGCTCGGCATTGGTGGTGGTGATCCAGCAAGCTTTGAAGTAATTACGTGGTACGAAGCGACAGTTGGCACCATATTCATGGATGAGGCGGTAGTTAATTACGTCAAACTGCAGTTGCCCGACTGTTCCCACAATTTTACGATTCCCCGGTTGTTGCACAAACAACTGTGCCACACCTTCGTCGATGAGCTGGCGAATGCCTTTGTCGAGTTGTTTAGACTTCAATGGATCTAAGTTTTCGAGCTCTTGAAAAATTTCTGGTGAAAACGATGGGATGCCTTTGAACATCATTTTTTCACCGGTGGTAAGCGTGTCGCCGATTTTAAATGACCCGGTATCGTACAAGCCAATGACATCACCGGGATAAGCATCGTCGATGACGCTTTTGTCTTGGGCCATAAAGGAGGTCGGATTCGGAAACTTCATGTCTTTATCTAGACGGACATGACGGTAAAACTTGTTGCGTTCAAAACGTCCCGATACAATGCGCAAAAAGGCAATACGATCGCGGTGTTTGGGATCGAGGTTGGCGTGAATCTTAAAGACAAAACCAGAAAAACGTTCGTCAGTAGGTTCCACTGCGCGGGTATCGGTTTCTCGACCTCTAGGCGAAGGAGAAATCTCGCAAAAAGTGTCGAGCAATTCTTTGACGCCAAAATTATTGACCGCCGATCCGAAAAATACGGGCGCGACATCGCCTGCCAAATAGGTAGCACGGTCAAAAGGATCATAGACGCCCTCTACCATATCGATTTCTTCGCGGAGCTCTTGAGCAGAAGCTTCGCCAATAATTTGATCCAAGGCTGGGTCAGCGAGATTGTCGATAGAAACAATGTCATCGGCAATTTTTGTTTTGTTTGCCGAAAACAAGTTGAGCCCTTTTTGATAGATGTTGTAGACACCCTGAAAGCGATCACCCATACCAATTGGCCAAGTGAGCGGACGCACTTTTATAGACAGCTTGGCTTCGAGTTCATCGAGTAAATCGAAAGCTTCTTTACCGTCGCGATCCATTTTGTTGATAAAAATGATCACAGGCGTTTTGCGCATCCGACAAACTTCCATGAGGCGTTCGGTTTGGGCCTCTACCCCGTTTGCGCAGTCGATAACGAGAATAACGCTATCAACGGCCGTGAGTGTTCGAAAGGTATCTTCGGCAAAATCTTTATGCCCAGGTGTATCTAAAATATTGATTTGTTTACCGTTATAGCCAAAAGCCATAACGGAAGTAGCGACAGAAATACCACGTTGCTTCTCAATCTCCATAAAATCAGAAGTAGCAGACTTCTTGATTTTATTGTTTTTAACCGCACCGGCAGTTTGGATAGCACCACCAAAAAGCAAGAGTTTTTCGGTGAGGGTGGTTTTACCGGCATCTGGGTGTGAAATGATACCGAAAGTCCGGCGGGTTTCAATGGCTTCTGTGAATTTCATAGGTCTCTACATAAAAAAAGACCGCTGTCGCGGTCTTTTTAGTAAAATAGGATAGCGAAATTAGAAAATTTCGTTGGCAGCAAAATGGAATTTACCTTCGATTTCAGCGTTTTCGTCAGAATCTGAACCGTGAACCGCATTGCGTCCTTTGCTTTCAGCATAAGCCTTGCGGATTGTGCCATCGGCAGCTTCTGCTGGATCGGTAGCACCGATAAGTGCGCGGAAATCCGCAACTGCATTTTCTTTTTCGAGAATAGCTGCTACAATTGGACCGCTGGTCATGTATGCAACGAGCTCGCCATAAAAAGGACGCTCTGCATGCACCGCATAAAATTCTTTGGCTTGTGCCACAGACAAACGGGTATATTTCATTGCTTTGATTTGAAAGCCAGCACCGATGATCATGTCGATGATTTTGCCCATATGACCGTTTTCGATTGCGTCGGGCTTGAGCATTGTAAAAGTTCTGTTGGTTGCCATGTATGTATTTGATTTGGGTGCAAAGATACCACTTTTTTAACTTTTATCTGTTACCTTGCCCCGGGCTGTTTTTAGTCTTGCTTTTTTAGTTACAAACTCAATGATAATACCAATGGTTGGCTGTACAATGCCAGAAGGGTTTTCGATTAGTTTAGTTTGGTATCTCGTAGGATCATCGGGGACCAGAACAGGTTGGTTATTGGCATCGGTTTCCACTAACAAAATTGGCGCTAACTTGGCTTTGTAAGCATATAAATTTTGGATATCTAAATAGAAGTTCATATTAAATTGCTTCAAATATAATTTTTTATCGACGCGCACATTTAATTGATGAAAACTAGATTCGCGTGCTGAATTGAGCTGCGTGTAATCTAACAAACCAATGCCATTGACATCCCAATTCGCAGTTAAACTTGAAGTGGCAATATCGTAGGGAGTGTAGGGCGCTCCGCCGGAATAAAGCCAGCGCATTCCGAATTCCCAACCATTTTTAAAACGTTTGCCACCTGTTAAAGAAACGATATTGCGGCTATCCCAGGCAGTTGGCACGTAATTGTTGTTTTTGTCTTGGAATTCGGAGCGAACCCAAGTATAAGCCAATACGGCATAAAAACCTTTGTAAAGTTTTTGCTGGTATAAGAACTCGGCACCGTAACTGCGTCCGTTTGATGTTGAACTCACGGCCTCATTACCTACCACACCAAAATCTGACCCGATATTGGCCAATGAAATCGAGTCTTTTAAAGAGAAAGGATAGTAATTATACTTTTTGTAAAAACCTTCGAGTGTAACGCGGGCATTCCACTTCAAAAGGTATTCTGTTCCGAGCACAAAATGATCGGCTTGGATATAGCGCACACCATTTTGAGCATTCACTAAAGTACCCGCTGGATCTCTGAATCCGAGAATGGTGTATGCTGGCAATTGGTGATAGCGCGCTATATTGGTGTTGATCGCCCAGTCTTCGGTGAGGCGGTAAGATGCCGAGAACATAGGGGAAAATTGCTTGAACGGATTGCGCATTTGGGTGCTGTAGGAGTTGCCATCAGCACGAACACCTACCGACAAGCGGATTCTTTCGTTCCAAAACGCTCTGCTTAACTGAGAAAAGGCAGCGTATTTGTGCAAATTGAGTTCCGACTGAAAATCGATGATGGCCGGCTCGATAAAAATGGTGAGTTTTTGATAGGTATCATTGAAATATTTGGCAAATTCATAACCAACTCCGATATTCCAACGCCAGCCATTCTTAAGGTAGGTGTGCTCAAAACGGAATTTGTTTTCGGCTTCAAAAGAGGTGTAGTCTTGGAGTAAATTTTGTGGCTCTTCAATACGGTCTTTGTAACGATAGGCTCGGTTATTCAACATATTTCGGCTCGCTACTACCGTTTGAATTGAAGATTTGGAAGAATGCTGCCATACCGCTCCCATGGTATAATTCCATTGCCCTTGCATTGGCAAATTGCCCAAAATAAAATTGTTGTATTTGATTTGATTGGTATCTGTAAGTCCGTTATTTACATCTGCATTGAGACCAAATTGATCGAGCGCACCAAGACCAATAATCGAGAGTTTATCTTTAGGCGTTAATTGGAAGTTAAACTTGAATTGGTAGTCATTGTAGGTTGGTAAAATAGGTAATTTCAGCGCCGCAAAAAGAAATTGCAAATAAGAGCGCCGCACCGAAAAGATAAAATCGCCTTTATTGCCAAGCGGACCATCAAAAGTGAGGGCAGCATCAGAAGAACCCAACGCAAAATTCGTGATAAGCGCATCTTTATTGCCGTCTTTTTGCTTAAAAGAAAGCACAGAAGAAAGTCCGTTGGCGCGGTTCGCTGGAAAAGCACCTGAGTAAAACTCGACTTCTCTGATAAAATTCACATTCAAAAGCCCAACAGGCCCACCGCTGCTCCCTTGGGTAGCAAAGTGGTTGATATTCGGCACTTCGATGCCATCTAAATAAAATTTATTTTCGCCTGGCGACCCTCCCCGAATAATGATATCATTGCGAAAAGTAGCGCGCGCCGCCACACCAGGGAGCGCCGCAATAACTTTACTGACGTCTCGGTTAGCACCTGGTAGGCGTTCAATTTCTGTTGCGCTGAGTGTTTTGAGTGAATTAGGAGACTCCACCTTGCGTTGGAAGGGCGCTGCGCTCACCTTGACATCTTTGGCAGTTTGTACTTTTTCTTCTAATTCGACATCGAGTTCTGTAGGGCGCGCATTGGTGATGAGTACCTCAGACTGTACTTTTTCTTGGAAGCCCGGAGCGGTGACTTTGATTGTATAAATACCCGGTGCCAAATTATTAAAGCTGAAGCGTCCTTCTAAATCAACCGCTTTAAACAATTGTAGTTCAACGATATTTACTTTGGCAGGCGAAACGAGTGTACCATTTGCTGCGTTGGTGATTTTTCCGGATAAAAGACCGGTTTGGGCAAAAAAGGAAAATGCGAAGAAGAGTAAAAAGAAGGTTAGTGAGAATTGTTTCATTTTGTTGAAGTTTGACAATACAAAACAACAACAAAAGTTAAACAATTAAGTTCTAGTCTAAAGGGATTTTATCCGTTCGAATCCATTCTTGGGTGCGGAAAAAAGGGCCAATGTAACCCCTTACATTCAACTTGTTTTTGTTTTCCTCATTGAGCCATAGTGTGCAGGTGTAGGTTTTGCCGTTATCGGGGTCGAGAATGGTGCCGTTTTCCCATTGGCTGCCGTCCCACTCCATTTGACGCAAAATAACCATACCCATGATCGGTTGATTGTAGAGTTTGCCGTTGCATTCAGTGCATTTGGAATGTGGTCCATCTTTTCCACGTTTGTAGATGTAAACCACTTTTCCGTAGAGAATACCATCTTTTTTATAAAGCTCTACAATCGATTTTTTTAACCCAGTTGCGTCGTCAATGGTGATCCAATAGCCCGTACAAGATTGCCCATAAGACCAAAGAGACAGCAAGAGCGTACATAGGAAAAAAATAAACCTAGTCATGGCGTGCAATTTGGATAAAGTTCTTTAAAATTTCTTTACCATGTGGAGTCATGACAGATTCGGGATGAAACTGCACACCATATACTTTTTTCTCGGGGATTTCGATGGCCATATTCACGCCAGATTTACTTTTTGCACTGACCCAAGGCTCCGGACAATTTACCTTCCAAGAATGATACAGACCTACTTCTATCGATTTGGGTAAACTACTGAACAAACCATTTTGACGAATGATTTCAATTTCTTCTGAAACACCGTGCTTCACATGCTGTTGATTTTCAAGGGTGGCGCCTAAAAATTCGGCGAGGGCCTGCATTCCTAGACATACCCCGAGAATTGGTTTTTGACCGACATACTGCTCAAGAAAAGCAAATAAACCTTCTTTCTCTTGAGGCAAACCAGGACCCGGTGACAAAATAAATGCATCGAAGTGCTGTAAGGTGCAATTAGCTAGCGTATCGTGACGTAAAACGACTAATTCGATACCAAATGACTCCAAATAATGGGCGAGATTGTACGTAAATGAGTCATAAAAATCGATCAAAAGAACCCTCACGTAGCTTGTTTTTTGTTACTTTGCAAAAGTAGTAAATTCAAGCACTTGGCATGTCGACTCCGAAGAAACCTATTCAAATACCCAATGCACCTGCACCGGTTGGTCCATACAGCCAAGCTATTCTCAAAGACCAAACACTATACATCAGCGGTCAAATTCCGCTCAACCCAAACAACGGAGAGCTCGAAATCAATAGCATTGAACAAGCAACCGAGAGGGTTTTACACAATATTGGCGCACTGCTTTCAGAGGCAGGTTTCGATTTCCATGATGTCACTATGGTTAGTATTTTCATGAAAGACCTCAACGAATTTGCCGCCATGAATCAAATCTACGCCCAGTTTTTCAAAGAAGTTCCGCCGGCGCGCCAAACCATAGAAGTCTCTCGACTTCCTTTGGATGTCAACATCGAAATTTCTTGTATCGCACAAAAATGACCCAAGACCCGCCTTTTGATCTCAGTGTAGTGATTGTCAACTATAATGTTGTCAATTTCTTGGAGCAATGCTTGAACAGTGTTTTTGCAGCGAGCCAACGACTGCAAATCGAGGTTTTTGTGGTAGACAACAATAGTGTCGATGGATCCGTAGAATTCATCCGTAAAAAATTCCCCACAGTTAAGCTCATTGCCAATGCGGAAAATGTTGGCTTTTCCAAGGCCAACAATCAAGCAATCATACAAAGTAAAGGGCGCTATGTCTTGCTGCTCAATCCCGATACGGTTGTCGAACAGGATACATTTGACAAGTGTATTGCCTACATGGATAGCCATCCCCAAACAGGGGGGTTGGGCGTGCGCATGCTCGATGGAAAAGGGCGATTTTTACCCGAGTCGAAACGCGGTCTACCTACCCCTGCCGTTTCCTTTTACAAAATATTTGGCTTTTCGAAATTATTTCCGAAGAGCAAAAAATTTGGCAAATACCACCTCGGTTTTCTCGACGAACATCAAATCCATGAGGTCGATGTTTTAAGCGGTGCCTTCATGTTCATGCGCGCCGAAACGATTTCAAAAGTTGGTTTACTCGACGAAGCCTTTTTTATGTACGGCGAAGACATCGATTTATCGTATCGCATTCAACAAGGAGGCTACACCAATGTCTATTTTCCCGAAACAAAAATCATTCACTATAAAGGAGAAAGCACCAAAAAGGGTTCTTTGAACTATGTGTTTGTCTTTTACAACGCCATGGTCATTTTTGCCAAAAAACATTTCTCGGCGCGCCACGCACATATCTTTTCCATGGCCATTCATACGGCAATTTACCTCAGAGCAACTGCTTCTATTGCCAAAAGACTTTTTTTGCGTTTGTTTTGGCCCTCTCTCGATGCCATTATTTCTTTTGTCTTTTTGCATTTTCTTGGCAAGCAATGGGAAGCCAAACAAATTCAATTTCCAGACTGGGCCTACAATTGGTTGATTCCGAGCTATATCTTGACCTGGTTGTTTTGCGCGTGGTTATTCGGACTCTATGACAAAGGCACACGCAGTGCACAGATTTGGAAAAGTACTTTTTTTGGAACCGTTTCTATTTTGGTGGCCTATGCCCTCTTTCCGAAAGAATGGCAATTTTCTAGGTTGTTTATATTGCTGGGTGCAGCCGGTTTTCTCGTTGCATTTTATCTCACAAGGAGCCTATATGAATTGCTTACCAAAGGCCGCCTAAATCTAGGTAAACTTCCAAAAAAACGCTTTGGCATCATTGCCAATTCAATAGAATTTAAGCGGATATCCGAATTACTAAGTGCAACCTACCCTGAAATTGATTTACTCCTACCCATAGATGCCGAAAAAGCAGCTCAGAACAACCAAATTGACGAAATAATTAGAGTGCACCAACTCAATGAGCTCATCTTTTCAGCTCAAGATGTAGGTGCATCAAACATCATCCAAATGATGGCCGATACCTCAAACCAAGACCTCGAATATAAAATTGCCCAACCCAACACAAGCTATTTAATTGGAAGTTCTTCTATCGACCAAGCTGGCACATACTATAACTTGCATTTTGACGCCCTTCAATTACCTGCCAATAAACGTTTGAAACGCATTTTTGATTTCCTGACCGCCTTTTTATTATTGCTTTTTAGTCCACTAATGCTCTGGATATACAAACATAAAAATCGTTACCTAAGCAATCTACTTAATATACTGATTGGCCGTTACTCTTTTGTCGGAGTAGGCTCGGCTCAGCATCCTGACAAAAAAGGAAAGGCTTTTTTACTTCGCCCTCGATTCAATAATGACCAAGCATTTGACATCCAGGCCTTTATTTATACTAAATCCTACAGTTTGCTATTTGACTTCAAATCGGTTTGGAAGCAAGTCAATGACCTCGACAACCAAGCACACTGATATTAATTCGAATTTGCTTAATTTTGCAAGCAAATCAACGACATCAATTTAACAACAACATGGCAGAAATAGAAATACGTCTTCCCAAAATGGGAGAAAGCGTCACAGAAGCAACCATCACTAATTGGCTTAAAAATATTGGTGACACAGTTGCCATGGACGAACCACTCGTTGAGGTTGCAACCGATAAGGTCGACAACGAACTCCCATCAGAAGCAGCCGGCACACTTGTTAAAATTCTATTTGAAAAAGACCAAGTTGCCCAAGTTGGAGATGTGATTGCCATTTTATCTACTGACGGCCCGAGCACCGAGGCACCTGCTCCAGTTGCTGCACCAGCCGCTGTGCCCTCTGCACCAGCTAATGAACCGGTAAACACGACTGAAACGAGCAGCAATAACGCCACACCTGTAGGCTCTAGTAAAGGCACAGATGGCCGTTTTTACTCACCTTTGGTTCGTACAATTGCTCAAAAAGAAAATATAGCTGCCGCTGAACTCGCACAAATTAAAGGTTCAGGTCAAGATGGTCGTGTGACTAAAAAAGACATACTTGCCTACTTGGAAAACCGTCAACCATCTTCAGCCTCTGCTTCTAGTTCTGCAGGTGCAACACCGGTGGTTGCAATGCAAGGTGCAATCCAAGTCAAAGAACCAGTTGTTTTGCCAAACAGCGGAGACGAAATCATCGAAATGGACCGCATGCGCAAGCTCATCGCAGAACACATGGTGATGTCTGTTCATGTGTCGCCACACGTTACCTCTTACGTTGAAGCCGATGTAACTACCATCGTAAAATGGCGCGAGCGCATGAAAAACGAATACAAAAAGCGCGAAGGTGAAAACCTCACTTTTACCCCTATTTTCATTGAGGCAGTGGCTAAAGCCATCAAAGATTTCCCAATGATCAACGTATCGGTTTCGGGTACTAACATCATCAAACGCAAAGACATCAACATCGGTATGGCAGCTGCTTTGCCGAGCGGAAACCTCATTGTTCCAGTTATTAAAAATGCAGATCGCATGAACCTCGTAGGTTTAGCAAAAGCTGTTAACGAACTGGCCAACAACGCCCGCAACAACAAATTGAAACCAGAAGATATCCAAGGCGGAACCTACACCGTAACGAATGTCGGAACTTTCGGAAACGTCATGGGAACCCCAATTATCAATCAGCCACAAGTAGCCATTTTGGCCCTCGGTGCCATCCGTAAAGTACCAGCTGTAATTGAAACTACAGACGGTGACTTCATTGGAATCCGCCACAAAATGTTCTTGTCTCATTCTTACGACCATCGTGTGGTAGATGGCGCACTAGGTGGCCAATTTGTGCGCAGAGTTGCCGACTATCTCGAGCAATTCGACCCTGAAACGACCATCTAAATGGCGCTGCAACTCGTAAGACCGCTCTGTGTTTTTGACTTAGAAACAACTGGCCTTCAGATCACCAAAGACCGCATTGTTCAAATTGCAGTAATCAAGCTTTTTGTAGATGGCCATACCGAAACCTTCAATGAGTTGGTAAATCCTGGGCAACCCATCCCAGAAGAAATAGCAGCTATACACGGCATTACCAATGAAATGGTTGCTACTGCACTTAGTTTTGAAGAATTGGCACCGCGTCTTCTCGATTTCATTGCCGATTCAGATCTTGCTGGATACAACTCAAATAAATTTGATATACCTGTTTTATCGGAGGAACTGCTGCGCTGTGGCATCGATTTCGATTTAGGAGCGCGGCATTTTGTCGACGTACAAAACATCTTCCACAAAATGGAACAGCGCACCCTTGCTGCGGCATATCAATTTTATTGTGGCAAGCAAATTGAAAACGCGCACAATGCACTTTACGACACCCTTGCCACACTAGAAGTACTGCAGGCTCAAACCGAAAAATACGAAAACCTCGATAACGACATTGCTGGTCTTGCTAAATTTTCAACAGTGGGCACTCAGCAAAATGCTGATTTTGCAGGGCGCTTGTCTTTCAATGACAAAAACGAAGTGTGCTATAATTTTGGTAAACACAAAGGCAAAACGGTTGCCCAAGTTTTACAACAAGAGCCCGGATACTATGGCTGGATGCTCGAGGCTGATTTTCCGCTGCAGACCAAACAGGTTTTACGTAAAGAAATGGAGCGCATCAAGGCCAACAACAGCAATCAACAAATTGAAGACAAACTAGAGGCGCTCAAAAATAAATTCAAAAAGCCATGAAAATCATTTGTATCGGACGCAACTATGCGGCACATGCCAAGGAAATGAACTCGGACCTCCCAACCGAACCCCTCTACTTCCTTAAACCCGATACAGCTTTACTCAAGGAAGGTCATTTTTATTTTCCTCAATTCACCTCGGATCTCCATTTCGAATGTGAACTTGTGGTGCGCATAGAAAAAGTAGGAAAACACATCTCTCCAACTTTTGCACACAAATACTACACGCACTTTACACTCGGTATTGATTTCACTGCCCGAGATATCCAACAACAGTGTAAGGAAAAAGGCTTACCATGGGAAAGAGCAAAAGGCTTTGACCACAGCGCACCCCTCTCCTCTACCTGGATTCCAAAAACAGAAATTGATTTAATGGGCGCAGAATTCAAGTTGTTTCAAAATGACATCCTACGCCAAACGGGAAATCCAAAAGACTTTATATTTAGCATCGACCAAATCATTGCCTACGTTTCTCAGTACATGACCTTAAAAACCGGAGATCTTATTTTTACTGGAACACCTGCAGGGGTGGGTCCTGTTGCAATCGGAGATGTATTGCGCGCTGAGCTCAATGGCCAAACGCTACTCGAGCTTCAAATCAAGTAATAATTATTGCTTCACAACAACAGTGCCCTGGCCGTTTTCTAGTTTCAAGATATAAGTTCCGGTTGGTAAATCAGAAATATCAATGGTATATTGATCGATTAAATCGGTTAACCCAATTACTTTCTGGCCGAGTAAATTAAAGATTGTGCCATCTGTATTTCCTTGTATTCCCATTAATCTTAAAGTACCTTTAGTTGGATTGGGAAAAACTATTAATCCGGGCAAAGCATTTTGCTGAACGCTCAAGTCAGAACCAGGCTCGTTTTCGAGTAAAAATAAACCACCCAAATCTTGTCCTGTCAAAAGTTCTAAATGGTTATCATTATCGTAATTGGCAATAGCGGGCGCCGCGTAGGCTCCAATTTGGGCACTTAGACCAAGAAAATCAGCGCTTCGTTCATTGAATACATCATTCGCATTTCCGTTGATTCCGTCATAAAAATGAATGTAACCATCGAGGGCACCAACCAGAAGATATGTTGTATCGAGGTATCGAAAAAAATGCGGAACAGCAAAGCCGTCAGGACCATTGCTCTGCACGTTGACGCTACCTAAATTCGTTGTAATTAAAGTAAATTGGGGGTTTGCCGTAGAACCGGTATTTTGATAGTACTGCAATAAACCACCTTTATGTCCAATGATGAGATCGAGTAAGCCATCTAGGTTGTAATCGAATAATTGAGGAGCTGAAAATAGCGGCACTTGAATTACTTGGTTATTTTGATCTGTAAGGGCCGTAGCTTGCAACTGAAAGCTTGGATTTGTGCCTGTACTTGAGTTACTAAAATATATCAATTGGCCGTCGTCTTTCCCTAAGATCAAATCAGGTTTATTATCGGCATTGAGGTCTCCTAAAGCAGGCAGCAAACGCAAGCCTAAATTTGCGGTAGATAGATTCAAAAAGTCTTCATCGATGAGAAGCAATTGTGGTGCAGTGGCCGTGCCTATGTTTTGATAATATGCGATACGGGCGGTTTTATCCAAAACGGGCTTGTAAGCATAAAAATTGGCCACTAACAAATCCGTCAGACCATCAGAATTGACATCGTAGGCCAATGGCACAGAGCCTGCGCCATGGTCTATCATGTCGCCTTGCAGCCAATCGTTGTCTTGAAAAGTAAAAACAGGTGCTTGATTGCTTCCTAAATTTTTATAATACCAGACGCTGTTTTCATTCTCGGAAACATTATTGGCATTTGGCGCTACTATGAGGTCTTTTTGCTGATCAAAATCGATATCTAGAAAGTAAGCCGCCGGAAAAATAAGAACGTTTGCTGGCGTTGTGTTACTCGGAAAGTTGTAATCTGCACTGACCATCGCCGAATTGGTATTTGGCGCTGTACCTCCATTGATGAGGCGAATGAGATTGCCATAAGCGACATCGCCCAAAACGAGGTCCAGGACGCCTGATTGGTCGAGGTCAATAGCCAAAACAGTAGATCCAGCATGCGCCTTAGGTGCCTCGTCCGGTTTAAGTTGAGGATTTACAACATTGCCGTCAGTGCAATGAGGGCTTTGATCATTTAAAAAAAGTATGTTTGAGGTAACGTCTTCTCGGTATTTCCCCCAACATCTATTTTTAAGGATAAACACCAAAGAATCCGAGTGCCCATACAACTCTTGGCTTTGGTTTTGATGATACTGTAGGTATTCTCCACTTATGTGGTAAGTCAAAATATCCATATCGCCATCGCCTTCCACATCGACCAAAGCAGGAATATCGGCTCCACTGACATACAAATTCAAGACAGGGCCTTCATAATTGGATACCAAATAAGGGCTATACACTTGCCATTGCAGACCAGTAGCAGCTGAGCCGATATTCCTGTAAGCCCTGAGGCCACCTACCGCATAGCAAAATAAATCTTTTCTTCCGTCTTGGTCGTAGTCATAAGTAGTCACTCGATAGGTAAGCTCGGCAGGAAAAAATAAATGGGCCCGAGGGTCTAATTCATAGGAATGCGCAACACCTGAAACTTGGTGTTTGAAAACCCGTAGCTGATTGGCACTGCGATCGAAGACCAAAAGGTCGTCGTCGCCATCGAAATCGTAGTCTAAACTGGAAAACTGTGGGTTATTCAGCCCCCCAGACCAAGCCTTTTGGAGCGATTGGCCATCGGAAACAACTGGAATATAATTGGTGAAATTGAACTGAAACTGCGCTGTGGCTTGTACGCTGATAAACACAAAAAACAAGAGCAGCGATTTCATGTGTTAAAATTAAGGTGTTTTTGAATTGGAAAAGCGCCATTCGATAATTCTTTTATCGTCGCCGGCACTTAAAAATCCGTTTTCTGTACACAACACGGTATTGATTGAATGCCGATGCCCAGCCATTTGAAGGTCGATACGCTGTACAATTTGATCTGTTTGAAGATCCCAAATTTTGATGGTTTTGTCCCGCGAGGCGGTCACGTAATGAGGTGTATTTAAAATTTTAAGCTGATAGATGGTTCCTAAATGCGCTGGAAAAGCGTTGATTTGCTGCCCCCCGGCGGTCCAGCGCCTGACATAAGCGTCCTTGCCAGCGCTCAAGATATTTCCGTTTTCAATTATAGTTAATGTTGTACAAGCATCTGAATGGGCTTTAAACTGAAAATCTTCGTTGAAAAAGGTGGTGTCTAGCTTTCGAATGATCCCATCGGCACAGGCTAACAATAGAAATTTTCCATCGGGAGCGATTTCAATCTGACGGATTTTCCCGCAGGCTAAAGGTATTTGAAGCAATAATTGCCAATCAGCGTCCCAGATAGCCAATAATCCGTCGGCATCGGCGGTATAATATTGTTGCAGAAACCTATTAAAATTGATGGCAAAGACAGCACTTTGGTGCACAATTAGGTTTTTGACCTCTTGTTTTTGCTGAGTATCTATGACATGAATGTGTCCGTCAGATAAGCCAATTACTAAATGATGTAATGCGGGTTCTACAAATAAACTAAAAGGCGCTTGGGTGCAGCGTACGGCAAAGTGATCCTGATGGCCATTTGATTGATGCCAACGCGCTACAAATTTGTCGGCAGCTGCCGAATAAAAAAAAGAGTTGTCTTGGCTAAGCGCATAAATAGGCCCTTGGTGACCACTTAATTGTTGGAATTTAAAATAAGGTAGCGTGGGGTTATTATTGCTCATCGCTTAAGTCGTCGTCTGACTCATCATTGACTTGTTTGAGGCGGTCTGCGTATGATTTTGGCAAGAAATCAAAGAAAGTGTCAC
Source organism: Sphingomonadales bacterium (assembly GCA_016872115.1). Lineage (GTDB taxonomy): Bacteria > Bacteroidota > Bacteroidia > Flavobacteriales_D > Crocinitomicaceae > UBA952. Next base: position 21,334 of record VHBC01000007.1, on the reverse strand, counting down.
CACGAAGACCTAGGCGCAAGCATTCGAGTGGAATGAGGTCATTTGGGGCAATATTGCCGAGGTTTACCTCAGCGCCAAACAGTTTGATAAACCAAACTTGTTGGTTTTTTTGTGGCGCTTCCCATAAGATGTCTTCGGGCTTGACATTGGCAATAATGCGATTGATAAGCATGGTGTGTGCGGTTCCGTTTGGTCGGAATACGCCTACATTGCCAGCCTCTCTGCCTTCTGCAATAACTTTCCAGCTACCGGCTGCCAATTCGGCTTTCATGAGGCGAACCCATTTGGCCGGAGAAATCATGATACCGCTGTCTTTTGAACCTACCTCGGAAAGAACGGTACGCGTTTGGGATAATTCATGAATAAGCTTACATTTTTCGTCGTGGGGAATAATGATAGAGCCATCAGAGATTTCAGCGAGATCGAGGTCGTATTTATCGAGCAACTTGACAAAATTATTGAACATACCGCGGGCGTAAAAAGCTTCGAAGAGGGTACCACCAAAATAAGGTCTGATACCTGCCTCTTTGTACATTTTGATTTTTTCTTCTAGCTGGCCCGTCACAAATGCAGTTCCAAAACCAAACTTAACAATATCTGTTAAGTGTCCAGAGGCTTCAATAAAGTGTTCGGTTTCTTGGAGACCAAGACCTTTATCCATCATCATGGTTACGCCCGTATTACGGGGTTTTTCACTGCGTTTAGGTATAAAAGAAAGTTTGAAGTTCATGATTAATCAGCTAAGTATAAAAAATCGGAGTCGTCTAGGAGCTTCGGATTGATTTCAAAAATGGTTTTAGAGTGCGTGGCATCTTGTTCTAAACATTGGCGGTACAGATGCTTTGCTTCGGTGTGTTGACCAAGTTGCCATTTGACATTGACCAAATGAAGCTTGATATCTAATAACTGGGGTTGTTGGGATTCAAAAGCCAATAAAAATGCTTGTGCACCCGACAAGGACTCTTCTGAGAGAAAACTGATGTAATCCGAAAGAGCCTCTTGGTCATCAGGCAGGATTTCAAGACTTTTAAGGTAGTGATAGTCGGCTTCAGTTCGGAGGTCAATTTTTTGGTATGCGCCAGCTAAAACGTGGTGAATGCCCGCATTTTCTGGGTCGTAATCAAGGGCTTTTTGAATTAAGACAATACCTTCTTTGGTAGAGCCAAGTAAATCTTCCACTATTCCTAAGCCCAACCAGGCTTCTGGCAACATTGGTTCGAGGTCAATGCTGAGTTTGTAGTAATGCTTCGAAAGTGCTAATTCATTCAGCTGTTCGTAGGATTCTCCGATATAGCAAAGGGCCATGGCGTCATCGCCGTCGTGCTTCATGCAGAGCTCGAAATGTTCGATGGCTTTGTGGTATTTTTCTAGCGATAAAAATGCATTACCGAGATTGAAATGAGCAGGACCGAATTCTTCGTTGATCAGAATGGCGTATTCATAAGCCCAGACGGCTTTATCGTAGTTTTCCATTTTACTGTAGGCATTGCCTAAGTTGTACCAAGCAGTGCTTGAGAAGGGTTGCTCATCAATAAATTTGAGATAAGCGTCAATGGATGCCTCTGTGGCACCCAGCGCGTCGTAGCACCGCCCGAGTTCATAGAGTGCAGCTTCGTTATGTATGTTGGCCCTAAGGGCTTGATGAAGCGTGTCTATGGCGTCTTGGTATTGCTGCAAGCGCTCGAATTCGATGGCGATATCGAGGTAAATGTAATCGTGCTCAGCAGGGTCAGAATGCTCAAGCGCCAGCTTGAAGTAACGGATGGCTTGCTTGTGTTCGCGTTGTTGAGCGTGAATGGAGGCTTTTGTCAAATAAAGTTCAGCACTTTCTAGCTCTTGCTTTTCGAGTTGTATGACACAATCTAAGGCCTCTTGTAGTAAACCTAAACCACCTAAAGCTTGGGCTTTGCGGAGCTTAAACATTGGGTTGTAGGCAAATTGGTAAATTCCAAATTCTGCGGCAATTTTCGCTTTGTTGAATTGTCCTTGAATGAGGTAGTGGTCAATTAGGCCTTCTAGGCGGTCGCTGTCAATAAAATTTAAGGTTTGACCTTTCAGGTGGGCCTCGAAGTGCTCGATGTCTTCACTTAAGCTGCTGTCGGTGTAGTCTTCTTCGTCGTCGTCAAACATAGGGCCCAATTCTTATATAAAATTAGGCCCTTTGTGTCATCTTGACAACTTATCGGGTTTGCACTTATCAACAAATCCGAGAAATGTTGAAAAGTTCTTGGCTTTAATGCTCACCGCAATGAACTACGTAAGAAGTCCCTAGGCTATCAGTATAAGTTCCTAATTCCTCTAAATCATGTAGCGAATCACCACAGTAAACGCCCATTTCCACCTCGCCATTTGGCCCATCATAATGGCATTCTGCGCATTTGTTTTTTCCGCAAGAAAGGGTCAAAAAACCCAATACGACTGCACTTAAAATCATTTTTTTCATTTTTTTTTATTTTTTAATTTGATTTTGAACCTGGTATTTTAAACTGAGATAAAAATGCCTACCAGGACCCGGCATTCCTATGTTTTTTAATCGAGACAGATGATCGATGTAGTTGGCGTTGGTTAAATTACGCACGCCAGTTTGTAGTAGCCAATTTCCTTTGTATTCGAAATACAAACGGGCATTTAGGTTGATCACCTGATAATTTTGACTCGGTGTTTCCAAAAATGCTACCCGGTTCTGAGCAGCCATCCACAAATGACTTAAACTAAGCTCTACTTTCTTGACCTTACTAGAGAAATCCCAGTGGTATTTAAGTTCATTTTGTAAACGGCTAGGTGGCAATAAGGAAATGGCGCTGTCTTTCGAGCTCGAGAATTGAATGTAAGAAAAATTGCCCTCCCAATGCAGGTTATGCAGCCAATGCGGATGATAGTGTGCGCTCAGGTCAACACCGTAAAGCCTGCCATCTTGAAGTTGCGCATATTCAAAAACGGGAATGCCGTCCATGGATGAACCATTTGGCTGAAGGTAGATGTAATCCTTGAGCCATGCGTGATACGGATTGATTGAAAAGTCACCATGCTCGGCAGTAAATTCAGTAAACCAATCGAGCTGCAAGCTACGCTCAGGCGCCAAACTTGTATCGCCAATTTCGTAACGCAAAGCGCCATGATGGAAACCGTTGGCCAGTAATTCGCTGAGGTGAGGCGCCCGAAAACCACTTGAAAAATTAAGTCTTTGACGCAACTGAGAATGCATTTGCCATGACCAACCGGCAGAAAGATTAGGGCTTGCATACAATTTTTTAAGCGCAATTGAATCAGATAAGGTTTGAATCCAACGCACATCTTGTCGGACACCAATTTGAACAAGCTGCCTATTGGAAAATTCAATTTTATACAACGCAAAAAGACCTTGATCAAAAGTGCGCGCATCTGGCAAAAGCTGATCGGCAGCAATAGGTGAATTGAGGTTGAATTGCAGCATGCCAGCAGCGCCTAAAACGAGTTGCTGACGCTGCCATTTTTTTGACAATTTTGCTTGGTAGCTCGAATTGAACAAATCCATTTCCATAAAAGGCTTGCTCACTTTTTCGTCGTATTCAACCAAACGGTTATGGGTTTGGCCCAGAAGTAGTTGGACTTCATTGCCCTTCCAAAAACGCTTGTACTCATAACTCAAAAGTTGATTGGTAAAAAATTGAGCAGGAAGAGAATAGCGTCTGCCTTGAATTGGAACTTGGAAACTCAGCGGAGTAGCTAAGGTATCATGTGTGTGACCTGGAATGCCCGTAACTGTATTATTGAAAGCATAGCGCAGCTGATGCACCTGATTGGACTTAAACCAAGAATAAGAAATCTTGCCTACGGCTTCATTAAAGCGAGAGTTCTTGGCATAAAGCCCATTTGGCAAAAGAAAATCGGCATGATTTGCATAGCTCCCGGCTAAAAGCAAGCGCTTATTGCCTTGGCTATTTTTGTATAAAATACTAGATGTAGTGCCGCTGGTGCTCTGATTCCATTTTTGTTGTAGTTCTAGCGTTTGTTGGCCAATACGCGCGTAGGATTCATCGACTAAATAAATGACACCACCTAAAGCATCTGCACCATAAAGCACCGATGCCGGGCCTTTAATGACTTCTACAGAACCAAGCGCTAGTTCACCGATACCTATTCCGTGGTCTCCACCCCACTGTTGGTTCTCGAGCCGAAGACCGTTGACAAGCATCAGCACGCGCATCCCTTGCATCCCGCGAATGACGGGTTTTGCAATGCCATTTCCCAAACTGCTATTATAAACACCTGGTATTTTGGTAATTAACTCCGGGACATTCATGGCGCCAGATAATTGAAGGTCTTTGATGTTCTTCACTTCTATTGGCACGGTATTTTTATTGCGGGCTGCTAGTTGTTGACCACTAACGGTAACTTCTTCTGTAGTCATGTGACCTAGCTGAAGTGTAAAACGTAAGTTAGATACACCTCCAAGAACAACGGTATCAAGAACACGGTAATCGGAGTGCTTGAGACGCAGGGCTTGTTGATCAGCCCAGGTAAATGGGAACGCAAACCTCCCTTGTTCATCAGAACGGATTTGAATTTGAAACGCGGGAATAGAAATAATAACACCCTGAATGGGTTTTTGATTTTGCGCGTCGTACACAAAACCGACAACACCTTGCTGAGCAAAGGTTGGAACGCTAAATAATAGCGCCCATAATACAAAATTTTTCATGGAAAAGCACTTAAATAATTCAACTTTTGAAGCAAATCAAAACATTGAAAAGGGCGGTGCTCTGAGTTGAAAAAGTGGGCTAAAAGTGCTAGAATGGCCTTTGATTTTGACACATTCATGCACAATAGGGATTTGTTTTTCAAAATAAAAAACGGGGACAGTTGGCCTCGTGAAAACACTGAGTGAAAGATCGCAAACTGGGCAATCTTCGTCGGCGGTATCGGTATGTGAGTGCTCAGCTTTTTTGTGCTCGGCATGCGAACAATGGTGCCACCATTGCTTTGGTGTCAGGACCAACGTAAAACAAACCAACAATAGGATACTGAGTGTTCTCACGCTGTAAAGTTATGGTATTTAATTGGATTCAAGAATAAAAGTATAAAAGAATACTATACTACAATAAAGCATCGATTATAGCATCCATGGTGTAGCCCTCTGCTTCAGCGCGGTAATTGCGCACCAAGCGGTGGCGCAAAATAGCTTTTGTTACCGCTTTGACGTCCTCGATATCGGGGCTGTATTTTCCGCGCAACGCTGCATGGCATTTGGCTGCAATGACCAAATTTTGAGAAGCACGAGGGCCCGCGCCCCAAGTAATGAAATCTTTGGTGATTTGAGGTGCGAGAGGATCTTTGTGACGTGTTTTGGCTACCAAACTCACGGCATACTCCAAAACGTTTTCAGGAACAGGAATTCTTCTTATTAATCCTTGGTAATCAATAATCTGGGCTGCGTTAAGAACAGTATTCAATTCTGCGTCTTGATCGGTAGTACTCGATTTAACTATGGCTAGTTCTTCTTGATATGACGGGTAATCTACCCAAATATTGAACATAAAGCGGTCGAGCTGAGCTTCAGGCAAAGGATAAGTGCCTTCTTGTTCTATCGGGTTTTGTGTTGCCAAAACAAAAAATGGCGCGTCGAGTTTGTAAGTCGAGCCCGCGGCGGTGACTGCTCTCTCTTGCATGGCTTCCAACAGAGCCGCTTGGGTTTTAGGCGGTGTACGGTTGATTTCGTCAGCCAAAATCATGTTGGCAAAAATTGGTCCTTTAATAAACTTAAATTGCTTGGTTTCGTCGAGGATTTCAGATCCAATGATGTCTGAAGGCATGAGGTCCGGCGTAAATTGTATGCGGTTAAAAGACAAACCAAGCGTTTGTGCAATTGTATTGACAAGCAAGGTTTTAGCCAGGCCAGGCACACCAACTAAAAGACAATGTGCTCTTGAAAAAATAGCAATTAAAACTTGGTCCACGACTTCGTCCTGACCAATGATCACTTTATGAATCTCACTTTTAAGGGCTTGGTAATCCAATACCAATAGATCTAACTTTTCTTTATCGTTCATTTGTATAATCAAGGAGTTTTTAACCAGTTGACACGAAAATCACAATCCAAGAATTGTGCATCAAGTCGAATGTATGCATTCGGGATTTTTGTTTCTGTCCAATCGTCTAGGACACGTTGTTTTTTATCGTTTTCAGCGGCCATTTTGATGAGGGCATAATCTTGTTCTAAGTTGGCTTGATGCGCAACAACGCGATTTTGTAAGCGAACAATACGAATCCCTTGTTTGCGTTCAAATAAATCCATGTAGAGCGACGGTAGCGAAACACCGCCGCTTTCGAGTGCATCAGTCAAAAGATAAATTTGTTGATCAATCTCGTTGAGCTGTTCCATGTCCCAGTAGATATCCATGGTGTATGGATTGGTGAGCACACCTTTGTTTTGTTTAGTGGCTTCGTCGTTAGAAAAACGCAGTACTGCTTCGTCCCAGGTTATTTCATTGCGCGAAAGCAGCTGATAACAGCTATCCATCCGGGCCGCGGCAATAGAAATGCTTTGCGAACTATATTCAGGCATGATGAGAATGTGCAAACAAGTGTAGTCGTCGCCTTTTCGAGAAAATAATTTGATGATGTGATAACCGTACATGGTCTCAACAATCTCAGAAACCTCACCTGGTTTCAAATCAAAAACAGCCGCCTCAAATTGGGGAACCATCATGCCCTTTGACGCGCTAATTTTTCCACCTTGACTCGCAGAACCCGGATCCATGGACTTCAGACGGGCCATGGTCTCAAATGGCCTCGAACCACTAACAATTTGTTTGCGAATTTCAACAAGTTGATCGTAAGCAAGTTTTTTATCGGCTGGAGTCAGGACAGGAAATTGTACAATTTGCTGAAAACTAAGTTTCATATTGATATACGGTATGCTGTCTTTGGGTAATTGCTGGTAAAAAGCGGCTACTTCTTTAGGAGTCACGGAGATATCACCGGTAATTTTACGCTCCATTTCTTGGGCCAACATTTTGTTTTTAATGATGGTACGAAATTCCTCTTTGATGGCTACTGTGGATTTTCCATAGAAAGCCTCTAGGTTTTCACGACCTCCCATTTTGCCTTCCATGATGCGCAAGCGGTTCTCCATTTCAGAGTCAACTTGTTCATCGGATACCACCAAACTATCTAGCAAGGCCTGGTTGACAAGCAATTCCTCTATGAGCAACTGCTCTAAAATCTGACAAGATTTACCGTTTTCAGCGCGTTCTTTCTCAGAGAGCTGCAAGCGCTGGGCTTCGATATCAGACCATAAAATGATGTTGTCTCCTACTTGAGCAACGATTTGATTGATGAGTTTTTGGGCATGAAATTGCCCCGTAAAGGAACAAAGAACTACAAGAAAAAAGGTGAATCTTCTGAACATTATTGGCCGATTTGATAAAGTACGTCTTCATTTATGACGATCTTGTGCTTCAAACGTAACGAATCAAGCCATTTTTTCTCTAAGTAAGCTTGATAATCAGAGGTCGCCAGACCTTTGGCCTCAGTGTATTCTTTGGGAGCTGGTTCGAGAACTGCAGCAACCTTTACAACATACCATTTGCCATCAAAAGAGTATACCGGGTTAAGACCTACCGTAAAGCTGCGCTGTTGTAAATAAGGTGTTTGGGCCACTTCAAATTTATTCATTCGGACTTTGAGGTTGAGTTCTGAATCTTTGTTAACAACCTCCAAGACAGCTTTTGAATTGATGCTATCTGATTGCACCAACATGCCATAGACTTGAACGGCAATAAATTCATCTTTACATTCGTAAACGGTGGCGTCTAATCTTTTTGTCCAAGCATATTTGCTGCGGTTTTCCATGAAGAAAGCGCGTAATCCGGCTGTATCTTTAACCGCTTTGTTCCATACTTGGTCTTGCATGATTTCATAAAGAATGATGCCGTCGTGATATTCTTGTAACAAGGCTTTATAGGCAGGGTATTTGGCCGGTAACAAAGCCTCTTCATAGGCCAAGATTTTGCTTTTTTCCCATTGCTTATATAGCTGGGCGATGACAACCTTTGGTTCATCTTTGCGCACCGAACGGTAATTTTTCTCAACATAGCCGGCAAAATCTTGCTGCTTGAATTTCTCACTTCCTAAAACAAAGAGGGTTTTATTCGATTTGATTTCAGCTGCTTTCCATTTGCCCATAAAGAAAGTACTGTCAATTTGGGCTTCAAAAGCGGCTAAATTTTTATCGCCTTTGTATGTGTAATTGTATTGCCCTTTGAGTTTTTGAACAAAGGAATCTTGGGTTATTTTTGAGCGCTCATCTTTGTTGACTTTAGCCTGGAGTTCACGACGCAGGCTTTCAAAAGACTTTACAGGTGTCCATTCGATGAGTTTGATGATGTGATAACCGTATTGCGTTTTAATGGGTTTGGAAAATTCTCCTGGACGCTTAAGGGCAAAAGCAGCATCTTCGAATTCCATAACCATGCGTTGGCTGGTTCCCGAACCAAATGTAGGTAATTCGCCCCCTTTTTTGATGCTATTGGCATCTTCAGAATAGGCGCTCACCATTTTCTCCCAAGATGCTCCAGTTGCAAGGCTGTCATAAATTTCGTTTATTTTTTTCTCGGCGTTTTGACGCGTCTCTAAACTGGCTTCGCGACCTGTCGAAATCATGAGGTGTGCTACTTTAATGGTGCCGCGTGCGGGGCGTTTGTCCGTTACTTTGAGAATATGATAGCCAAAGCGGGTGCGGAAAGGTTCTGAAATGGTTCCTACAGAGGTGGTATATGCTTTTTCTTCAAAAGGATAAACCATTTGGAATGCTGTAAAATAACCAAGATCACCGCCGTTGTTTACAACAGAAGGGTCTTCTGAACCCAATTTAGATTTGGCGATGGCAGCAAAATCTTCGCCCTTTTCTATGCGGGCCTTTAGACCCAACAAACGATTGTAGGCGTCTAGCGTATCCTTTGGACTCGCGTTGGGATCTAATTTGATGAGAATATGTGAACAACGCACCTCAGTTGCTGTTCGGTTATAGGCCTCTTGGACCATCGCTTGGTTTTGAACAGAATCGATAAGATAAGGAAGTGCTAATTGCTTTTTATAGCCTTCAAGTTCTTTTTTGAGTCTTGGAAGTGTGTCATAACCCAAAGCCTCGGCCTCGGCAACTTTAAGTTTGAATACTTGAAATAGTTCCATGTAACGGTCCAAGGAATCTTTATCAAAACTTGGATTGGGATTGTTTTTGGTGTAAATCTGCAAGAACTCAGATTTGGTGACTGGTTTATTATTGATAGTCATGACCACAGGCTGCTTCTGAGCAAAAACAATTTGGGTTGTTAGGCCAAGAATAAACAATAAAATAGACTTTTTCATAAAGTAATGCGAATTAAAACGAATCATTTGATTTACTTAATACTATAGTTAGGTGCTTCTCTAGTTATTGTGACGTCATGCGGATGAGATTCCCTTACGCCAGCAGAGGTGATGCGTACGAATCGAGCACCTTTGAGGCGGTCAATAGTCGGAGCACCGCAATAACCCATTCCGGCACGCAAACCGCCTATCAGCTGAAACATGACTTCAATGAGTTTACCACGATAAGGTACGCGACCTGAAATTCCTTCTGGAACTAATTTTTTAATGTCGTCTTCAGCATCTTGAAAATAGCGGTCTTTGCTGCCCTTCTGCATTGCTTCTAACGAACCCATACCTCTGTACGACTTGAACTTACGTCCTTCGTAAATGATGGTTTCACCCGGAGATTCCTCCACACCAGCAAACATAGAGCCAAGCATCACGACATCTGCTCCGGCAGCAATTGCCTTTACGATATCACCTGTGTAGCGAATGCCGCCATCGGCAATGACTGGTACACCTGTACCTTCTAAAGCTTTAGCGACTTCGTTGATTGCTGTGAGTTGAGGTACACCGACTCCCGCAATAACGCGTGTGGTGCATATGGAACCTGGACCAATTCCTACTTTGACGGCGTCTGCACCTGCATCTGCAAGGTATTTGGCAGCTTCAGCGGTGGCGATATTACCAACCACAATTTGTAGAGATGGAAAAACCGCTTTGACCGCTTTAAGCTGATCTACCACACCTTTGGTGTGACCATGGGCGGTATCAATAACAATGGCATCGACACCAGCTTCAACTAAGGCCGCAACCCGATCTATAGTGTCGGCAGTAACACCTACCGCCGCTGCAACGCGCAAGCGACCAAGGTGGTCTTTACATGAGTTAGGATGTTCTTTGACTTTAATGATGTCACGGTAGGTAATGAGGCCTATTAAACGATTTTGAGCATCGACAACGGGTAGTTTTTCAATGCGATTTTGTTGCAAAATAACTTCTGCTGTACTTAAATCAGTGCCATCGCCTGTGGTGATGATGTTTTCAGAGGTCATGATTTCGCGAACCGGACGCTCGAGGTTTTTCTCGAAGCGGAGGTCTCGGTTGGTGAGGATCCCTTTGAGTGCTTTGTTGGCATCAACAACGGGTATACCACCAATGCTGTTCTCGCGCATGAGTGCCAACGCATCTTTAACGAGGGCGTCTTCCGGCAAAGTAATTGGATCGATGATCATGCCACTTTCCGAACGCTTTACTTTTCGAACCTCGAGCGCCTGCGCTTGAATATTCATGTTTTTGTGAATGACGCCGATACCTCCTTGCTGGGCAATGGAGATAGCCAGTGCAGATTCAGTAACGGTATCCATGGCTGCAGATACAATAGGTGTATTGACATCAATGCGTTTGGTGAATTTACTTTTCAGAGAGACATCCCGGGGCAGCACCTCTGAATAAGCAGGTGCAAGCAAGACGTCGTCGTAGGTTAAACCTTCAGTGATTTGGGAAAGATTCGAGAGCGACATGAACTTATTTTTTATATAAATTCTTGCAAATTTAACAATAAAATTTGCCATTCAGTTACCTTATTTACACCGATTCGTCCTGATATTTGTAATTTTAGCATGTGAAACGTATTTATCCTCTCTTATTTGCACTTTTTTGTTTGTTTCAACTGTATGCGCAAACAGGCCAACTCCCCCTCATTCAGTTATCTGGCGTAGTGGTTACCGAAGAAGCTTTCGAACTCCCCTACACCACCGTCTACAACAAAACACTCAATAAAGGCGTCATTTCAGATGGCTATGGTTTTTTCTCCATTGTATGCCAACCTGGAGATACCCTTGTTTTTTCGAGAAAAGGTTACCAATCGAGTCCATTTTGGGTGCCCGATACCCTCAATGAAAATCGCTACAGCATTATTCACATGTTGACCCACGACACCCTCACCATGCCTGACATTAGAGTTTATCCGTGGCCTAACAAAGAAGCTTTTGCCCAACACTTTATAAATATGAGCCCCTACGAAGACGACATCAGAAGAGCTCAACGCGAGCTAAGTGGGGAATCTTTGGCATTTGTAGCGGCACGCCTAGATGCCGATGCTTCTTTGGCCTATGGTGCCTTAACCAAGCAGCAAAACACCAAAATTTACACCAACGGACAGTTGCCACAAAATAATTTGCTCAATCCCTACGCTTGGTCCAAGTTGGTTCAGGAATGGAAAGCCGGCAATCTCAAAAGACAATAACTACAAATTGAAATGCTTTTGGGCTTCAATTGCGATGTACTCACCAATAGCCAAGGAGGCTGTTGCCGCCGGCGAAGGCGCATTGAGTACATGAATCGAATTGCCGTGGTATTCTATACGAAAGTCGTCGCGGGTATCGCCGTCTTCTGCTAACAACAAAGCGCGCACTCCAGAACGCCCTGGATGGATATCTTCCATTGTTAACGAAGGAATCATGCGCTGAAGGGTTTTCAAGAAAAGTTTTTTGGAAAAGGCCCTTCGGTATTCATTGATGCCGAAAGACATATTATTGAAGAACAACTTCCAAGTACCTTTGTAGGTAAGTGCGTCTAAGGTGTCGCGAAGCGAGAAATCAGTTTTGCCATATCCTTCCCTTTTGAAAGTAAACACGGCATTAGGGCCACATTCAATTTCGCCGTTGGTCATGCGTGTAAAATGCACACCAAGGAAGGGAAAATCAGGATTTGGAACCGGATATATCAAGTTCTTTACTTTGTGGCGTGCCTCAGGCGTAAGCTCGTAGTAGTCTCCACGGAAGCCGACTACTTTTTCTTTAAGTGCTACGCCGTCTTTACGGGCAAGTCGGTCTGCCTGCAAACCTGCGCAGAAAACCAAATAACGCGCTTCAAACTTGCCTTTGATGGTAAAAATTGTACTTGAGTCCTCGGATTTTTCGATGCCTTGAACTTCGCAACCTAAGTGCATTGCACTTTGCGAATTGGCAGCCAAAGCCAATTCGGCCATTTTTTCAGTGGCACCTCTAAAGTCGATGATACCTGTTACAGGCACCCAAATACCACCAATACTCTTGACGTGTGGTTCGATTTCATTGACTTGAGCAGCTGTAATTTTTTCAATACCCTCAATGCCGTTTTCAAGACCAGTATTGAAGATTTTATCCATGTGAGGCAATTCTTTGGCGTCAGTTGCCACAACAACTTTTCCGCAGACGTCGTGGGCAATGTTGTATTCTTTGGCAAATTGCACGAGCTCTTTACGGCCTTGTATGCAGTTGCGCGCCTTAAGCGAACCTGGTTTGTAGTACAAGCCTGAGTGGATGACACCTGAATTGTTTCCAGTTTGGTGATTGGCAAGTAATTGTTCTTTTTCGAAGAGTACAATACTGAGATCAGGGAACTTCTTTTGCATTTTGTAAAAAGTGGCTGCGCCAACAATTCCTCCTCCAATGACTGCGATATCGTACTTCATGACTAAATTTTGACGCAAAGTTAAGGAATTTGTAAATTTGCAGCGATGAATCAATTCGAACGCGTTGCTTTTTACACACTTGGCTGTAAACTTAATTTTTCAGAGACTTCAACTATTGCCAGACTCTTTGAAGATGGGGGTTTCGCTAAAGTAGATTTTGAGGATCATCCCGATATTTTTGTGATCAATACTTGTTCGGTAACAGAAAATGCCGACAAAAAATGCAAGCAATTAGTCAAACGCGCCAAAAAAATATCACCAGAGGCCATGGTGATCATTCTGGGTTGCTATGCGCAACTCAAACCCGAAGAAATTAGCCGTATTCCTGGCGTGGATCTCGTACTGGGGGCGAATGACAAATTCAATGTCCTGGAACACCTCCAAAAACGCAACCAAGTGCAAGTGGTGCACCAAAATATCAAACATACCCACGATTTTATACCATCGCACTCTTATGGAGACCGCACGCGATCCTTTTTAAAGGTACAAGACGGCTGCGATTACTTTTGTACCTTTTGCACTATTCCACTCGCCCGTGGTAAAAGCCGCAATGCGAGCATTTCCCAAACAGTGGCCGAAGCCCAAAAAATTGCCCAAACAGAAGTCAAAGAAGTTGTATTAACCGGGGTTAATATTGGTGACTTCGGACAGGGTGGCCCAGAAAATTTCTTTGGATTGGTGCAAGCCCTAGACGAAGTTCAAGGTATTGAGCGCTTTCGAATTTCTTCTATTGAACCCAATTTGTTATTCAACGAAATCATCGCTTTTTGCCTTGAACGCGCTGAGCGTTTTGTACCACATTTCCATATTCCCCTACAAAGCGGCTCGGATACCATCCTTGAAAAAATGCGTCGCAAATACGACACAGCGCTATATACCAACCGTATATCACAAATCAAAGCAATCAATTCTGATACCTGTATAGGTGTTGATGTCATCGTTGGTTTTCCTGGCGAAACCGACGCTGATTTTTTGGCTACGGTAAACTTCTTAAAAGAACTTGATATTTCTTATTTGCACGTATTTACGTATTCAGAACGCGCCAACACAGGTGCCCCTAAACTCGGCACTAAAGTACCCATGGAAGTAAGGCGTGAACGCAGTAAGATTTTGCATTTGCTATCAGACCGCAAAAAGCAAGCTTTTTATCAAACACAACTCGGCAAAGACAAGACTGTTTTATTCGAACAAGAAGAAAACGAAGGTTGGCTGTATGGCTTTACAGAAAATTATGTAAAGGTAAAAACACCCTACGACGCCAAGCTCATCAATCAAATGTGCACGATTAAACTCACAGAAATCGATCGCGATGGTCTCATGAAATGCAACATTCTTACTAACTTTGCTTCGTAATTCGGTTCCTAAAAATGAAGACTACCTATATCACTCGCCGCGAAACCTTCAATGCAGCCCATAAACTATGGCGCCCAGAGTGGTCAGATGAAAAAAACTGGGAAGTTTTTGGCAAATGTTCCAACCAAAACTGGCATGGCCACAACTTCGAGTTGTGGGTTACTGTCAAAGGTATCCCAAACCCTGAAACCGGTTTTGTCATGAACCTCAAATTACTAAGCCATTTTGTCAAGACCCACATTATTGAAGCCCTTGACCACAAAAACCTTAACTTAGATGTCCCCTTTCTCGATGGTAAAATGGCCTCTACAGAAATCGTTGCTATTGCCATTTGGGACATCTTAGCACCACTAGTTTTAGAAAATGGCGGAGAACTTGCCAAAATCAAATTGGTCGAAACAGAAAACAACTTTGTAGAATATTACGGTGGCAATGAACCTTTTTAAGCTCCACCCGTAAGCACTTCAAACATTCAACTAATTGGAAAATTCAAATTTGCAAGCGCTATACGCCAAAGTTCTAAAAGAAATTGGCGAAGACCCCAACCGCGAAGGCTTACTTAAAACCCCTGAACGCGTGGCCAAAGCCATGCAATTTTTAACGAACGGCTATCAACTCAATCCAGACGAAATCATCGAGTCGGCCATTTTTCATGAGGATTATTCAGAAATGGTGATTGTCAAGGACATTGAAGTCTACTCGATGTGCGAGCACCACATGTTGCCGTTCTTCGGTAAAGCACATGTTGCTTACATCCCAGATGGAAAAATCGTTGGCCTGAGTAAAATTCCAAGAATTGTAGATGCATTTTCCCGAAGACTGCAGGTGCAAGAACGCCTAACGCTTGAAATTCGGGACTCCATTCAACGCACACTTACACCCAAAGGTGTGGCGGTTGTCATCGAGTGTGCACACATGTGCATGCAAATGCGCGGCGTTCAAAAGCAAAACTCAGTCACCACTACCAGCGCCTTCACAGGTCTTTTTATGAACAACGATGCAACAAGAAAAGAATTTATTAATTTAGTACAAGCTAAAATTCATTAACCATGGAAGATTTCAATTACCCAAACAGTGGCTCAGTTAGCCAAGATTATGCCCGCGACTTCATCAAAAGTGTTTACAACTACATGTTTGCAGCGCTCACCATTTCAGGAGTTATTTCGTATTTCATAGGTACCAACCCTGCCTTACTCGCTTCGCTATTCATGACGGCAAGTGGTGGAGTCTCCATCTTTTTCTACGTAATATTATTCTCTCCGATTCTCATTTCTTTTGCCATGGCAGGCGGCTTCAATAAATTCTCATTTGGCACCCTAATGGCTTTGTTTGTCATCTATGCAGTTTTATTAGGCATGAGTTTATCTGTTCTATTCATGGCCTACGCTACCGGTACACTTGCCACCACCTTCTTACTTACTGCTGGCTCATTTGGATTCATGGCCTTTTTGGGTTACACAACGAAAACAGATCTAACCAAATTTGGCAGCTTACTTTACATGTTGCTTTTTGGCGTAATTATTTCAAGCTTAGTCAATATGTTTTTAGGAAGTAGCGGTTTTGACTATATTATTTCTTTGGTTTCTGTCTTTATTTTCACAGGTTTAGTTGCTTATGAAATGCAAATGATCAAGAACATGGCCTACCAAGCTGAAATGGATGGTACTTTGCGTCAAAAATTGGCCTTATTTGCTGGTTTTCAATTGTATCTGACTTTTGTCAATTTATTCTTGTCTTTATTGCGCTTATTAGGCAACAGAGATTAAAAAATTTGCTAATTTTGAGACTCAAATTTAAACGCTATGTCAGATAATTTTTTCGAAGAATCAACCGCTGCTATCGGAACCATCATTACAATTTCACTTCTTAGCATTGTAGTGTATATCCTTATTTGGGGTTAAGTCAAAAGTCGCTCCTATGCCGTTTAACACCTTATTTTCCTGGTGGATTGGCCGGCGTATGGAACGCATCAACGACTACCGCGACGAAGCCCTCTCCAATCAGGCGCGTACACTCGAATTCCTATTACTAGAAGGCGCCCAAACCTTTTATGGCAAAACCCATCATTTTGCTAGCCTCGAAAATTACCAAGAATTCAAAACGCGCGTACCCTTAGCCGATTACGGAACACTCAAACCTTTTATTGACCGCGCCATAGAAGGCGAAAACGATTTATTGTGGCCTGGTGTCACTAAATGGTTTGCCAAATCTTCGGGTACTACTGCCGATCGTATTAAAATCCTCCCAATTACCGAAAGCTCGCTTCTAGAAAACCACTACGCCGGTGGAAAAGACTTATTAGCGCAGTATTATCACAATTTTGAAGGGCGCAAACTCTACAATGCAAAGCATTTAATTGTAGGTGGCACAGGTAAAATCGAACAACACAGCCACGGCGTATTCATTGGCGACCTATCAGCCATTATCATTAATAACCTCCCCATCTGGACCGAATTACGCCGAACGCCTAAAAAAGAAATTGCGCTTTTAGAAAACTGGGAAGAAAAGTTGGACCGAATGGCCTCTTCGATTCTAGATGAAAACATTTGTATTATAGCTGGGGTTCCGAGCTGGACGCTTTTACTTCTACAGAAGGTACTCGAGAAAAGTCAAAAAAAGAATATTGGTGAAGTTTGGCCCAATTTAGAACTCTATATCCATGGGGGCATGTCTTTTTCGCCGTATCAAAAAGCTTTTGCGCAAATTATTGGCAAGCCCGATATGAATTACGTTGAAAATTACAATGCCTCAGAAGGGTATTTTGGCTTACAGGATCAAAGCGATAGTAAAGATCTACTTTTACTTACCAATTCTGAGGTGTTTTATGAATTTATACCATTGGACTCCTTCGACGGTTTGGATTCAAAAGAAGTACTTTCATTGGGAGAAATCGTACCTGATACCGATTATGCATTGGTCATTTCTACCTCTGCTGGTCTTTGGCGTTACATCATAGGCGACACCGTTCGTTTTACCCAAACCAAACCTTATCGTTTTGTTGTGAGTGGTAG
Source organism: Sphingomonadales bacterium (assembly GCA_016872115.1). Lineage (GTDB taxonomy): Bacteria > Bacteroidota > Bacteroidia > Flavobacteriales_D > Crocinitomicaceae > UBA952. The sequence continues at coordinate 4,183 of VHBC01000007.1, read as the reverse complement.
AACTGCGCATTATATCAATGCTTTTGGAGAGAAGTTGATTATTGAGCATGCGGATACCGCCCTGTGTAGAACTTGTGCTTTACACCAGGTTGAAATCCGAGAATATACTGCTGCACCCGATTTTTGTCGCTCAACCCAAGTTGGGGCGCATCATTGGTTGATCGAATTTGAAAAAAAACCTGCGGATTTGGAGGCTTTCGCCTTGACCCTCGATACAGAGCTCAAACGCATCAATGCCGACTACGACGCCAAGCGCAAAGGCAATATAAATATTGGTGCTCCGTTAATTAGTGTAGTTGCCGATGGTACTTTTCACCGTTGGCTCAAATTCAAAGGAAAACTTGGCGGACAACACAAAGTACCTCGCTTACAAAATAACGACACACTGCTTAAAGAAATAATAGCTCACCAATGAAAATTGTAGCGTTCATATTTTTACTTTTTTTTCAAAGCTCCCTTATTGGTCAAACGTGGGTATTAGAAAAAGAACTCCTATTAACAGACAGTAGCCATTCTTGGACCAGTGACGAATGGGGCCAACTCTATCAATGGAAAAACAACACGCTTTGGCTCCAACAAAATTCAAACCCTAAGCCATTTCAAGAAACGTTCAAGAATTTTGGTGAGCTTACAGCAGTATTGCCCATCAATGGCTTGCGTACACTTTTGTTTTCAGAAGGACAACAAATGATTGGCACCCTTGACAACACCTTGCAACTCAACGATGAGCCTCTGGCGCTTTACGATTTCAATTTTTCGAATATCACCACAATAGCAACAAGTAAGCGACCTGAATTTATTTGGCTTTTTGATCAATACCGTGAGCGCTTGGTCTTGTTTCAGATCAATACTGCGCAAGTGGTTCAAATTGTGGATAATTGTTTTGGTGGGCTAAATGATGCCAAGATTGCACAATTCTTTGAATACCAACAAAATTTAATTTGTTTGCTCAATGATGGTCGTTACTTTGAATTTGATCGGAATCTAACGTTGGTAAAAAGTACGACACTAGCACCTGGCACCCAACTTTTTGGATTTGAAAATGCCATTTGGATTAAGAACGCACTGCAATTCGAAAGAATTGGTCCCGGTGTAAACGAAGGCCCTATCGAATTACCACTAATGAACTTCAAACAACTTCAAGTGCTGCAGGATCGCTTTTATTTTCAGCAAGGTAAAAAAATCAAGATCTATCGCTTGAAATTATAGGCAGATTCTTTTGAGGATTCGAGGTAATTATCGTATTTTAGCCCTCTAAATTAAAAGGTTATGCACGTAGCTATTGCTGGAAATATTGGTTCGGGAAAAACTACCTTAACCAACCTGCTTTCAAAACATTACAATTGGGAGACTCATTTTGAAGACGTCGATCAGAATCCTTACCTCAATGACTTTTACCACGATATGCAGCGTTGGTCTTTTAATCTGCAAATCTATTACCTCAATAGTCGTTTTACGCAAATTCAAGAGATTAAGGAGTCAACCCATACGGTCATCCAAGACCGCACAATTTACGAAGATGCATTTATATTCGCGCCCAACCTTCACTCAATGGGCCTAATGACCACCCGTGACTTCGAAAACTACTTTTCGTTGTTTAATCTCATGGATTCTTTTGTTTCGGCGCCTGATTTACTCATTTATTTGCGCGCATCGGTTCCTACCTTGGTTTCGCAAATCCAACAGCGCGGCCGCGACTACGAAGAAAGCATCCGCTTGGACTACCTCAAGCGTCTCAATGAACGCTACGAAGCCTGGATTTCTACCTACGATAAAGGCAAATTGCTTATCATCGACGTAGACAACAATCGCTTTCCTGAAAACCAAGAAGACCTCGGTAAAATCATCAATGCCATCGACGCCGAAATCAACGGTTTGTTCTAAAATGATAATCGTTACCGGAGCCGCAGGCTTTATTGCAAGTTATCTAGCCGAAAGGCTCAATGCCGCTGGGCATACCAACCTCATCTTGGTCGATGACTTCTCTACTGAAGCCAAAAAACGCAACTGGACCAAGCTCCAATTTGAGCAATGCCTAGACAGAGAAGCATTTTTACCTTGGTTTGCCGAAAATAGCAAGTTTATTGATTTTGTATTTCATCTAGGAGCCCGCACAGATACCACCGAAAAGAATCAAGCCATCTTGGATCACCTCAATTTAGCTTTTAGCAAAACCATCTGGGAAATTTGTACTACTGCACAAATTCCGCTTGTCTACGCGAGTAGTGCTGCCACCTACGGCCTTGGTGAATTCGGCTACAAAGACGACCACAGCCTGAGCAAAAGCTTGCAACCGCTTAATTTGTACGGTCAATCAAAAAACGATTTTGATGTTTGGGCCTTAGTGCAAAAAAGCACGCCTCCTCAATGGTATGGGCTCAAATTCTTTAATGTTTATGGACCAAAAGAATACCACAAAGGTCGCATGGCCAGTGTAGTATTACACACTTACAAACAAATAAAAGAAAAAGGTGCTATGCAGCTTTTTCGTTCGCATCACCCCAACTACAAAGACGGTGAGCAACTCCGTGATTTTGTTTATGTCAAAGACGTCGCTAAAGTTTGTCAGTTCGTGCAAACACAACTCCCGCAGAGTGGTATTTACAACTTAGGGTCTGGTAAAGCGCGTACTTTTTACGACCTCGCATGCCTCACTTTTGAAGCACTAGGCCTCGCACCTCAAATTACATTCATAGATACACCTATAGACATCCGAGATAAATACCAATATTTCACGCAAGCCGATATGTCAAAATTATTGGCGGCAGGTTACAATGGTGGTTTTCATACATTAGAACAAGGCGTAAGCGACTACGTCAAGGAGCACCTGACCAAAGAGTTATAATTCAAGAAGTTTAGCAAAATTTGAATTTATAAAAAAGCCCCGCGATTGCGGGGCTTTTTCTTTTGAATAAAGTTGTTAGCTTATTCGCTTACTACTTCGAATGTGAAAGATTGTTTCACTCCTTTGTAAAGGTTCGCTTCAGCTTCAAAAGAGCCGAGTTCACGAATAGGCTCATCTTTGATTTTTAATGATTTTCGGTCAATTTCGAAACCAGCCTCAATAAGTGCCTCGGCGAGTTGAACGTTGTTTACTGAACCAAAAATTTTGCCGTTTTCACCAGCTTTGGTAGCGATGCGAATAGATAGATCTGCCAATTTAGCAGCAAGTTCTTGTGCTTCAGCTAACATTTTCGATTCTTTGTGCGACTTCTGGCGCATCACTTCTTCGTGTGCTTTTTTGGCACTAGCAGTAGCCAAAATGGCGTAGCCTTGTGGAATAAGGAAATTACGACCGTAACCAGGCTTAACAGATACTACCTCATTGGCGTAACCTAATTTATCTACATTTTTCTTTAGAATGACTTCCATGATTTCTAAATTATATCGTTCAACAATGACTTATTTCAACATGTCGCCAACGTAAGGCAAGATGGCGAGGTGACGCGCACGCTTGATGGCTTTGTTGACACGTTTTTGATACTTAGCAGAAGTACCGGTGATGCGACGCGGTAAAATTTTACCTTGTTCGTTTACCAATTTCAAAAGGAAATTAGCGTCTTTGTAGTCGATGAATTTGATACCACTTTTCTTAAAGCGGCAGTACTTCTCCTTTTTAATATCGATGTTAATCGGGGTAAGGTAACGGATATCGTTTGACATGATACGTTGTTTTTAATGGGTTTGACAATAATTAGGCAGTTGCTCCAGCTTTAGCGCGACGCTTGTCAGCGTAGGCAAGGTGATCGACGTCCATTTTTACAGTTAGGAATCGGAGAACACGCTCGTCGCGCTTCATCATCAATTCGTAATCTGCAACAACGTTGCCTTCAGCTTCAAATTCAACTAGGAAATAAAAACCAGTTGATTTTTTCTGGATTGGGTAGGCCATTTTGCGCAAACCCCAGCTCTCCGAATGCTTGATTTTACCTCCCTTTGAAGTAATCTCGCCTTCGAATTTCTGTACTGCTTCCTTTGCCTGCTCATCAGACAAAACGGGAGTTAAAATGAAAACAGTTTCGTAAGAATTCATAAGGTTAAACTTTAATTAATTAGTATTTGGGGTGCAAAGATAGGTATAAATCCAATAAAAACAAGGAAAATATCACTTAAAACACCTAAAGAACTGATAAATAAGCACTAAAAAAATAGGGGAAAATAGGGTGAATCCTAATTTTTTAGA
>VHBC01000006.1 GCA_016872115.1 Sphingomonadales bacterium | reverse complement strand
CAACTCGGACACATCACTAGCATAGGTCAGATAGCGCCAGACCATTATATGTGGCTCGATCGCTTTACGGTGCGCAACTTAGAACTCATTCATTCTCCACACGAAAACGCGAGTACACTTGCACACATCCTCGATCAGACTAAAACCCCGATGGGTGGTCGTTTGCTCAAAAGATGGTTGGTTTTGCCGCTCAAAGAAAGACAGCCAATTGAGCAACGGCATCAGGTTGTTATGGCATTAAAAAATGAAATTGATATTCACTTTGAACTCGATGAACGACTCCGAGAAATCGGCGATCTAGAAAGACTGATCTCAAAAGTTGCCGTCGGAAAAATCAACCCAAGAGAAGTTCAACATTTAAAACGCACCCTTCAACAAATACAACCCATTCATGCGCTATTGGGGCCTGTTGACAACATTAGCCTACAAAGCTTGCTTTCCAAGTTAGATGCCTGTTTTCCACTCATTGACCTCATCGAAAGCAACCTTGCCCAGGAACCTGCTATTCAAATTGGTAAAGGTCCTGTCATCAAAGATGGTCGCGATGCCCAACTCGATGAATTACGCAAAATTTCAACGAGTGGCAAAGATTATCTAGACCAAATTCAGGAAAGAGAAATTGAAGCTACCGGTATTTCGAGCCTTAAAATTGCATTCAATAACGTATTCGGTTACTACATCGAAGTACGCAATACGCACAAAGATAAAGTACCGGAAAACTGGATTCGTAAACAAACTTTGGTTTCCGCCGAGCGCTACGTTACCGAAGAACTCAAAGACTACGAACAAAAAATCCTTGGAGCCGAGGAAAAAATCCTGCAAATCGAGCAAAACCTCTACCAACAACTCGTATTTGCAATGGCTGATTTCATCGATCCAATTCAAAAAAATGCACAGCTTTTGGCACAGCTCGACTGTCTTTTTTCTTTTGCAAAAGTGGCTACTGCCAACAACTATTGCCTTCCAACGCTTACCGATGGTTTCGAACTCAGCATTAAAGAGGGGCGGCATCCCGTCATCGAGCAGCGTTTACCAATCGGTGAACAGTATATATCAAATGACATCCGCCTAGCTAACGATAGCCTACAAATCATCATGATTACCGGCCCAAACATGAGTGGTAAAAGTGCCATCTTACGCCAAACTGCACTTATCGTGCTGATGGCCCAGATCGGTTCTTTTGTGCCTGCAAGCAGCGCACAAATTGGAATTGTTGACAAAATTTTTACCCGTGTGGGTGCCTCAGACAACATTTCTTCGGGTGAATCCACCTTTATGGTCGAAATGAATGAAACCGCCAGCATTCTCAATAATATTTCTGAACGCAGCCTGATTTTACTCGATGAAATTGGACGCGGCACAAGCACTTATGATGGCATCTCCATTGCTTGGGCAATTACCGAATTTTTGCACGAAAACCCTAAAGCCAAAGCCAAAACCCTTTTTGCAACACACTACCACGAACTTAATGAAATGGCCAAGCGCTTTGAGCGTATCCACAATTTCAATGTGAGCGTTAAAGAACTGGGAACCCAAGTTTTGTTTTTAAGAAAGCTCGAGAAAGGTGGTTCTGCGCACTCTTTCGGGATTCATGTAGCCAAGCTCGCCGGAATGCCTGCCCCAGTAGTTAAACGAGCAGAGTCTGTGCTCAAAGACCTCGAAGCCAGTCATGCCGCGGTGGGTGGCTCGAAACAACAAAAGTCCACTAAACCAGCTGTCGAACAAATTGGCCATGATGTTCAGCTCAGCTTTTTTGCGCTAAATGATCCTGTTTTACAACAAATTCACGACGAACTTGTCCAAACAGACATCAATGCACTAACTCCTGTTGAAGCCTTGCTCAAACTCAATGAAATTAAAAAACTGACAGGTGCTTAGATTCCTTTACATTCTTTTGGTCTTTATTTTTAGTGCTTGTTCACTTGAAGAAATCAAACCTTCTCAAAACAAGCAACTCATTATTGCTCAAAACTTTATGAGCAAAAATCAACAAGCGATCTTACAAAAGATGGCCAAACGGAAGCAGATTCAACTCACGATCAAAAAATGGAGCGCACTACAGATTCGTAAGCAAATTCAACAAAAACCATGGGATCCAGGTTTCGATCTCATTATGCTGGACGGCATTTTAGAACAAGCGGTCATTGAACGGCTTCAATTCCAATATAAGGAACCGCAATTCGGAATTATTCCACTTGGCGTATCCTATGTTCCAGATAGCGTTGTGAAAGTCAAACATTTCAAAGACCTTTCAACAAAATATCTTTGGGCCCCTGCCGATGACAAAGTAAAAGCTATACTCAAGCTTCATTTGGCCTATGCTTACCGCAAAGGGGATGCAGACAAAAAGGTGAATTTGGCTTACCTCGATTTACTCCATAGATTTAAAGATCACGAGCTCCTATTCGATACCTATCAGCTCCAAAACACACTATTACTTTGTCGTTTGGATACACACCTTCATTACCTTAAAAAAGAAGTCAAACGACGCCAATTTACCTATGCGCTTCAAGCGCCAAATGCATACTATGCAGATTACATGGGCTTGTATATAATTGAGCAATGTTCAAGCTATAGTCTAGCCAAGCAATTCGTACAATACCTTCACTACCAACAAGACCATCAAGCTGCATTTCGAAATGCATTTGGGTGCATCAAAAAGTCAAAAAAACAAAAACACACCCCTATTAAAGAATTACTAAAGTACCGCGATAAATGACACCTATTTGACATTAAATCCTGAAGAGTTCATTAATTTTGTAAAAAAATTAACTATGTATCCAGCAGAACTTGTTCAACCCATGAAAGAAGACCTTACCAATGTAGGGTTTGAAGAATTACTAGATGCCGCTGCCGTAGATGCAGCCATCTCAACTACCCCAGACACACTCCTCGTGGTGGTCAACTCCGTATGCGGATGCGCAGCTGGCAATATGCGCCCTGGTGTAAAATTATCTATCCAAAACGATAAAAAACCAAGCAAACTTACGACTGTATTCGCCGGTGTAGACCAGGACGCTGTTGCCCAAGCCAGAAAATACTTTCTCCCTTATCCACCGTCCTCACCATCGATTGCGCTGTTTAAAGATGGTAAATTGGTTCATTTCCTCGAAAGACACCACATTGAAGGAGGCAGCGCCCAAATGATTGCCGCTAACTTACAAGCTGCATACGACGAATTCTGCTAGTCGACCCTAAAAAGGGCGGCCGCAATGCCATCCGCATGTAACTTGCCTTCTTCGGTAAGCACCATGCTTTTTTCATTGATGAGCAACCAATTCAAGCGCGCAAATTCTTCAATTTGCGCGCTTTCTTTTTGTGTCCAGTTTGCTTCAAACTTGGATAAATCGAGGCCCCAAATAGTTCGCAATCCCAATAAAATCTGTTCATTGCGGCGTTCATTGGCCGTGAGTATTTCCGTTTGGTACCAATCTTCATTTTGCCCCACACCTTTTATATAAGCCGAGTTATTGGCAACATTCCAGCGGCGCGCTTGCCCATTGAACGAATGTGCCGATGGGCCAATACCAATGTAGGGTTCAAAACGCCAGTAAGCGCTATTGTGCTTGGAATGAAACCCTGGTTTTGCAAAATTCGAAATCTCATAATGTACAAAGCCCGCTTGTTTTGCATATTCCAATAGCGTTAAAAATTGATCGCTTTGCAATTGTTCATTTGCTGGTTGCAGCGCCTTTTTACGTACCAAATGCTGAAGTGCTGTTTTGGGTTCTATCGTAAGACAATATGCCGATAAGTGTTGGATATTTAGTTTGAAAACTTGATCAAGTGCTGCTGACCAATCCGCAAGCGATTGATCAGGCAAGCCGTAGATCAGATCAATACTGATGTTGTCAAAGCCCATTTGTTGGGCTAATGCCACGCCCGTTAATCCTTGCTGTACGTTGTGGGCTCGGTTCATCCAAGACAAGTTCTCATTTGAAAAGGTTTGAAGCCCTATACTCAAGCGGTTGATTCCAACATCCTTCCACAACTTTAAATGCTGTTCATTGATGTCCTCCGGATTAACTTCAAAAGTGATTTCACAATCATCGAAAACAACATAATGCTTACGAATTGTTGCAAAGAGCTGCTCTAATTCTGCGCGATGAAGTATACTAGGCGTGCCTCCGCCAAAATAGATTGTTTGTAACGGTATTTGGTGAGAATGCGAACGAATTTCAAGCTCTTGAATTAAAGCATTCTGAAGTTGAACGCGATAAGACTCAAAAGTCGTAGAAAAATGAAAATCGCAATAGGTGCAGCGCTTGCGACAATAAGGAATGTGCAAGTAGAGCCCATTCATTGATGCAGCGGTTATTGCTTTATAAATTGCTTTTGAATAGTCGTTCCTTCCGGACAAACCAATTGAATGATGTATGTTCCGGCGCTCAGTCGTTGGATGTTTAGCTCAGCACCCAAAGCTTCTTTTTGTTCTGAAAGGAGCAATTTACCACAAACATCACGAACTTGGATAGTCATATTACTGGCATTAAACCAATTGATATGTAATACAGATTGAGCTGGATTCGGATACAACACAAAGTTCAAATTACTTGCGTCTAGGCCTGCGTCGTCAATGTTGCGAACCACGGCGGCTAAGCTGTCACCGAAATCAGCAGCAGTAAGCGTAAAAATGTTTGTGCCATTCTGATCGGATAAAACCAGGTTACCATCTGTTCCACCCCATTGGGATGCCCCTAAGCCATCTCCATAAAAATCGTAAATCACGAATGTGTAGCATTCAAATGCCGTCAAAGGAATATCGTAATTGTATGTGGCATTATTCTGTAATGGGTTGGTGGCATCATTTGGAGCAGGAAAACCTCCGGTGCCAAAATTACCTGCAACATTTTCATTGCCTTCTGCCCAAACTACTGCTCCTGAGGCATTGCGCAATTCGACATAGGTTTCATCGGCATAATCGTCCGTTACCAAAGTTGCCTTCAACAAATCGATTGTTTCTGGCACAGCGGTAACGGTAGTATTGGCGGTTGTTTGGTTGTTGGTTGCGTTTTCGTCTAGTCCTTGATTTGGGTTGCTAACTGTAGCGCTGAATGTATGGTTTCCGGCAGCAAGCTGTACGGTTGGTAAGGAAATAGACTGGGACTGCCATTGCGCTAGCGTGCCTGACCACAAATATTGTTGCACGGGGCCATTGTCAATTTGGTAATCAATTTGAGCACTCGTAAGTGAGGTAGTTCCGACATTCATTAATGAAAAGCTTGGCAAGTAGTTGTCTCCACACAAGGCCTGTGCAGTAAGTTGTGCGCTAGAAAGTGCCGCATCTAAAGCAACAACTGTAGTATTGTTAGGATCAAAGCCATCGATAAAAGCAGCGCCAGAATTGGATGGATCTAACCAGAATTTGAGTTGGTTGGTGCTATTGCTGCCAGCAGGCGCCCACGAATTAGCAACGCGGCCATAATAGTCTGGTGCACTTAAATTCTGGCAAGATGCTCCGCCACCCCAGAGTTGACCAATAATGCGGTGATTTTGATCAAATAACGGAGAACCAGAAGAGCCGCCTTCCGTAGTCGTGTTGCGATCCCACTCTACGGTCCAGGTTGAATTGGCTTCTGAAGAGCCCATTGCTTGTGAAATAGATGGAGCAGCATCGTCAAAAGCAATTTTCTTGATGTCGCCTGATGGGTGATGAACACAAACTGTCGCTGTTGGAATTGTCCCAGAATTGTCCCAGCCTGAAAAATAAGGATTGTAGTCTAAAGGAACTGTACCATTGACCAAACCGCCAGTGATTTCAACCAAGCAAAAATCTGAAGGCGTGCGTCTGGAACGCAAAACAGCACCACTCAAGGATTGAAAAGTAGGTGAAGCCGCTGGGTTTGGACATGCTGTTGACTGCCAGTTGAAGCGGAAAAGCCATGTTGCGGGATTACTGTAACAGTGATTTGCAGTCAATACATATGGTTTGCCATCGTTCTGTGTGTTGTTAATGAGCGCTCCGGAACAAAACCCGCTGCTCCCAGAAACCAACATGACTGCACTATTGCGTTGTTGGGTCCAAGGCAAACCGTCAGGGCAATTGACATTCATATTACAAGAGCCAGAGCTGCCAAATGCCTTTTCAATAAATTCATTGGCAGTACGATAACCATGGGTTACCGTCGCCAACTGAACATGGCCAATTTGGTTATGTGGTGCAACATAATACTCGATTGTTACTTCTTGCCCAGGAAGAAGTTCGGTGCCTAGTTGCCCATCATAAATATGTGCTTGCGTAAAGGCGCCAAGAATGAAATCTTTGCTCGGATTGTAAACAAATAACTGATTGCCTTCAGGTATCGTGGTTTGTTCAAAAGTAAGGTTAACAGTCAGGGCATTTTGGCATTTTACCCGAAGCATCCAGAGTTTGGCGCCGTTTGGTAATTCATACCAAACCCCCGAACTAGCTGTATTCAAATTCGTGTAGTTATTATAACCAAAACGCCAAGGTGCAATTCCTTGGTCATCTATAAGGGCATCTTCGGCTTGAAGCGCAGCAATATTGGGCTCTTCATATAACCAAAGAGGGATTGCTTTCTGGTCAATTATTTGCTTAGTTGATATAGGTAAGCCGCCGTTTCCTTGAATTTGAGCAAAAAGGTGGGTTGTCAATAAAATAAAGAACAGCGAATAAATAGTTTTCATGGAGAGCAAATTAAGTCAGTTTACGTTGTCGAAAATAGTGTTTTTACACCAAGTTGAACGTGCCTAAGACGAAAAAAATACCTTACAAGTTGTATCTTTGTGTTATGTCCAAACCATTTGTTGTCGGAATATGCGGAGGAAGCGGTGCTGGTAAAACAACCTTGCTCAAACGCTTGTCTGAAACTTTTCTGGGTGCAAGCACTGCGGTGTTTTCCATGGACAACTACTATTTACCTTTTGATCAGCAGTCTAAAGATGTCAATGGCATAGTCAATTTTGATCTGCCAAGCGCGTTAGACCATCACAAATTAAGTGCGGATCTCGAAAAGCTCATCTCCGGATATCCTATCGAAGTGCGCGAGTATTTTTTCAATGTCCAAGGTAGCAAAAGCGTGTTGCTCACCATTCAACCCAGTGACATCATTATCGTGGAAGGGCTTTTTACGCTACACTACCCCGCGGTATTTTCACAACTGAACTACAGTATTTTTGTCGATGTTGACCATGGCACACAACTTGATCGCAGAATTTACCGCGATCAAGAAACACGAGGCTATAAACGATCAGAGATCATCTATCAATGGGAAAATCATGTAATACCTTGCTATCAACAATTCATTGAGCCTTACAGACATGCCGCGGACTTTATCTACTTCAACGACCACCGTGCTGACGACTATTTCTTGCGTTTAAGCGAACAACTGCGTACCTTGGTACCTGATCGCTTTTTGTAATGAACGCCCTAATCCTATTTCTTCGTAATTGGAAATTCAGCCTTCTGGGTTTTATCTGTTTGCTGACCGGATCTTACCTCCTAATCATTGACCACTCCCAAGCATTTGATATCAAAGCCGTACAACAAGAATTTAGCACACTAGAGCAACAAGAAATCAAGTATGCAAACACTTTACTAAAGAAAGTAAAAACCAAGCAGCGTCTACCACAAGAATCAAATTTAAATTATCACCTTTATGATAAGGATGTATTGTTTGGTTGGAGTAGTAATCAGTTGCCGATTGGACGCTACAAAACAGCGCTTTTCCCGGCAAATGGCCTCATCAAACTAAACAACGGGTGGTATTACTGTCACACAGTGAAAGACGGAGACCTTGCTTGTTGTGTGAGCTTTTGTTTGCTAAGAGAATACGAATTCAGCAATGCTTATCTGCAGGCTGTTAATCCAACATATTGGAAACAAAAATTTCAGATTAATCTCAATAGCTCCAAACAACAAGCCATTACCGACCGAAATAGCAATGTTGTGTTTTACGCCAGTCCGCTGCCAATGGATAATGCCCCCATTAGTAGCCATTGGGCGCCATTTTTCTTTTTAATTGCCGGTTTTCTTTTGTATTACCAGTTACAGCAATTTTTCCAAAATAATATATGGGGAAATCTATTTCTTCTCTTGAGCTTGGTATTGGCAAGAACTGCAATCTACGAAATTCATTGGCCTTCAGATTGGCTACAAAGTGATTGGTTTTCGGCTGGTTTTTTTGCTTACAACGAATGGTATCCCGACTTTTTTGCCTTTGTAGTGAATAGCTTTTGTGTCATTTTTGGCCTCCGCTTTGTTTTTGCCATTTTTCGCATTCTTGACAATAAATGGCTTTCAGCACTGTCCTTTTTTATTCCCTTCTTTTGTTGGCTTTGGATTGATGGGCAACTGTATCTTATCGTTGAACATTCCAATATTCCGCTCAGTTTTGAACACTTGTTCGACATTAGGCTGAGCACTTATTTTTTCTTTGTGCTGCTTGGTTTCTTTTTATACACGTACCAAAAATCCGTTTACCAAGCACTGCAACTCAATCAAGGGCAACCCCGGTTGCACAACCGCTACTTAAAATTCTTTTTGCTTGCAGCTCCCTTTTCTGTTCTCCTCTTCGGAGAGCTCAATTGGATGAATATTCTCCCGATTTTAATTATTGGTATCCATCTCATTTTTGAACAGGCCAATCATACATCTTGGTATAAACTAAGTAGTCAACTGCTCATTTTGAGCATCAATGCCGCTGTTCTCGCTATTTATTTACAAACGCTTCAAGCCAATAAAGACCAAGAGAATCGTATTTTATTTGCACAGCAACTCGCACTTGAGCGCAACATCAATTTAGAACTTGCATACGCAGAAATTGCCCCCAATCTCAGTGAAGAAAAATGGCTACAAACAGACTTCGATTCGCTACGCAAACAATTCACAAAAGTAGGTTTTGAGCACCTACTTACGCAACGTTTTTTAAGTGGGATTTGGGATGGTTTCGACATAGATGCTGATTTATATGACCTTGCAAAAAATCCTTGCTTTGGTGCGGACAGCACAAGATTAGATCGGCTTCAAAATTTAGTGCAAATACACGGACAGCCGTCTGATATACAAGATGGTATATATTTCATGCCCCATGAAGAAGAAGGCCTCAGTTATGTCATCTTACTGCGCATCAATTCTCAACGAAATTTAGCAATTACATTGGTTTCAAAACGCATTCCCGAAGAAATTGGCTTTCCAAGATTGCTTATTTCAGACCAAGCTGGAATATCTAGTAGTCTGGAGCAATACGCCATTGGGAAGTATGCAGAAGGCCGACTTATTCATCAGTCAGGGAATTACAATTACCCCTTACGCCTAGGTAATATAAAGGCTCTTGCAAAAAGGCAATCTTCATTTGAAGCCAACGGCTACACCCACGTGATAATTGGCCAACACACCGGGTCGGCTATTGTGATTTCTACACCACAGCGCAATTGGTTTACTAATGTTACCGGTTTTGCTTTCCTTTTTGTTTTTTGGGGACTTCTTTTGCTATTGCATAATATCTTAAAAGCGCTTTTTCATCAACAAAGCGCACAATGGTCTTTGTCATTTAAAGTTCAAATAGCGTTTCTCATCATTCTCGGACTCTCTTTGTTTTTGTATGGTTTGGGTAGTTCTCTTTTTATAGGAAAACAATTTGATAATTATACCCAACAAGCACTCAAAGAAAAACTAGATGCCATCCAAACAGAACTAAAGAACCCGACCAATCGACTCGATACCCTCGATGCGGCAGTAATAGGTAGGCCACTCGAAACCAAACTAGCAAAATTGTCTAGTGTATTCAAAACTGATTTATTTGTCTTTGACAGCGAAGGTTTCTTAATTGCGTCGTCTAGACCGAAACTTTTTGCCTATGGTCTCATCGGTGAACACATGAACCCCAACGCCATGGACGCTTTGATTGGGGCCAATCAAAGTTATTTTTCGCACCAAGATCAAATTGGTACACTCACATACAGAAGCGCTTATTTACCCATTATCAACTATAAACGACAACAAATTGGTTTTATCAACTTACAATTATTCGGTCAACAAGAGGCGTATGAACAACAAATCGAGAATTTTTTTAAAGCGGCCATTAACGTATTTGTATTACTGCTGGCCATTTCGGTTTTTATTGCTTTGGTAGTGAGCAATTGGCTTATTGGACCCCTTCAAGTAGTCGCAAGATCAGTGCGGGCATTAGAATTCGGTAAAAACAATCAAAAAATCACTTACCATAATCAAGATGAAATCGGCCTTCTCGTTAAAGCCTACAATGAAAAACTGACAGAGCTTGAGCTCGCGGCAGGTCAAATTGCACGTAGCGAGCGCGAAAGTGCTTGGCGCGATCTCGCACAACAAATTGCACACGAGATTAAAAACCCACTTACACCGATGAAATTGAGTATTCAACATCTCTTGCGCAAGATTGAAATGCAAGATGCAACTGCGCCGCAACTTGTCCAAACCACACTTCCGGGCCTCATCGAACAGATTGATGCATTAGCTCGAATGGCCAATGAATTTGCTCGGTTCGCCAAACTTTCCGAACCTCAATTTGAGGCAATTGAACTCAATGCCTTCATTGAACAGACCTTATATTTATTTGACGAAGAACAACCCTCCATTCAATTTGAAACTACCGGAAAGCCTACTTGGATTAGGGCAGATAAAGATATGTTAAGCCAAGTGTTTAATAATTTACTACTCAATGCAAAACAAGCTACCAATAACAGGTCAAATCCAATAATCGAAATCAAAATGAGTGGCACTGCCTCCCATGTAACAATAGCCGTTCACGACAACGGAATTGGCATACCAAAACAAGAACAAGACAAGATTTTTACGCCTTATTTCACCACCAAATCTTCTGGTTCGGGGATTGGTTTAAGTGTCGTTAGACAAATTATCGAAAAACACAACGGCCAAATTTGGTTTGAAAGCGAAGAGGGCGAAGGAACTGTATTTCGGATTGAACTTAAAAGAAATAAGTAAGGCTATTTTTTATAAGGCGTTAAATCGTAAATCTGAACATTGCCGCGTTGGTAGAGTGGGTGTGCTATAAAAGATTGCAAATCTGGATGTTGTACATCTTGCTTAAAGACGAGTAACTTTGATGCCCCGTTTTGAACCAAATTTTGGATTTGAGGAACGAACGCACTATTTCTGTCTAAACTATAATTAGTATAACCAATTCGGTCAATTGCGGTAAGGTGAACGTTCGCATAAGGATCTGAAAAACAAAGTACGGTATCACTGGACTTCACGATTTGCTGAATGGTCTTTTTTTGGACCTGTAGCTGCCCCAAAGTCTCCTGATGATTGAAGTAAAACCAGCCCCAATTCACTTTGATAAAGGAAGAAATAAACGGCGTATTCTTAACAATTACATTCTGATTTCCTACAGCGACCTGCGTATAAGAAAGCGTATTAAAAAAAATTAATGTCAAAAAGGTTATTTCTAAAGGTTTTTGCAAACGCTGGAGATGCTTCCATTCAGGTAGATAGTACAAGTAGCCACCGATGAGAAACAATGGAAAAAAAAGTAGTTCTATGAAGTAATAGTCGTGAACCTCAAAAACCCAGAACCATAAAACTATATACGCGGCTAATCCTAAAGTGCCTACGAATAAAAAGTGCTTCACGAAAGCACTTGTCCGCTTGGAGCACAATAACCAAAAATATAAGCCAACAAAAATAGGCCAACAAACCAACGGAAATATTTCGCGAGTATGTTCAAGAAGTACCAACTTGGCGATGCGCCATCGCTCGGCAATACTCACCTCCCAGATAGGGCGAATCGTGGTTGAAAAAATCGTTGAGCCATTTTGCGCATTATACTGAATGGCGTATCGATACCAAATAAAAGCAAAACTAAGAGCGATTAAAAGCGCCGCATACATCATTCTTACCTGTCGAGTTTGAAGACTTGTTCTAAGCTTTTTACGAAGTAAGCGTTCAGAAGTATATGCGCCGAATAAAGCCAAAACAGCTATGAGTGCTGTTATTTTTATAAGCAGTGCTAAACTTAAAAAGATGGTAAAACCAGCAAATGCCCACTTTTCGTCTTTTTGCCAATAACGGTAACCGTAGGCAATAGCGAACAGCAAAAAAGAAAAAGAGAAAACATTTGGAAGTAAAGTGTCAGCATAATAAATGAGCGCCGGAAAAGAAAATGTGAACCCAATAAAAACAAGTGACTTTGACTCGGATTTAAAAACGGACTGAAGCAATGGAAGCAAACTGATCATTGAGGCTATCAATATCGAAAATGAAAATAATTTGGCTAGCCATAAATGATAACCTGTTATTTTCCAAACTTGCCCAATAAAAAAATATACGAGAGGAAACTCAGCAGCGGCATTTTGATTTCCCGCATTTGAAATCCAATTTGTTTTAGGCTCAAAAAATGATCCCCCTTTGAAATACTGAATGGCTTGCGTCAAGGAATCTGATTTCCTACACTCATGAATTGGTAGAATTTCAGCAAAAAAATGCTGCCAACATCCATAAGCAATGGAAAGTATTAAAATTAAAATAACGGCTTTTAGCTTCAACACATTTTGACTCGAATTCACCCCCTAAAGATAAATGCTATTATTGAATTCCAATACGTAATGCGTGTACCACTTCGCAAACCACTGCTTCACCCTGTTCATTCTTGGCCGGCGTCCAATGCGGCATTTGAAGCGCCGCTTTGGTCAGCAGTGGTTTTAAAATCTCCAACTCAGTAGATGTAAATCTGAGGAAAGTAACTTCTCTGGCCTGTCCTCTGGAATCGATTAACAAGCGCAGAAAAATTTTACCTTCAGCGCCAATTTCCTGAAGATATTTCCACTCCATTGTACCTGCAATTTTATTGTCAAAATATTTATAAATCGCATCGGTATTTTTATCAAATGAAGCCAAAACTGCCGGAAAAAGCACCAAACTATCGCGAATTGTTTTGGGAGTTGATAGCTGATTGATCGGCGCTGGCTCTGGAATATACCCTGGTGGATCTATCGGATAAGGAACTGGATCATAAGGATCGTAAGGTGGCAAAGGCTCGGGAGGTTCAGGCGTAATAAAAACGGGGTGCGCAATTGTTTTCTGTGGGTTGATAATAACGCTCGCTTTCGTTTGAGTTTTGCGCGTTGCTTTTTGCTTATTTGAATATTTTCTCGTTGGATGATGCATCGCGTTATTATTCTCTTCACAAGAGAAAAATAACAGCACAAACAACAGAAAAACAATATGATGAGGCTTCATTTAATTCCTTTAGAACAAAGAACGCACAAACAATTGAATCCTTACCTTTGTTAGACTAAAAAAAGAAAATGCAGCGTTATTGTCTCGACTCAAATAAGCGAACTCGTGTCCACACCAAAGAAGTACGAATTGGAACACTTCGCTTAGGGGGAGATAACCCCATTCGGGTGCAATCCATGACCACCACCGACACCATGGATACAGAAGGTTCCGTTGCACAATCTATTCGGATGATAGACGCCGGCTGCGAACTCGTTAGATTAACAGCTCCCAGTAAAAACGAAGCAGAGAATTTAAAAAACATCAAAGACGAACTCCTTAAAAAAGGCTATCACACACCCTTAGTTGCCGATATTCATTTTACCCCTAATGCAGCCGAAATCGCGGCAAAAATAGTCGAGAAAGTAAGAGTAAACCCCGGTAATTACGCCGACAAAAAGAAATTTGAAGAAATCGATTACACTGACGAAAGCTACCAAGCTGAACTCGACCGCATCGAAGAAAAATTTACGCCGCTCGTATTGCTCTGCAAAGAACACGGCACCGCAATGCGCATTGGCACCAACCACGGTTCGCTTTCCGATCGCATTTTAAGTCGTTATGGGGATACACCAGAAGGCATGGTTGAATCTGCTTTCGAATTTATACGAATCTGCGAAAAACACGATTTTGATCAGTTGGTAATTTCGATGAAAGCAAGCAACACACTTGTCATGGTGCAGGCCTACAGACTACTCATGGCCAAAATGCTTGAAAATGGAGTTGTGTATCCACTACATCTCGGCGTGACAGAAGCAGGTGACGGCGAAGACGGTCGTATTAAATCTGCTGTTGGGATTGGTGCACTTTTAGAGGATGGCTTAGGTGATACCGTTCGGGTCTCCTTGACTGAGGCTCCTGAAGCTGAAATTCCGGTAGCTCAAAAACTTGTTGCAAAATACCAACAATACGAACCGCTGCCTTTTACTGTTCCAAATGCCGAATTAAACTATTCACCGTTCCAATACCAAAAAAGAGAAAGTAGTTCTTTTCACAATATCGGTGCAAAGAACACGCCTATTGTTCTAGCTGACTTATCCTATGTTGATCAGATCAAACCTGCTCATTTCTTCGGCTTTGGTTATCAATATAGTATTCCACTCGACAAATGGAATATTCAAGATCAAGCCGCTGATTACGTATATATTGGAAGCAACGAACTTGACTTTGAAGTTCCCGGGACCCTTGGCATCATCTTGGATTATGATGTATGGAAAACTACCTATAGCCAAAAAGCCGGCTATTATCCATTGATTCTAAAAGAACAACTTTCTGATATAGCGAACGATCAAATTTGTTTCCTGCCACTAGAGGCCGAAGACGCTGTTCCTCAGATACTAACTGAGAAACCAAATGTTTGCATCATTCTCAACACCAAACACGACAACAAAACGCAACTCTATCGCCGCTTTTTTTTAGAATTACAAATTCTAAACTTCGCCCATCCAGTTATCCTATCTTACCAATACGATACAGATGAATTAGAAAAGTTCCAACTCTATTCAGGTGCAGATGCTGGCGCACTTCTTATTGACGGTTTTGGTGACGGCTTATGGCTCAATGCAAATCTTGGTGCGCAACACATCAATTCTACTTCATTTGGCATTCTTCAAGCGAGCAGAACACGCATATCAAAAACAGAATATATTTCTTGTCCATCTTGTGGTCGGACACTTTTTGATTTGCAAGAAACAACCGCAAAAATCCGACAACGCACGGCACACCTTAAAGGTCTTAAAATTGGCATCATGGGCTGCATTGTGAATGGGCCAGGCGAAATGGCTGACGCCGACTATGGCTATGTTGGCACAGGCCCTGGGAAAATCAACTTGTATAAGGAAAAAACTATTGTCAAACGCAATATTGAAGAAGAACAAGCGGTAGAGGCCCTTGTTGAGCTCATTCAAGAATACGGCGACTGGCAAGAACCACGAGCCTAAAATTCGGGCTCACAATTCAGTTCTAGCCAAGTATTGTGCTCCGGATGATAAAATCCTAAACATGCCGCATGCAAATAAAGCCTGTCTGCTTTTTGACCATATAAGTCATCACCTTGAATCGGGCAATTCAAGCCTAAATGATGTGCACAATGAACGCGTAGTTGATGGGTGCGACCAGTATGGGGTATCAATAGTATCCGCGTTTTATTTTCAATGATTTCCAAAATTTGATACGAGGTGTGTGCAAAACTTCCATGTTCATCACACACCAATTGCCTAGGTCGATCATCTAAATCGACTCTTAATGGAAGTTTAATTTCGCCTTCTTGCGTTTGAGGTGCGCCTTCTAATATGGCTATATATGATTTTTGAACCTTTCTAGTCACAAACTGTCGTTGCAATCTTTGATGCATTAGTTTTGTCTTCGCTGCTAACATAATCCCAGAAGTGGACATATCTAAACGATGCACTAATAATGGCCCTGTTGCCTCCGGAAACTTTTTTTGCAAATCTTCCAGCGTATTTGGCTGCGGGTTTTTGCCCGGAACAGAAAGGTATTCTGGTGCTTTATTGACCGCTACAATATAGTCATCTTCATAAATAATGTCCAATGGTTTGGACGGGTGAACCGCAGTAATTGGATTGTCATCAACGGCCAACCCCTTCAACATATGTCCAAGAATGGGCTCGCACTTGCTTTTACAAGAAGGATAAAAATGACCGTGAATGCGCACTTCTGAATCTGGAGACATTCCCCACCAAAATTCAGCCATACAAATAGGTTTTAATTGCTGCATGTAGGCGTATTGCAGCAACTTGGGTGCCGCGCATTCACCTGCGCCTGCTGGTGGCGAACCCGCAAACAGCTCAAGGACATTCTTTTGTTCGCCCAACGCATTTAAAAAGGTATAGCGCTCAAATATCCGCCGCTGTAAATCTGCGGAATGTTCCGCACGCTGCTGGCGTAAATTTTCTATTTGCACTGTAGCTTGATCTAAGATTACTTTTGCTGCTGCAACCTCTATTTGTGCTTTCTTCTTTAGTTCTTTTAGTGCTCTGCTTTCAAGCATACTTTGTTGAGC
This sequence comes from Sphingomonadales bacterium, assembly GCA_016872115.1. Taxonomy (GTDB): domain Bacteria; phylum Bacteroidota; class Bacteroidia; order Flavobacteriales_D; family Crocinitomicaceae; genus UBA952. The sequence continues at coordinate 119,512 of VHBC01000006.1, read as the reverse complement.
GAGTTTTTCGGATAACCCCAGAAAATCTTGTTCATTTCCAGTATACGCTGCGCGCAGCTCGGCCCGTAGGGCTCTTGCGCGCTGATTGTTTTGTAAGGCCTGAGCTATTTGTTGCTCCCATTGTTGTTTCACATGAAAGACTTCATTATCAAGTGCTTTGACATTGAGTTTCTTTTCGAGCGCGGCAATTTGAATTATAATATCATTAATTTGAACTTCTTCTTTTCTAAAAAATCCCTGTGCTTCAAGTAAATCAAAAACGGGTGGTACAAACCCTTTGTGCTCATTAGAATTGCCAAGTTTTCCTGAAAATGCTGCTAAGTAACCAAGCTTACCATTTAGATCCGCAACAACCAAAACACCAAACATTTTGCCAATAGCCCCTAATCTTTCTGCCCTATCAAGACCAAAATCATGGCCAAAATCTTCATTTTGCAAGCGGCATTGAAGTAAGTCTACTGCTCGTTGTGCAAGCGGATGGACTTCATAGTAGAAAGGAAAAGTAAAACGTTGTGGTAACGCAAAATCATTGAGGTTGTTTCCAAAGGGAATAAACATAGGCAAAGGTCAAAAAAAAACGCCCTCGTTGGAGGGCGTTTCTCTTTTCTTTTAAAGAAAATTATTTGATCACAACGTTTTTAGTTGTTGTAAGACCGTCAACTGTGATAGAAACAATGTAGCTTCCTTTTGCAACGTTTTCAGTTGAGAAAGAAACAACTTGTGTACCATTTAAGTTTTCTAGGTTTTTAGCAGCAATTACGCGACCTTGAAGATCCATCAAAGCAACAGCATAGTTGTTGTTGGTAGCTTCAAAAGAAACATTTACTGTAGAAGATGCAGGGTTTGGATATACATTCATTGCGATTGTAGCTAATTCATCCATACCTAGAGTCCCTGTCTTGAAAGCGCGTGTGTCAACAGAGGCGAATTCACCACCTTGTGCGATGGTTGTTCCATTAGCATCTTTGAGTGTGTAAGAACCGTTACCATAAGCACAGCAGATACCGTCTCCGTAAGTGTCAGTAATTTCAAACGTGTAACATTGGCTTGGGTTAAGTGTAACCAATTGTGGCGCTTGAACAGTTGTACCAGGCTGACCTGTTGTCAAGTCTGCCCAGTTACCACCACCTTGTGCTACAGTAGCACCAGCGCTATTTTTAATTGTCCAAGCTGTTTCCGATGCGTAGTAGTCTGTGGTGATATAAACAGTTATATATTGAGAAACTGCGTTAACTGCTGAAGCAACAGTTGCGTTCACGCTGTTGTTAGCTGTTGAAGCGTCGCCAGCAGTAGTTACAGTAACAGAAAGAGTACCACCATTGAAGTTGGCAATTGGTGAACAAGTTACGTTTGCAACACCGTATGTAGCAAGGTTACCGCTGTAAGAGCCTGTTGATACAGTTGTGCCACCTTGAGTGATTGTTACTGTAGCAGCTGTAAGCGCAGACGTACCATTGTTTTGGATTTGTACAGATGGTGTGTAAGAACCTTCACAGTGAACCAAAGAACCTGTGTATCCTAAAGCAGCAACGTCAGAAGGTGCAGATGCTGGTGGAGGACATGCAGAAACAGTAGCATATAATGCTGATGCACCTAACTGGCCCACTTCTTCAACGATGCGGTTGGGGCAAATACGATAGATTGTTGGAAAGTAAGAGATGTTATAATCATTGTTGATTTGATTAGCCAAAGCAGACGCTGGGTTCGCCATAGGGAACTGAATTTGGTTACCAGCTGTTGGCTCAATCCAGTTGCCGATAGAGCCTGAACCGTCGAGCATTGTTGCATCAGAGGTACTTCCGTCACCTTCGATCCAGATCACCATTACGTCGTCAGTAGTTGACGCAGAAACACCTGGTGCACCTGCTGGGCCATGCGCGGCATATATATCTTCTAATGCGCCATTAAGGTGGTAGTTCCAGCATGGACCACACCATGTAGCTGATACATCTAAAAATACAGTATACCCTTGATCTAGATACTGATAAAGTGTATACGAACCATTGCTAGAAGAACCGGCTGTAGCCAACCAAGGCTGGTAAGCAGAAACAGTAAAGTTTGGGGCAACGCTACCTGGGGCAAGTTGTGCATTTGCACTAACGCCAGCAAGAAGCATAGCAGCTGAGAATAATAGTTTTTTCATGCGTTAAAATTTAAGTTTGTGTAAATATACAGAATTTCCTTCCAAGTAAAAAAAACTACAAACGAAAAAGGGGAAGAATTACCCTATTTTTTTTTGAGTTGTTCTTTGACAAAAAGCTCAATAGCTGCTACCATTGATGGCGCTTTTGGATGGGGGGCGTGTACGTCTAGGCGTAAATTGTTTTTCAAAACGGCATTCGCTGTGGTAGGGCCAAATGCTGCAATGGCTGTGTTGTTCTGCTTGAAATCTGGGAAGTTTTTGAACAAAGATTCGATACCTCCGGGGCTAAAAAACACCAACATATCGTAATACACATCCTCTAAATCTGAAAGATCCGCTGCAACTGTTCGGTATAAAATTGCTTTGGAGAATGGTATGCTGAACTTTTCTAGAGTGAGCGGAATGTTATCTCTAAGGATGTCTGTACACGGCAAAAGAAATTTCTCGCCTTTTTGTTTTTTCATGAGTTCTGCTAACTCATCTATGGTTTGTTTGCCGAAAAATATTTTTCGCTTCCGATAAGTGACATATTTTTGGAGATAAAGCGCAACAGCCTCGGTTATACAAAAATATTTCATGGTATCTGGGACTTCAAACCGCACTGCCTCAGCCATTCTAAAAAAGTGATCAACAGCAACCTTTGAGGTCAGAATAACCGCAGTATGAGAAGAAATGTCGATTTTCTGAGTGCGGAATTCTTTAGGGTCGACTCCTTCAACTTTAATGAAAGGACGGAAGTCAATTTTGATCTTATATTTGTCAGCTAAATCGAAATAAGGAGACTTCTCTCCATCTGGTTTCGGCTGAGAAACTAAAATGGTCTTAATAGCCAAAGTTGTCGTTTTAATTAGTTGTATTCACCCGAAAACCAATGCCATAAAAAAAGCACTGGCATGATTTCCAGAGCGCAAAGGTACAAAATTAAATAATACCATTCCAAATTTGCTTGATGACAAGCACGCCAAGCCTTTACCTGTCGCCAAATATAAGCAGCAATCAGTACGGCCAAAAAGATGCTTCGCAATGCGACATGAGCCTGACCGTATATAAGCCATAAGAATGTAATGCTTAGGTATACAAGCCCAGAAAATGACCAGATTTGCTTATTTATGTCTGCTAATTGCGTAGATAAGTGCCATTGATCGGTAATGATCAGGGCAATTCTAAAGTTGAGCATTTGAGAGGTGATGTAAATAGCAACCCAAATCAAGGAAAGAACTGCAGCTAGCTCCTTGGGAAAATAAGAGAGCAGAAACAAATAAACACTAAGGCTAAACGCAATAAAAAAATTAATGAGAAGAAACGTTTGCGTTTCCGGTCTAATTTTGTCATCATCAAAACCAAAAGATTCTGTTCGACTCATCTTCCAAAAACGCTTCCATGATAAATTAATAGCGTCAGGAGTGCCAATTCGAGCATAAGCAACAAATGTCAAAGAAAGTAATGATACGAATAGCAAATAACTATTCATTTGAGAAGCTCTTTCTACAAGTTCAAATGTTGGCATAAATAAAAACAATAGCACAAAAATAATTCAATTTTACATGCTACAGCTGCACAGATAATTGCGTACTTTTGTCACACAAAAATTCCATCATGAAAACAGACTTGTATCAACAACCCGACTACTACAACATGGACGACCTGCTCTCAGAAGAGCATAAGCTAGTGCGTGATGCAGCAAGAGCTTGGGTTAAAAAAGAAGTCTCGCCAATTATTGATGAGCACTACGAGAAAGCTACATTTCCAATGCATATCCTCAGTGGCCTCGGAGAAATTGGCGCTTTTGGCCCCTACATTCCAGCAGAATATGGCGGTCCTGGCTTGGACCAAATTTCCTACGGCCTCATAATGCAAGAGCTCGAGCGCTGTGATTCAGGTTTGCGTTCAACTGCCTCCGTTCAATCATCATTAGTCATGTATCCGATTTGGAAATATGGTTCCCAAGAACAAAAACAAAAATTCTTGCCCAAACTTGCCACCGGCGAAATGATTGGTTGTTTCGGTCTTACAGAACCGGATTATGGTTCCAACCCTGGTGACATGATCACCAATTTCAAAGACGCAGGTGACCACGTTATCCTCAATGGAGCCAAAATGTGGATCTCCAATGCGCCTTTTGCTGCTATTGCAGTTGTTTGGGCCAAAGATGAATCTGGTCGCATTCATGGATTAATTGTTGAGCGTGGCATGGAAGGTTTTTCAACTCCGGAAATGCACGGTAAACTGTCCTTGCGTGCGTCGGCAACTGGCGAACTCATTTTTGACAATGTCAAAGTACCCAAATCAAATATCTTACCCGGTCGTTCTGGATTAGGAGCGCCACTCAGCTGTCTAGATTCAGCTCGCTTTGGCATCGCTTGGGGTGCGCTTGGTGCAGCAATGGACTGTTATGATCAAGCCTTGCGTTATTCCAAAGAACGCACTCAATTCAATGTGCCTATTGGTGCATTTCAATTGATTCAGAAAAAACTAGCTGAAATGATTACCGAAATCACCAAAGCACAGTTGCTCACTTTGCGTTTAGGCCAATTGCGAAACGAAGGTCGTGCAACATCTGCACAAATATCAATGGCGAAACGCAACAACGTTGAAATCGCCTTGAACATTGCCCGCGAAGCTCGTCAAATTCATGGCGGTATGGGTATTACAAGCGAATACTCTATGATGCGACATATGGCCAATTTGGAGTCTGTGGTTACCTACGAAGGCACGCACGATATCCACTTACTCATTACCGGTATGGATGTCACAGGAATCCCTGCTTTCACGAGAGAAATGCCGAATCTTTAAGAAATACTAAATATCCTCACTTTCCGAAAGCGCATCTCCTCTCATGAGGCGGATGCGCTTTCTAGCTTCTGCACCAAACAAGCTGGCTTTGTATTCAAGTAAAATACGCTTATACAAGGCTTCTGCATTTGTCGTATTCTTTAAAATTTGTTCATTGATTTCAGCGAGTCTAAACAACGCATCATCGGCTAAAATATCAGCAGCATGTACTTTAACTAAGTCTTCATAGTACCCTATTGCTTGCTCCCACAAGCCTTGCTGTTCCATTACTTGGCCTTTTCTAAATAAGATGTCATCTGCCAATGAGTGATATGGGAATGCTGTTTGAATACTGTCAAAAAGCACAAACGCCGAATCATATTTGTGTTGAGCGATCATGCGGTCAGCCGTTGCAAACCAACTCATTACTTGATAATTGCTATCCAAACCGTAGTTATCAGTAATAAATACCGATAACTGAATGGCGTCATTTGAGATGAAGCGCGACGTGCCTTCCTTGAGTACGTCAAGTTGGGATTGTGCAAATTCAAATTCGCCATCGTAATAAAAAATTTTGGCATTTTTGAATTTGGCCTCGGCGCCAATTGTTTCGAACTTGAAATCATTGTCTATTTGCATATATAACAAAGAGGCTTCCCAAATATCGCCGTCAAGTACTTGAATATCTGCATTCAGCATTTTTACTTGAGCGCGTTGTATATCGGTTAATCCGGGCATGCGCAATAATTCCTGGAGTTCCTGAAGTGCCACCTGACTCTGTTTAGCATAAAAAGCACGAATTTCAGCAAGTTGTAGGGTCAATTGGTAAGTAACACGGCTTTTTCCCAAACGACCCAATGCTGCCTCAAAATCAAATATGCATTGATTGATTTCATCTTGATTGAACTTTCTAAATTGCGTGACCTGGATAAATCTGCCGTTCAATAAGGCCAATTGCGCCTCATAAAAATTCGGTTTTTCTTGGCCTAAATCAATTACATACTGAAAGCAGCGGTTCGCCTGTCCGAATTCCGCATTTTCAATACAAATTTGACCAAGTTCCATGACTTCACGGCCATCGCCCTTCATGCGTTTATCAAGAGCTATTACTTGAGTAGCCGCTCCGGTAAAATCACGGATCTGAACATATAACCAAATCAACACCTGATTATACACCAGCGGGGCGCTGGCTTGTTGCACACGGCTGAGCATGACTTCCTTTGCCAATATGAAATCCGGACTAGTGGCTTGATTGAGGTCCATCCGGGCGCCAATTGCTTGTTGAATAGGCTCTAACACTGATGGCTGCTGACCGAGATAATCGAGATAGGCCAAAAGCATTGCGCGCTTATCACCGACTAAGGCATAGTAATCTGCATATTGAAAATTGAATGGGTAGGTTGGGCTCAATTTTTGACCCATATCTAATGCCCGCTTCGCTTGCGGCAATTTTGCTTTCGCTACAAAAGCTTGATAAACCGAAATAGCTTGACCTGGATTATTGGGTTGTAGTTCGTCAATGATTTCATCGTAAATCTTGGTGGCCTTAGAGAGCTCGTTTTGATCTTCATAAAATGCTGCACCAATCAGGCGAACTTCGTAGTCTTGCCTGTTTAGTGCTATTTGCTTGCGTAATACTTTTTCTGCGGTTTTGTAGTCTTTTTGCGCTATCAAACACTCAAAATAAGGCAGAAAAATTGGCTTGCTTTGATCCAAAGCATAAACTTTTTCATAATAACCCAAGGCTTTGTCTAACTCCGCATTGTTGTAGTAGTACTGCGCAAGCTGTAAATCAGTAGAGGTTTGTGCGGCTGCTGAAAAAACGCACAAAAAAGAAAACAAGAAAATGAAAATTCTTGCAGTAAACATTACTTTCTTCGTTTTTGAATTAAGGTATATGAAAATGCTTCGATTGGTGGATAAAGTCGGTCATAATTAGCTATAAATTTGGCTCGTGCTCGAATAAAATCGGTGGTCAGCGCGCTTAATTGCTTTACTTTTTGTTTTTCGAAGCCTATGTACTCGTTGTAACGCTGACGCTCTCCGCGACCTTCTTTGATGTCACGACTCAAGTTTTTGAGCACAGCCGCCTCTTCTTTGATGCCATTTTTTACTTTTAAATACTGTTTCATCAGTGGAGAGATACTTTTGCGCATCAGTTTGAATTCCTCAAGTTGGCGAGCTAATTCCATGTTAATTGTATCGAGGTGTAAATTTTGTTTGATCCGCAATTCGGTTTGCAGGGCATCATTCTTTAATGTCGCTACATCATTAATTACAAACTTTTCTAATTGCAATTCAAGCTTTTGAACATGCTTTTGTTGCTTGTCAACTTGTTGGAGTAATTTTTCTCGATCAAAATCTGCACAAGATAAAAGTGTGAGTCCAATCAATGAGATAAAGAGAATTATTTTCATAGTTGTTAAGCTAAATAGGTGTGAATCCCTGCGGTGAAAAATAACGCTAATATAAACCCTGTGTATACCTCGAGGGGGGTGTGTTTATTTAAATAGAGTCGTGCGGCTAATGTCAAACCAGCGGCTAATAATGCGCTTAGTAGCCACCAAATGCTAAATTGATCTTGAGACCGAGAAAATACTGCCAAAAACCCCAATAATATTCCGGCGCCAGCAGCATGCAATGAAATTTTAATCCAGCGATTGATCAATAAAAATATACTTGTTACGGCAACGCCAGAGAGTGGTAGCGCATAATAGTAACGCGGAAGCTGAGTGGCTCCTGCTTTGTATACAAGTAGAAAAAACAGTACCAAAGAATAAACCAACATGATCAATAAAGGTAAACTGCGTTCGCGCTGTCTTTCTATATCTATTGTGCTGATCACCTTGAATCGATGCAACAAAATAAACGATAACCCTGGTGCAACCACACTAAAAAGGAAAAAAATGGTAAAAAGCGCCCATTTACTTGGGGTTGGTGCAAAATATAAACTAGACATGTTCATATTAGTACTGTAAGCTGGTACAAATAAACTGATTAAAATGCCGTAAGTTGGCATAAATAGGGGCAAAAACACCCATGAAAAAAAGTGTGCGAGGTATTTCATAATTCTTTGCGCATTCGGGCCACCGGAATTTGGAGTTGCTCTCGGTATTTAGCTACTGTTCTTCGGGCAATGTTATAACCTTTTTCTTTGAGTAAGTCCATCAGTTTTTCATCGGTAAGCGGGTTGTGTTTGTCTTCGGCAGCTATGGCATCGGAAAGTATTTTTTTAACCTCCCTGGTAGAGACTTCCTCTCCGCTATCTGTAGATAAAGACTCCGAAAAAAAGTACTTCAATGAAAAAATGCCATAGTTAGTCTGTACATATTTTGAATTAGCTACCCTAGAAACCGTAGAAATGTCTAACTCTATCATATCGGCAATATCTTTTAAAATCATGGGCTTGAGTTTGGTTTCATCGCCAGTGAGAAAATAAGCCTCTTGGTATTCTAAAATGGCGCCCATTGTGAGTAAAAGCGTTTGTTGCCTTTGCTTGATGGCATCGATAAACCACTTTGCACCATCTAATTTTTGCTTTACAAACTGAAAGGCTTCTTTATCCGCCTTAGAGCTTTTGGCGCCTTCAGCATAGCTGCGCAACATATTTTCGTAGTCGCGATTGACCTTTAAATCTGGTGCATTTCTGCTATTCAAGCTTAATTCTAATCGACCTTCGTGCTCTAAAAGTGTGAAATCTGGAATGATTTGCTGGTGATTTTTGGCGGCCTCACGCATAGAGCCACCAGGTTTTGGATTACAACGCAAAATTTCATCGATAGCTTCTTTTAGATCTTGGTCTTCGATTTCTAGTTTTTTGGCGATACGCTCGTAGTGCTTTTTGGTAAACTCTTCGAAAAACTGCTCTACAATTTTTAGTGCCGTAAAACGAACGATATCGCCGTCTTGCTTTCTTTTAAGTTGTAATAATAAACACTCTTGTAAATTACGGGCGCCCACACCCGCGGGCTCTAACTCTTGAACAAGTGTCAATACTTCGGCTACTTCTTGTTCGCTCGCTTCAATATTCATGGAAAAAGCAAGGTCGTCTACAATTGCATCTATCGCTCTGTTTAAATAACCTGATTCATCTAAATTGCCGATAATCAGATCAGCTATAATAAATTGTTTTTCATTTAGATAAAGCAAATGCAGCTGTTCCGTGAGTCGCTCTTGAAAAGACTGTTCACCTGAAAGCGGAATGACGCGTTCTTCATCGTCTTTGGATTGGTTATTTGCCTGCGTTTTGTAATCTGCGATATCGTCGTCGAGGTAGTCCGAGATGTCAAAATCTTCATCGTCATTGTCCGAATCATAGTCGTCGTCTTGCGCATCGAAGTCGTCATCATCTAGTTCTTGGCCTTCTTCTAAAGCCGGATTTTCTTCTAATTCTTGTTTGATGCGTTGATCGAGTTCCATGGTTGGCACTTGCAACAATTTCATGAGTTGAATTTGTTGAGGAGAGAGCCGTTGCTCAAGCTTTTGTATCAGTTGTTGACGCAGGGCCATTAGTCGATATACTGTTTGATAACTTGATAAATTTCTTTGGTGGCCATATCGTAAACATAAATCAGTACGTGCATATTTGCTGCATTGTAATTGCCATCCAATTGATCAGGAACCACGAAACTATAATTCACATAATACTTGCCATTATTCAGGTCAGCAGCCGTTAGCTGGCGGCCAAAGGGCATGTTATTTAAGTTTTTACGATGGATGTCGCGGTGCACATAATTGTGATTATGTGTGTTATCAGACATTGTTTGATCCCCCACTAATGAGTCTTCTAAAACATAAGCAACAATTCCCAAATCGGTTAAAGTTTGGTCTAGTTTTTCAACCTCGACATGTAAAAATGCTCCTTTAGTTGACGGATAGTAATTAAGCGCAGATTGCATATTGACGCGCAAATTATTTTCGGTGAGTAGTGTGCTGGTCATGGAGGACCATAGACCAGGGCTCTGAAAAATCACGCCGCCGTTTGTTACTCTGCTAACTGGCCCGCGCGGGTTCCCGACAAAACCACCATCATTGGCGCCAAACCAAGTGCCGATATACAAGCCGTCTGGATTTGTAAAATTTAACGTGTATTCAGCGTCTACACTTTGAAAATCGCCGATGCCATCGACACCTGCATGTATTGAAGCCACGTGTACTCTCCCTGGATTGGCAAGTTGTAATTGATGAGCAAGATCGGCAGCGGCTGGGCAAAAATTGCATTTATGCCCCGTAAAATCTTCGATAAGTATGTTGCGATCTGTATTGGTATTTGACATAAATACCGGCCATTCATTGGCAAGATAATCTGCCCAATTTCCAGGATAAAGCGTAGTGTCCAATTCCAAAGCAATTGTAGGCGGATACGGATTGGTGACGCGATCGCAAGAAGGTAAGAAAGTGAGCCCTAAAAGTGCTGCAAAAACGAGTATAAACGTTACTTTTTTCATCTTAAAAACTGTGCGTTAAATTTATCATAAGGCCATTGTTTGCTGGAACAGGTCGACAAACGCCCCCCACGCAAAACAAACCAGCGCGTTGACGTCCGTACGATACAGTAAGACGTGTTGCATCTTTGATATAGCCACAAGTTATGATTGGGTAATTGACGCGTTTGCTGAGGTCGTCATTGCCATAGTTATATTGGTTCATAGCAGAAAAAAACCATCCTGGCGAAATGGTATATTCAACAAGTGCTGTTGCCCAGTTGCCTTTATCGTTGATGCCAAGTTCATTGCGCTGAACCCACATGCCTTGCAATTCCCAACGCAAAGCATGGTGCGGATTGATTTTATAGGTGCCTTCTAAAACAGCTATGCGTGTATGAATGATCCCTTTGGCGTCACTCACTTTAACGACGTCATTATTGATTTTAATATCGTAATAACTAAAAATACCACTCCATTTTTTATTCAATTTCTTAGTGATATTAAAATTGATGTCTTGCCAATACAGACTATCACTCATATCGAAAGGTTTGGTGTTATAAACCACTCTAGAAGAATCGTCGAGGTTAATTCCGTTGAGTGTTTGCTCTGGGCGATAAGTTGTTGAATAATTTAAGCCGACGGTTGTACCATATTTTCCGCCTAATTGAGATCCTTTTTTAAAAGTGTAAAGGACATCTGCCTGATAAGCAACCTCACCCATTGGTTGCGTGGCGTATGGATATAAAGTTGCGACCAAATTGTAGGTGTGCGTTTTATTGAGCGACGGTAAAAAATTGATGAGCAGGTCTTGAAGGTCTTTTGTGCGGTCCGAGCGAAAGCTCATGTTGTCGACAGACTTCCCTGATAATAAAATGCCAAGCCCTTTTTGGGTGTAGCGTAAATTGAAAATGGCCGCATGACCATGATTATAAATGTATTGGTTATCGGAAGAAGGGTCTTGTTCTTTGAGAATGTATTCGGCGTCTGCATAAAAATTCCCATAGGTGAGTTTGAGTCGTCCACCATAGGCCCCTACATTCTGTGGAAGTACCCAATCGGGGTTGTCGTCTGCCTGAAATTTGCTGACAAATGAAGCGCCTGCAACAACATCGAGTTTCGCTTCTTTCATCCATTTTAAACCTTCGTTGAGGTGAAATTCACCATCTACTCCACGAACCAAGCCGGCACCGTGTACGATTTGGCCCTGCTGAAAAGAAAGCCGCTGCGTACCGTATACTCCTTTAATTACAAACCCTTTGCCAGGACGCAATACAACACGCATTCCATCGAGTAAATTATCGTAACCTAAATTACGGTCTTCGTAAGTTCTTAAGGCTAATCCTGTTCCAAATTGCTCATAAAACGTACCAAGTGTTATATCCACAAATGAATTTTGGTAGCCTACATAGCGCATCCCGATGCCGGTGCCGTCAAAACGATTTGGATAGCCTTGAATGCGGGGTAAATAAGACTCAAAACGCAGGCCTGCTTTAAAATTCCCTTGAGTGTAAAAAACATTCATGTAAGAATTCATTAGGCCTTTTTGAACAGGTTGCTTGGCGTTGATGATGCTGTCCTCATTGAGGTATTGGAAAACGGCCTCCATGTTTCCTGTGAGGTTGCCTTGTGCAAAAACAAGTTGATTCAGGCAGAAGAAACCGAAAAGCAGTAAGGATTTTTTCATGTATTATTTTTGACTCAGCTTGAGTAGCTCTTGGTGTAATTTTTCTTCGTCTCCTGGGGCGTAATTGTTGTGCGAATAAACGATATTGCCATTCTTATCAACCAAAAAAGTATGAGGCACGTTGTTGACGCCCATGGCGCGCTTGAAGTCCCAGTTTGGGTCCATAAGTACGGTGTAGTCCCAGGCCTTTCCGTTGACGTATACAGGAACTTGACTTTTAGTTTTTTCATCATCAATGGCGACAGCGACAAGTGTTACACCTGTTTCGGCGACCCAATCCTCATAAACTTCATGAATTGTATTGAGCTCTTTTTTACAGGGTGCGCACCAAGTAGCCCAAAAACTAATGATGACCGGTCCGTTCGCAGTCAATTCGGAAGTGTTGACAGCCTTTCCGGACATATCGACCAACTTGACAGATGGCACTTTTTTCTGACTAAGTGGGGTTTCAACGGTTGGTTCTTGAGCGCTTACCACTAAAGAAAATATAGCTGTTAAAAGGAGAAAGAATGATTTTTTCATAGTTTAAATTTTCGACGCGTAGGCAAAAACCTTGCCGAATTCAAAATTAAGAAAAAACAGCCGATGGAAAAAATGGCTTGAATTTTGATAAATGCGCTGAAAAGCTTATTTTTGAACAAACATGTATTTCATGAAAGCCTTATTTTTCTCCCTTCTTTGCCTTTTGAGCTTTGCGACACATGCCCAAAACATCGTCATCCATATCGACGGTCAAACTAACGACATCTCTGGTCAAACCCATACTGCTGTTGCTCCTTCGAGCGCGTCGTTCGACATGCCTTTTGATGTTGTCAATAACACAGGTTCGTCTGCTCAATGGCGCATTACACGAAAACAACTCAGCGTCCCTACCGGCTGGACCGACGCCCTATGTTGGGGGCACTCCACAGATCCCTTCGGTGGCACCTGCTACTCTTCTGGTCAAATGAACAGCAACCCTTGGACAACCCCAGGGACTCAAACGGTTTTGTTTACCATCAACGACGGCGAATACGGCAAAATGAAAGTGTCTGTAGACCCCGAAGACAACACTTTCGGGCAAGCACATTATCGTTATTATATCACCACAAACGGTCTTAACATGCTCGATTCTGTTGACCTCATTGTCGATTACCTTGCTGCAACGAAGCCCCCGGTTAAAGAGGAAATAAGCATTACGGTTGCGCCCAACCCAAGCACAGAATTTGTAAACATTCAATTTACTGGTACTGAACAATTGCAGCTTAAAATGGTAGATGCACTTGGAAATGTAATTTCGCGTGAAGTCCTTACTTCTAATCGCAAAATAAATGTCAGTGATCTGAATAGCGGTATTTATTTCTTAGTCTTTGAAGCGCCGGGTTCAAAAAGTATTACCCGTAAATTGGTTGTCAGACACTAATGTCCAAACGCAAGAAGCCAAAAGCTCCCACAACACAAGCCCCTAGAAAAAAATCAGGCATCACCACACTCGTGATGCGCATTTTTGAGCAAAATCCTGGAGTAGAACTCACACATAAACAAGTTGCAACACTTCTCGATGCGCGAGATGCCAATGCACGTCAAGTCGTTTTTGAATCATTAAGTACCCTCTCCAATAAAAAGGCAATTCAAAGAATCAACCATCATACCTACAAATTAGCAGGTGCAAGTAATTTGCTTGAAGGAACCATCTCCATTACCCAACGCGGAGCGGGCTTTGTTACTGTTCAAGATTATGAAAAAGACATCTATATTGGTCCATCCAATATTGGCCAAGCGCTAAACGGTGACACAGTCAAAGTAAGGGTTTTTAAACAGGGTAATAATCGCGACGAAGGCGCAGTAACCGAAGTCACCGATAGAGACCGAATTCAGTTTGTTGGCACCATCCAAATCCGAAATAACGACGCGATTATGGTGCCTGACAACCCAAGAGCGGGGGTCGAAATTAAAATTCCACACGACAAACTCAATGGTGCGCTCAACGGCGAAAAAGCCTTGGTTAAAATTACCGTTTGGCCAAAAAGTGCTGAAAGACCCTACGGAGAAGTCCTCGTGCGGCTCGGTAAATCAGGCAGCAATGAAACCGAAATGCTGTCTATTCTTTATAATCAAGGTATCAATCCGATTTTTCCAGATAGCGTAATGGCCGAAGCTGAGCAAATTGGCATCGACCTCGACCCCAAAGAAGTAGCGAACAGGCGTGATTTCCGACCTATCCTTACTTTTACAATTGACCCCTTTGACGCAAAAGATTTCGATGACGCCATTTCATATCAAGAATTAGAAAACGGTCATTTTGAAATTGGGGTTCACATTGCAGATGTTAGTCATTATGTGCGCCCCGGTTCTGCCATGGATCAAGAAGCCTTGTTGCGCTCGAATTCTGTCTATCTCGTGGACCGTGTCATCCCTATGCTGCCCGAACAGCTCAGCAACTTGGCATGCTCATTGCGCCCACACGAAGATAAATTTGCCTTTTCTGCTGTATTTGAAATTGATGAAAAAGGGAAAATAATCAAGGAGTGGTATGGCAAAACTGTAATACATTCAGACCGCCGTTACACCTATGAAGAAGCACAAGAAATTCTTGAAGGCAACGCTGGAGACCACGAGAACGTGCTCAGAAAAATCGATGCGCTCGCTAAAATTTACCGCGGACAAAGACTCAAAAACGGCGCACTCAGTATAGAATCAGAAGAAATGCGCTTCAAGTTAAACGAAGATGGCAACCCCGATGGCGTTGTGATCAAAACATCGAAAGACGCACACAAACTAATTGAAGAATTCATGCTGCTCGCCAATCGCAAAGTGGCTGAATTCCTTTCCCCAAAAAAGAAAGAGCAAGAAAACTTCCCAATGATCTACCGTGTCCACGATACGCCAGACCCATCGAAAATGGAACTTTTCGCAGTCTTCATTGAAAAATTTGGACATAAGGTAGATATACATGACCCGCTAAACATTGCAAAAAATCTCAACGCGCTCTTCGAAGAAATTCGAAATGAAAACGAATTTTCTTTAGTTCAATCAATGGCCATTCGCTCGATGGCGAAGGCGAGTTACGATACAATTAATATTGGACACTACGGACTGGCTTTCAAGCATTATTCGCATTTTACATCGCCAATCAGGCGCTATGCCGATTTAGTGGTGCACCGCATTTTACAAGAAGAACTCACCACAAAAAAACATAAATATGGCAGCGAACTGGGTGCCATTTGCCAGCGCATTTCAAAAAATGAACGCAAAGCAGCTGAGGCTGAACGAGAATCGACCAAATTCTTCCAATCTTTGTATGCAATGGAATTCGTTGGAGAAGTTTTTGAAGGCACCATTTCTGGGATTGCCGAACATGGTATGTTTGTGAGAATGGACGAAAACTTTTGCGAAGGCATGGTCCCTATGATAGCCATTCCAGGAGATCGTTTTTATTTCGACCAAGAAAAATTCCAATTAGTAGGTGCAAAAACCAAAAAAACTTACCAGTTCGGTGACCGGGTCAAAGTGCGAATTGATCAGGTCAGTACCAAAAAACGACAAATAGACCTGGAGTTAGTTTTGAATTAACCACTAATACAAGAAGTTATTATAAGGATACCTCACCTTAAAAATGGCCTTTACCTCTTCGTAAAGTACACCTTTAAGTTCTTCTACGTTTTCTTTATCAGTTGCTGAAATAAACACGCATTTGGTCTTTCCCATTTTGGCCATCCAAGATTTCTGAAGTGATTCTAATGTGCGGATGTCTTCTTCCGGTTCGCCGAGTTCAGCAATTGGGGGCTCGTATGCATCTATTTTATTGAAAACAATAATGGTGGGTTTCTCTGTGTTATCGATTTCATTAAGGGTTTCGTTGACCACTTCAAAATGCTCCTCAAAATTTGGGTGAGCTATGTCCAAAACATGAACTAATAAATCGGCTTCACGAACCTCATCTAGGGTTGACTTGAAAGACTCCATTAATTGTTGAGGTAATTTTCGGATAAACCCTACAGTATCAGTAAGCAGTAAAGGCATGTTGTCGATGACTACTTTTCGGACAGTGGTGTCAAGAGTGGCGAATAATTTATTTTCTGCAAATACATCTGACTTGGAGAGGAGGTTCATGATGGTGCTTTTTCCGACATTCGTGTAGCCAACTAATGCAACCCGCACCAGCTGGCCTCGGTTGCTGCGCTGAACGGTCATCTGCTTGTCAATTTCGCGCAAGCGCTCTTTCATGAGTGCAATACGCTGCTGAATAATTCGACGGTCGGTTTCAATTTGCGATTCCCCCGGGCCGCGCAAGCCAATTCCTCCTTTTTGTCTTTCTAAGTGGGTCCACATTCGGGTTAAGCGCGGCAACATGTACTGCAATTGCGCGAGTTCTACTTGGGTTTTGGCATGGAAAGTTCGCGCACGACTAGCAAAAATGTCTAGAATTAGAATGGTTCTATCAAGCACTTTACACTCGAGTTCTCGCTCTATGTTGCGCAACTGCGAAGGGCTTAGTTCGTCATCGAAAATGATGAGCTCTATGTCGAGGGCCTTCATGTACTGCTTGATTTCTTCGAGTTTACCCGTACCCACGTAAGTGCGCGGATTCGGATAAGGTAATTTCTGAAAGAATTTTTCTACGGTAATGGCCCCTGCTGTTTCGGCTAAAAATTCGAGTTCATCGAGGTGTTCTTGTGCAACGTCTTCTGTAGTTTCAGAAGTAATTACACCGACGAGCACGCAGCGCTCTTCAACGGCATCAATGGTAACGTGACCTTGCATTTATTGACGTAGGCCTTTTACGTGACTCAGCACTAGGTTGATATTTTCATCAGATTCGAGCAAAGCTTTCATGGAAGGCATGGCGCCTTTGCCGTTTTTCAGTATCGTTGTGATTTGTGCATCCGTAAGACGAGATTTGCTTAAGTCTTTGGCGCCACTAGCCCCCAGTTTGCCGTCTTCGCCATGACACTGCGCACAATGCATACTGAACAAACTCGCACCTTGTTCTGCAGGGGTTTGTTGGGTAAAATCGTCTTGCTGTTTTTGTGGCGCTTGACAAGCAAACAACAACAAGCTTATAAAGCCCAAACGCATTGTGTTTTTTAGAACCATCCTGCTCCTAACTCTGAACGAAACGGCCAAGGAATAAAGGCCAACACCAAAATAAGCGCTAACACATACCAAATTTTAATTGCTTTGAATTTCTCAGCATCTGTTGTGCCATTTTTAGACTTGCTGTGGCCAATGGTAATGGCTACAATTGCCAACAACATACCGAGCAAATGCTCCATGCCAAAGAAACGGTACATTGTTTCTTTCATCCAGCCGTCGACGAACTTAACTTTTGTTGAGGTAAAATACAAAGCCAGACCAAGTAATAATTGGGTATGAAAAGTGATCATGGTAAATAAATTCACTAAGCGGTGTTTTTTTTCGTAATTCTTGGCTGTAAATGCGTTAATAATGGCAAAAACCAAGAGAAATAAAGCGATCCAACGCAATCCGGAATGGGCAGAAATAAGTGCTTGCATAATATAGAGTTTTAGGGTTTAGTCGTTGAGTTTGAGTACTGCTAAAAAAGCTTCTTGTGGAACTTCTACTCGGCCTACTTGGCGCATGCGCTTTTTACCAGCTTTTTGTTTTTCAAGGAGTTTGCGCTTTCTAGTAATGTCACCGCCGTAACACTTAGCGGTAACGTCTTTGCGCAAGGCTTTGATGGTTTCTCTTGCGATTACTTTGGCGCCAATTGCCGCTTGAATAGGTATTTCAAATTGCTGACGCGGAATGAGCTCTCGGAGTTTAACGCAGATTTTTTTTCCTAAATCAAAAGCATTGCTTCGGTGCACAAGCGCAGAAAGTGCATCTACTTGTTCGCCATTGAGCAATAAGTCCATTTTGACAAGATCTGATTCTTGGTAACCTATTGGGTGGTAGTCAAATGAAGCGTATCCACGAGATACGGATTTTAAACGATCATAGAAATCAAAAACGATTTCGGCTAAGGGCATTTCAAAGGTGATTTCGACGCGGTCTTGGGTAAGGTAAACTTGATTTTTGAGTTCACCGCGCTTTTCAATACAGAGCGTCATGACACTGCCGACATATTCTGTTTTGGTAATGACCTGGGCTTTGATGTAGGGCTCTTCGATGCGGTCCATTCCAGAAGGGGCTGGTAGTTCAGATGGATTGTTGACAATCATGACCTCATCTGGATTTTTCTTCATGTAGGCACGATAAGATACGTTGGGCACCGTGGTGATCACGGTCATGTTGAATTCACGCTCCAAACGTTCTTGAATGATTTCCATGTGCAGCATGCCAAGAAAACCACAACGGAAACCAAAACCTAGCGCTGCAGAAGATTCTGGTTCAAACACCAAAGAGGAATCATTAAGTTGAAGTTTTTCCATCGAATAACGCAACTCTTCGTAATCTTCGGTGTCTACCGGATAAATGCCAGCAAATACCATTGGTTTGACATCTTCGAAACCTTTTATGGCGGAGTCGCAGGGGTTGTCGGAACCAGTAATGGTATCTCCTACTTTAACTTCGTTTGCCGCCTTAATGCCCGAGATAATATAGCCTACATCTCCAGCCCTCACCTCGGATTTGGGAGAAAGATCCATTTTGAGAATGCCAATTTCATCGGCGTGGTAGTCGCGGCCAGTATTAAAAAAGCGCACTCTTTGACCTTTTTTGAGCACGCCGTTTTTGACGCGAAAGTAAGCGATTATGCCCCTAAATGGATTAAACACAGAATCGAAGATCATGGCTTGTAGTGGTGCAGACTCATCGCCTTTTGGTGCAGGTATGCGTTTGACTACTGCCTCTAAAATTTTATCGACGCCCAGGCCCGTTTTGCCCGATGCAGGGATAATATCGTCTGGGTCACAGCCAATCAGGTCAATGATTTGGTCTGCAACTTCCTCAGGCATAGCGCCAGGTAGATCCATTTTGTTGAGAATTGGAATAATTTCGAGGTCGTGCTCGAGGGCCAAATATAGATTTGAGATGGTTTGAGCTTCAATTCCTTGGGAGGCATCTACAATAAGTAATGCGCCTTCACAAGCTGCAATAGATCGGGAAACTTCGTAAGAAAAATCGACGTGTCCTGGGGTATCAATCAAATTGAGAATGTAATCTTGACCGTTGTGCTTGTAATTCATTTGGATCGCATGTGACTTGATGGTGATGCCTCTTTCGCGTTCGAGGTCCATGTCGTCGAGTGCTTGGGCTTGCATCTCGCGATCTGAGATGGTGCCTGTGGTTTGTAACAAACGGTCAGCGAGTGTGCTTTTGCCGTGGTCAATGTGAGCAATAATACAGAAATTGCGAATGTGCTTCATAGGGTGCAAAAATACGGAATCTATGGCACATAACAAGCCGGAAAATAGCGGCCTAATCAGTAAATCTACTTATCGCTGTATCGGGATGTAAGGGCTTGTTGTTTAAAATATGTTCGGCCAATTCACGTGCTAAAGTAGGTGCCATCATGTATCCTTTTGTACCCAGTCCATTCAAAATATATACGCCTCGCCATTTTGGGTGCTCTCCTAAAAGCGGTCTGCGGTCAAGTACTGTTGGTCTGACACCCGCATTTTGCTCCAATATATGATAATGATATGTGCCCAATGCGGCCAAGTTTTGCTCAAGTTGCATTTTTGCTTCAGGGGTGCTGTTGAGTGTTGAATTGTTCCATTCATAGGTTGCTCCAACTCTAAAACGGCCATTGCCATATGGCAAGACGAAACATTTTCTGTTTAATGATTCTTGGTTGTTGATTTGCAAACTTTCGATAAGAAGGGTTTGACCTTTGGTTTGTTGTAAAGGCAAATAGGCAAATGTGGGCTCTTCCTTTTGGTGATACCCCATACAAAACACCACAAAATCGTAGGATTTACCATCATATTTTCTGGTTTGAGGATGCCATTTTTGCGTATCGAATTCACCTAAAATAAGTTGTTCTTTTGCTTTAAAATATGCGCTGTTTTGCGCCACCCATTCTAGTGCATTGATCCAAAATGCATTTTTTACTCGTCCGCTTCCATAGGTGTTAATGGCATCAGTGTTTTGCTCATCTTGTGGCGTGATTTTTTCTAGGTAATTCGCGTAGTCCAGTAACTGAGACTTTTCTAACCATAACCTCCGCTCTTGTTCTGAAGAGAAAAAACGGCGAATTACTATCGGATGAAAGAACGAACAAGCCAAACGTTGCTCGATTTGTAAATAGAACGCTTTGGCTTCAGGTAAAAATTCATCCAAGCGCCAAGATTGGTTCATCCGCCTAAAAACCATTGGGTTAACCAGTCCGACAGCGATCGCGCTCGAATGATTTATGCCTGTGTCGATTAACTCAATCTCAACCCCTTGATCGAGAAGCTGATGAGCCATACAAGTGCCTGCCAGACCGGCGCCAACAATAAGAGCTTTTTGTGACATGTGCTATTTTGTAAAGGCGAAGCTAAGCAAACTAATCTGAACATGCGGCGCGGCCGCTTTAATTGCTTGGGATAAAGCCGCCAATGTGGCTCCCGTTGTGATAACGTCGTCTACGATCAGAACATGTTTATATTGCGTTATCTCTGCTTGCGTGTTGAACATATTTTGTACGTTATCCCAACGACCAAAACGATCGTTTTTAGTCTGTGAAGTGTTGTGTTTTTTCTTCTGGACTAGTTTTTTTAAAACAGGCAAACCCCATTCTTTTGCTAATCCTCGAGCCAAAAGTTCGCTTTGATTGTAGCCCCGAGCAAATTTCTTTCTCGGATGTATTGGCACGGGTATAATTGCATCGACATTGCGCACGGGGTGGTCATTCAACATTGTTGCCATATGCGCTCCCAGATAAATGCCGAGCGGTGCTTTGAAATCATATTTCAATGCTCTTATTAAGGATTGGCTTACCGCGCCTTTTTGATAAAAATAGAGTGCGCATGTATGTTTAATTTCAATTGGCGTCCAAAATAACTGATCGAGTTTGGTAGGTGTTTTTTGTAGCTCAAAATAGGTGCGTTCAAGCCCTTCCCAGCATAACCAGCACAAATAACGTTCTTCTACAACTAGTTCTTTATTACAGTGCAGACAAACATTTGTAAAGACTAAATGGCCTAGTCCGTCTGAATAATTTTTAATTACAAACCCCAACTGTTTTATATATGTCGCCATCTTTCTCGATTTTAAACAACGAGCTGTTCAAAACTGCAGTTGTTTTTCAAAACATTAGAAACGTACTTGTGTTAACTTTATTGAAGTCTTTTTTCATACAAAAAATATTGGTTCGTCAACACAATTTTCTTTGGAAAAATTATCAAAACAAAGCGCAAAAGCATGTGAATATCTTTCTAGGTTGTGTTGAAATGCGCTGAAGCGTTTGTCCACGAAAGGATTGCGATTTTTTGTGTTGAAAACCGTAAATGAATGTTAATTTCTTTAATTGATTTGAACCCGAATTTTAACAATTTTTGTAACCTTAATTTCTAAATAAATCTGCAATCCCGACACTATGGCACAAACCCTACACGAACCCATTCTCGAAGAAAATAAAAGTCGTTTTGTCTTGTTTCCAATACAGCACGACGACATCTGGAGTTTCTACAAAAAGGCCGAAGCAAGTTTCTGGACTGCCGAAGAAATCGACCTTTCTCCAGATTTAATTGACTGGGAGAATAAACTCAATGATGACGAACGCCATTTCATAAAGCACGTTCTTGCCTTTTTTGCAGCTTCAGACGGAATCGTAAATGAAAACCTCGCCGAGCATTTCCTCAATGAGGTGCAATACACAGAAGCTAAGTTTTTCTATGGATTTCAAGTGGCAATGGAAAATATCCATTCTGAAACCTATTCGCTTCTCATCGACACTTACATCAAAGACACACAAGAAAAAAATTACCTCTTCAATGCCATTGACACCGTAGATTGCGTTCGAAAAAAAGCTGACTGGGCATTGCGCTGGATTGACCAGGGCTCATACGCAGAGCGGCTTGTTGCCTTTGCTGCAGTTGAAGGCATCTTCTTCTCAGGATCTTTTTGTTCTATTTTTTGGCTCAAAAAACGCGGCCTCATGCCGGGCCTTTCCTTTTCCAATGAGCTCATTTCTCGTGACGAAGGGCTACACTGTGATTTCGCTTGTTTGCTTTATACCAAACATTTGGTCAATAAACTTCCAAAAGAAAAAGTCCGCGAAATTATCACCAATGCTGTTGAAATCGAAAAAGAGTTTGTCACAGATGCACTTCCAGTCAAACTCATCGGCATGAACAGCGAACTCATGGGTCAATATATCGAATTCGTCGCTGACCGTCTTTTGGTTGAGCTCGGCAATGAGCGCGTTTACAACGCGAGTAATCCGTTTGACTTCATGGACATGATTTCTATACAAGGAAAAACCAACTTTTTTGAAAAACGCGTTGGAGAATACCAAAAAGCCGGCGTACTGGCCGGTAAAGAAAACCAAGCATTCAGTCTTGACGAAGATTTTTAAACCAACCTAAACTATAAATATAAGGAGCATATGTACGTTGTTAAAAGAGACAGTAAAAAAGAGTCCGTCAAATTCGATAAAATTACCGCACGCATCATCAAGATGTGTTATGGTCTAGATCCACTCGTTTCACCAGAAGCTGTCGCTATGAAAGTTATCGAAGGGCTTTTCGATGGTGTCAGTACAACAGAACTAGACAACCTTGCTGCAGAAGTTGCTGCTGCCAAAACCATTGATCACCCAGACTACGCATTACTCGCTTCGCGTATTGCGGTGTCCAATCTTCATAAAGAGACGAAAAAGACTTTTTCGGAAGTTATGCACGACATGTACAACTACGTTGATCCCAAGACCAAAGAATCTGCTGCGCTCCTAGCAGATGACGTCTATCAGATCATCATGTCCAACAAAGAAGTGCTCGACTCTAGCATCATATACGACCGCGACTTCCGCTTCGACTACTTTGGTTTCAAAACCTTAACGCGCTCTTACCTCATGCGCCTCAACGGTAAAATTGCAGAGCGCCCACAACAAATGCTCATGCGTGTGGCAATTGGTATCCATAAAGAAGATATCCAATCGGCCATCAAGACATATAACCTGATGTCAGAAGGGTGGTTTACCCACGCTACACCGACCCTTTTCAACTCCGGAACGCCAAAACCACAAATGTCTTCCTGCTTCCTGCTCACCATGAAAGAAGACAGCATTGGTGGTATCTACGATACGCTTAAATCTTGCGCGCAAATTTCTCAGTCTGCGGGTGGAATTGGCTTATCTATTCACAATATCCGTGCAACGGGCTCTTACATCAAAGGAACCAACGGCACCTCCAATGGTATCGTGCCTATGCTTCGTGTTTTTAACGACACTGCACGCTACGTTGACCAAGGCGGAGGCAAACGCAAAGGCTCATTTGCCATTTATATCGAGCCTTGGCATGCCGATATTTTTGATTTTCTAGATCTTAAAAAGAATCACGGTAAAGAAGAACAGCGCGCCCGCGACCTCTTCTTTGCGCTCTGGATTCCAGATTTATTTATGAAACGCGTTAAAGAAAACGCAGACTGGACACTCATGTGCCCACATGAATGCCCGGGTCTTTCTGATTCACACAGCGTTGAATTCGAGGCACTATACACCAAATATGAAGCTGAAGGAAAGGGCCGTAAAACCATCAATGCACAAGATTTGTGGTTCAAAATTTTAGAGTCTCAGATTGAAACTGGTACGCCATACATGCTTTACAAAGACGCTGCCAACGCTAAATCTAATCAGCAAAACCTAGGCACCATCAAGTCTTCAAACTTGTGTACCGAAATCATCGAATACACCGCCCCTGACGAAGTTGCTGTTTGTAACCTTGCTTCATTAGCTTTGCCAAAATTCGTGACCGAAGAAGGCACCTTTGACCACGATAAACTTTTCGAAGTTACTTATCAAGCGACACTCAACCTCAACCGCATCATCGACAACAACTTCTATCCAGTAGAAGAAGCGCGCAATTCAAACATACGTCACCGTCCAATTGGTTTAGGTGTTCAAGGGCTGGCAGATGCTTTCATCATGCTCGGCTATCCATTCGAATCAGAAGAAGCGCGCGCACTCAACCGTGAAATATTTGAAACCATTTACTTTGCTTCCATGACGGCCTCCAAAGACCTCGCGAAAGTTGACGGTCCATACCAAACCATTAAAGGTTCACCTGTTTCTAAAGGTATTTTCCAATTTGATATGTGGGGCGTTACTCCGACCAATCGTTGGGAATGGGATGTGCTCAAAACTGAGGTTAAAAAACACGGTGTGCGCAACTCTCTTTTACTTGCACCAATGCCAACTGCATCCACTGCACAAATTCTTGGCAACAACGAATGTTTCGAGCCATACACCTCCAATATCTACACCCGTCGCGTGCTTTCAGGCGAATTCATTATCGTCAATAAGCACCTTCTCAAGGATCTTGTCAAGGAAGGTTTGTGGAATAAAGATATGCGTCAAAAAATTATGGCGGCTAACGGATCTATTCAAAACATCCAAGAAATTCCTCAGCGCCTCAAAGACCTATACAAAACAGCTTGGGAAATTTCTCAAAAAGCAATTATCGAACAAGCAGCTGATCGTGGTGCTTACATTTGCCAAAGCCAATCTTTGAATATTTTCATGGAGAATGCCAACTTCGGTAAACTTACCTCAATGCACTTCTATGGCTGGGAAAAAGGCCTCAAAACAGGCATGTACTACCTGCGTACAAAAGCAGCCACTGACGCCATTAAATTTACCGTTGATAAAACTGTTACTGAACAACCAAAAGAACAATCAATCGAAGACCAACAAGCGGCTATCGCTTGCTCTTTGGATGATCCTGAAGGTTGTGAAATGTGTTCCGGATAGAAGCGGCGCTAGCCGGTTATATATGGAACGTAAATTCATGAATATAAAAAGGCTCGCATATTGCGGGCCTTTTTAATTATACTGTACCTTTGCACTTTCCAGAATATATGACAGCTCAAAAAAACATCCAACGCGCGCTCATTTCCGTATACTACAAAGATGGTTTAGCGCCAATTGTAGAGGCCTTACATGCCAACAAAGTAGAAATACTTTCAACCGGAGGTACATTAGCTTTTATACAAGAATTGGGAGTTCCTGTCACGTCTGTAGAAGATGTTACAAAGTTTCCTGAGATATTGGGTGGTCGAGTTAAAACACTACACCCAGCGATATTCGGTGGTATTCTCAATCGCCGTGACTTCGCTCCAGATCAAGCGCATATGGAAGCACACCAACTCCAAAGTATTGACTTGGTCATTGTCGATCTCTACCCTTTCGAAGAGACCGTTGCCTCAGGCGCAGATCACGCCTCAATTATCGAAAAAATTGATATCGGAGGTATTTCCTTGATACGTGCGGCTGCAAAAAACTTCAATGACGTAGTTATCATTCCTAGTGTCAAACAATATCCCACATTTCTACAAATCCTTACTGACCAAGGTGCCGAAACCACCCTTGAACAGCGACAAAGTTTTGCCGCCGACGCTTTTCATGTGTCTTCACACTACGACACCATGATTCACAACTACTTTGTCAATCAAAACAGTTCCTATCTTAAAATCAGCGAAGAAAAATCATGCCCTTTACGCTACGGAGAAAATCCGCATCAAAAAGGCTATTTCTTTGGCGACCTAAACGCCCTTTTTGCCAAAATTCACGGAAAAGAGCTTTCGTACAACAACTTACTCGATGTAGACGCTGCAGTAAGACTCATTCAAGAATACAAGCATGACGGACCAACTTTTGCAATACTTAAACACAATAATGCATGTGGATTAGCCACGCGTTCAACACTCACAGAAGCCTATGAGGCAGCGTTAGCTGCCGACCCTGTAAGTGCATTTGGTGGAATACTTATTGCCAACCAACACCTCGACTTAGAAACAGCTGCGCTTGTGAACGAACTCTTTTGTGAAGTTTTAATTGCGCCTTCCTATGCGCCTGTTGCAATCGAACTTTTGCAATCCAAAAAGAACCGCATCATTCTTGTGCAAAAAGAACTTGAGCTGCCTAAAACGCTTGTGCGAAGTGCACTCAATGGCTTCTTAGTTCAAGATGCGGATTTCGCTACTGAGACAGCGGTTCAGTTAGAAGTCAAAACAAAATTGGCGCCAAGTGCCGCCGAAATTGACGACCTTTTATTCGCAAATAAACTGGTTAAACACACTAAATCGAACACCATTATTTTGGCAAAAAACGGTCAACTTCTTGCCAGTGGAACAGGCCAAACATCTAGGGTTGACGCGCTTAAACAAGCCATTCACAAAGCCAAATCTTTTGGTTTTGATTTAAGCGGCGCCGTAATGGCTAGCGACGCATTTTTCCCATTCCCTGATTGTGTTGAAATTGCTCATTTAGAGGGAATTAATGTTGTTATCCAACCAGGCGGATCCGTCAAAGATGATCTCTCTATAACCTATTGCGATGACAACCAAATGAAAATGGTGTTTACCGGTATTCGTCATTTCAAACACTAAAATGAAAGATTTTTTCAAATGTTGCTTATAGAATGTAACCTTTGAACGTCTTCTACGAATAAGAATCAATTATAACCACATCAAGTGCTTTAAAAATGGGCCTTTTTAACTTTCTTACACAGGAAATTGCCATCGATCTCGGTACGGCAAACACCTTGATTATCTGGAACGACAAAGTAGTTGTCGACGAACCTTCCATTGTTGCCAAAGATATCCAAACGGGTAAGGTAGTCGCTATTGGAAGAAAGGCACAGCAAATGCATGGCAAAACCCATAAGCTCATCGAAACCGTTCGCCCACTAAAAGATGGTGTAATTGCCGACTTTCAAAGTGCCGAGCAAATGATCAAAGGCATGATCAAAATGATCAATCCCGGACGCAGCTTGTTCAATCCAACTTTGCGCATGGTTATCTGTATTCCATCAGGCATTACCGAAGTTGAAAAAAGAGCTGTTCAAGATTCTGCAGAACACGCCGGCGCTAAAGAAGTTTACCTTATTCACGAGCCTATGGCTGCTGCCATTGGTATTGGTATTGACGTAGAGGAACCAATGGGCAACATGATTATCGACATAGGTGGTGGTACCTCAGAAATTGCGGTGATTGCCCTCGGTGGTATTGTCTGTGATAAATCCATTCGAATTGCCGGTGACGACTTTACCAACGACATCGAAGAATACATGCGTCGCCAACATAATATTTTGGTTGGTGAGCGTACGGCCGAACAAATCAAAATTGAAGTTGGTGCGGCTTTATCTGAATTAGAAAACCCACCTGCAGATTTTGCCGTACGCGGCCGTGACCTCATGACCGGGATTCCAAAAGAAATTATGGTTTCTTATCAAGAAGTGGCACATGCCCTCGATAAAACCATTTCTAAAATTGAGGAGGCCATCTTGAGCGCGCTCGAAATGACACCGCCAGAACTTTCTGCTGACATCTACAAAACCGGTATTTACCTTGCTGGGGGCGGTTCTATGCTGCGCGGTCTCGATAAGCGCATTCAATCAAAAACCAAACTTCCGGTGCATATTGCCGAAGATCCGCTTCGAGCAGTTGCTCGTGGTACGAGCATAGCACTCAAGAACATCGATAAATATCCGTTCTTAATGGGCAGGTAAATTGCCCTCTATTTCTTGCTTGAATTTTTCTACCAAATCGTTATATGCTTGACCTGTTGCTGGTCCGCTAAATCCGGTATGAATGGCAATGATTTTCCCCTGCTGATCAACAAGTAAGGTGGTCGGAAAACTCATGATGCCATTGAGCATAGGAAAGCGAGCTGAGGCAACATCTTTACTCGATGTGCCTGCTAGATAAACAGGATAATTTACCCCCATCGCTTTGATCCAGCTTTTCAAGCGAGCCCTTTGTTTTTTTGTATCGCTCCCTACCTCAAAGGCAAGTGCCATTACTTGTAAGCCTTTTGCGCCGTAATCCTTTTGTAATTGCAATAGCATTTGGGTCTCGTCCAAGCAGTTTGGGCACCACGTTCCCATGATCTGAATGATGGTTAATTGATTTTTTGCTGCTAAATTGATGGTCGTTTTTTTGCCATTCATCTTGATGAGGTCTTTCAACAAAACAGGCTCATCGCGCTTTATTAAATAAGTAAGACTACTTTCGTCGCGCAATTGTACTGAAGCATCTCGGACAGCCGAAAAGGGAGCATTGTAACTCGAGCCGCTGTAAAAATTACCCGTCATTTGATCCGCATTTTGTAGCGTTGCATCGACAACAAATGCCCAATAACCTGTGTAAGTTTGTAAATGAAGCTTGTCTCCCGAAATATGGCCGTGTAAATAGCGGTAGTCACCAGTTTCGCTCAAAAAACTTCCCGTGACGAAATTGCCAATTTGTTGTTTAAATACGCCTACCATAAGCTCTTCCTTTTCAGTTCCCGGGTTGAATACCACCCGCCAACGCCCAGCGACGCTCAAGAATTCTGGGCCCGGAGCCGGTGCTTCAAGGATTCCTTTATTCAGGTGAATTGGATAGCGTACCGGTGCTTTTTTATTGTAGTTGATCCACCAGCCGCGTGCTTCTGAAAATACCTTATCAAAAGCCAGGCGCCATTCGGCATCTTGCGCCGGAAATTGATAAATAATGGTGTCGCCTATCCGTTTTTTTACGGATAATTGATAGATTTCTTCTCCATTATAAATGGTGATGGGTGCTTTCGGATCTTTGCTTGGGAGCTCGGCCGTTACCTGTATTTGCAAACGATCATTGAGTTGTATCTCAGCAATATATGGTATGTTTTGCGCGTTTTGTGCAAAATTCAAATGCGATAGCAAAAGCACAAACAATGGAAAAATGGGATAGCGCATATCGATTCGAAAGGGTGTTTAAATACGAAATTAAAAGAAATAAACTATCTTGCTTTACGCATGCAACTTTTTAAAATCAATTTACGTCTAGGCTGAGGAGTAATGGAGGAACAAGAACTCATACTAGGTTGTATTGCTGCTCGTCCAAAAGCTCAAAAAGCGTTGTTTGACATCTATGCCCCCAAATTATACGGCGTGTGTTTGCGTTACATGAAAGACCAAATGCGTGCCCAAGACACCCTACAAGATACTTTTGTCAAAATATTTGCACACATAAGCAATTACAAATCCGAAGGTGCCTTTGAAGGTTGGCTCAAAAAAATTGCTGTAAATACCTGCCTAGACCAACTGCGTAAAGACAAAAAAATGCTTACCGATGTAGCCCTCGACGACGTCAGCCATAAACTTTCAGTTGAAAGTTTTAACGCAGAAAAACTCATGGCTGACGACCTCCTAAAATTGATTCAAGCACTTCCAGACGGATACAGAACCGTTTTTAATTTATTTGCTATTGAAGGCTACTCACATCAAGAAATTGCCGCGCAGCTTGGCGTTTCAGAAAGCACATCTAAAACACAATACCTTAGAGCAAGGGCATATTTGAAAGACCGCATTGAAAACTTAGATTAAATGATAGATAACGATAATATAAAAGATCTTTTTGCCAAAGGCCTCCAAGACCATCAAGTCTCGGTTGACCCCGCTTTGTGGTCTTCTATTTCGTTTTCGTTGGGCGCCGGCACAGCCAAAACAGGCCTTAGTATTTTGTCTAAAACGCTTATTGGTATTGCGGCAAGTTCAATTGTAGTTGTATCCATTTACCTTGCTGTTCAATCCTCAGCAACTCCAAAAGCTGAAAAACAACCCGTTCAGCAAAAGACACCCGCGCCTAAAAACGACCGCGTTTCAGACATTCAAATATCCCCTCAAAATACTTTGGGTGCTCCAATAACTACTACTGATCCTGCCCAACATCAACTTGCTGATCAAGAAATAAATAACAATCAAATAGGCTCAAATACCATTTCAGACCAACCCCATATTCCTGAATCCGTCTTAGCATCGATTCAAGAAATCCTTCCTTCTATGCCTCCGAGCTTTCAACTCTCAGGCATCCCAAAACCAAATGCGTCAGGTTCTTTAGCTGCTCCACAAAACACAAGCCCGGCCTATCATACGATGGTGCAGACTGCAACAAATGCAGTAAATCAGCCGCGTATTACACTACCCAACATCTTTACGCCAAACGGTGATGATCAAAACGAAACCTTGCAAATAAATTGGCAACAAGCAGATGTTCAAGATTTTAGTATCGTGGTATTAGATGCTAAAAACAATATTGTATACAAAGACAACAATCCTCGCTTCAACTGGGATGGAAAAGATTTAGGCGGCGATAAGTTAAACCGTGGCGCCTATATTTATTTCGTAACAGCTGTCGTCAACGGTGAAAAGTGGCAGCAATCGAGCGGCCTTCAAATCCAATACTAAAATATTTGCGTAATTTGGTGCATGCATCAAATCTACTGCATTCTGAACGGCGGCAAAAAAATAACTGCACAGAACAAACACCTTTTGGCAGCTCTTCAACACTTTTTCGGAGCGCAGTTCAGTATTTATAAAAGCAACAACCCAAAAGACGCTCAGTCTTTCATCTATGCGTTAACCCCCGAATGTACACATTTGCTTGGTGTTGGCGGAGACGGCACATTCAATGTGCTCATAAATGGCGTTTGCACACACCCCAACGCTGAATTTTTTCCAATACTTGGCGTTTTACCAAATGGCACGGGAAATGATTTTTATCGTTCGGCTGGGTATTCCAAAAAATATGATTTCTTAGCGCAAATTCGTGCTTCAAAATTTCAATATTTCGATGTTGGCCTACTTCACACCGAAGCAGAAACCAGGTATTTTGCCAACATTGCAGATATCGGATTTGGCGGTGCCGTTGTACTAGAATTACAAAATTTCCGCAAGCGATTTGGTCATAATTTTTCATATGGATTGGCCATCATTAAAACTTTTCTGAATTACAAGAGGCCCAAAGTCTCTATCACTTGCCAACATTTTAATTACAATGGCGAACTTCTTTTAGCTGCTTTTTGCAACGGTAGTATTTTCGGAGATGGCCTTTATATTCACCCAGGGGCCAAAATCAATGATAGTGAACTCAAATTAACACTTTTAGGTAAGGTTTCTTTATTTGATTATCTTAAAAATGTGCTCAAAGTGAAGCGCGGTAAAAAAATCAAGCACCCTGAAGCCCATTATTTATCAATAGCTTTCCCTATTATACTAAAGTGCGACGAACTGCTACATGCCGAAACAGATGGAGAGTATATTGGTGGTTCCTCGTTTAAAATAGACTTAGTGCCAAATAGGCTGAAATTATTGCCTGCTGAGGAGCTCTAGTTTGTTTATCTTTGAGAAAATGAAAAGAAGCATCATCATTACAGCTGGCGGAATCGGAACGCGCATGGGCAAAACCTTGCCAAAACAGTTTATGTTGCTGAACCAAAAACCAATTCTTATCCGCACACTAGAAGCATTTCATGCTTTCGACCCCAATGCACAAATTATTATTACCTTGCCACAAGAATGGAAGTCTTATTGGAAAGAACTCCTTGATAAATACAATATTGAGATCATACACGACCTTGTGGATGGTGGCAAGGAACGCTTTCATTCGATTCAAAATGCACTTCGTTTGTGTGAAGGTCAGCAAATAGCTATTCACGATGGCGTGCGGCCACTAGTAAGCAAGCAAACTATTCAACATTGTTTTGATGGTTTAAAACACGCTAAAGCCGTAGTGCCGGTTTTAGGATTAAAAGATTCACTGCGCCAAGGATCCACAACTCATTCCGAAAACGTTGACCGATCTCGTTTTTTTCTTGTGCATACACCACAGTGTTTTGATGCATCGACCATTTTGGCGGCATACCAAAGTGGGTACGACTCCAAATTTACAGATGACGCAAGTGTAGTCGAAGCAATAGGGATCATGCCCCTGCTTGTACCAAGCAACGAAGAAAATATAAAAATTACGACGACCTTAGATTTAAAAATCCTTAACGCGCTTTTGGAAAAATGAATTTAATTACACCGCCATCTCTAAAAATAGGGGATTTAGTTTACCTCAGTGCCCCAGCTAAAGCCATTGAAGAAAACTTTGTAGTTGCTGCAGAAAATTGGTTGGCATCCATCGGTTTACGCGCTGTGCGCAGCACGCATTTAACGGAAAGGCAAGATTATTTTTCAGGAACTGAAATTCAGCGGCTTGCCGATTTACAAGAGGGTTTCGATCACCCGGAAGCAAAAGCCATTTGGTGTGTGCGAGGAGGCTACGGCTGCATACAACTACTTGATGGTATCCAATGGGCGCAGTTTATCCAAGAACCTAAATGGGTCATTGGTTTTTCAGACATCTGTGTTTTACATCATAAAATTCAAAGTCTTGGATTCCAAAGCATACATGGTACAATGGCCCTAAATATTGAAAAAAACACCGCCCTGGCCAAAACCCGTCTACAGGAATTACTTTTTGGGAAGACAAGTAACATTGAATTTGCTGCGCACCCAAAAAATCAAAAAGGAACCACTCAAGGCCATTTAATTGGGGGAAACCTGAGTATTATTTTCAGCATGTTAGCTACACCCGAGCGCTATGACTTGTCGGGGGCCCTATTATTTATCGAAGATTTAGCTGAACATCTTTATCGCATTGACCGCATGTTCCATGCGCTGCGCAAATGCGGGGCATTAGATCAAATTCAGGGCTTAATTGTTGGCGGTATGACCGATTTAGAAGATACCGACGTGCCTTTTGGCAAGGATATTCACGATCTTATATTGAGCCATTTTTTGTTTCGAAAAATCCCAATCTGCTTTGGTTTTCCTGCTGGTCATATGGACGATAACCATCCGCTTGTTTTAGGCGCTCAAGTCGAACTCTCAGTGAATGAAAATCGATGTACGCTAAACTATCTATAATGGTTTTAAATAATCTTATTTAAAGGATTATCTTGGAAACATTTGCTACAATTAAATGTTGTTGAATTAAATTTGCACCACTACAAATGAAAGATTCTTATGAGTAACTCTGCATTCTTTAAATCTTCTATCGGTAAAAAGGTTTTTATGGCCCTTACCGGTCTTTTCCTTTGCACGTTTTTGGTGGGCCATTTGCTCGGAAACCTTCAATTAATTCTAAAGACCGGAGAGGAAGGTCGTCGCGCATTCAACGAATATGCTTATTTCATGGGGCACAACCCCTTTATCAAAATTTTATCCTATGTTACTTATATAGCTGTGCTTGTACACGTAATTGATGGTTTTGCACTCACGATTCAAAATCGCAAAGCGCGCCCTGTGCGTTACGCCTACAACAAACCAGCTGCAAATTCAAGCTCTGCAAGCCGCAGCATGGCCGTTTTAGGAACCCTCATTTTGGTTTTTCTTGCCACACACATGGCCAACTTCTGGTGGAAAATGAAAATCAAAGAAGAAGTGCCGCTACATACCTATCAACTTGAAATGGAAAATCCAATGATGGGCAACCAAACTCCAGAAATCTACTACACACATGTTCCCGGAATACAGCCAATACCAAGAGACAAAAATAATATCGTCGAAAAAGGAACAGATTTATATATCAAAGGTACCAATGTTAAAGTTGCCGAAGGCTATCGTGACTTACACGGCTTGGTTATGGACTTCTTCAACCCGAGTAAAAACGAAGGAGCGCTATACGCCGTGCTTTTCTATGTCATTTCAATGATAGTGCTTGCTTACCACCTTTTACATGGTTTCCAAAGTGCTTTTCAGTCTTTAGGAATCAACCACCCAAAATATACCCCCCTGATTAAAATAATCGGCAATGGCTTTGCTGTTCTCGTTCCGCTATTATTTGCAATCATTCCCGTCATTATTTACAACCTCTAGGAATATAGCTATGTCAGTATTAAATTCGCGCATTCCAGAAGGTCCAATTTCAGAAAAGTGGACCAATCACAAGAACCATATGAAATTGGTGGCACCAAACAACCGACCAAAAATCGATGTTATTGTTGTCGGTACAGGTTTGGCCGGTGCTTCTGCGGCAGCCTCTCTCGGAGAGATGGGCTATAATGTTAAAGCCTTTTGCTTCCAAGACTCGCCACGCCGCGCACACTCCATTGCTGCACAAGGCGGAATCAATGCCGCTAAAAACTACCAAAACGATGGCGATTCTATCTATCGTTTGTTTTATGACACCATCAAAGGTGGTGACTACCGGGCTCGAGAGGCCAACGTATATCGCTTGGCAGAAGTATCGGGTAACATCATTGACCAGTGTGTCGCGCAAGGTGTGCCTTTTGCGCGTGAATACGGCGGGCTTCTCGATAACCGTTCTTTCGGTGGGACGCAAGTACAACGCACATTTTATGCAGCGGGTCAAACGGGTCAACAGCTTTTGTTAGGCGCTTATTCTGCACTTTCTCGTCAAATCGGTTTGGGTCGTGTTAAGATGTATCACCGCCATGAAATGATGGACCTGGTTAAAATAGACGGTAAAGCACGCGGCATCATTGCCCGTAACCTTGTTACTGGCGCACTAGAGCGCCACTCGGCACATGCAGTTGTAATTGCATCAGGTGGTTACGGAAATGTTTACTTTCTATCCACAAACGCTATGGGAAGCAACGTTTCAGCGGCTTGGAAAGTACACAAAAAAGGTGCACATTTTGCTAACCCTTGCTTTGTGCAAATTCACCCAACTTGTATACCTGTTCACGGAACCAATCAATCTAAGCTCACACTTATGTCCGAGTCGCTACGAAACTCAGGGCGTATATGGGTTCCAAAGAAAAAAGAAGATGCAGAAGCCATTCGTGAAGGTCGTTTAAAGCCAACACAAATTGCCGAAGAAGACCGTGACTATTTCTTGGAAAGACGTTATCCAGCTTTCGGCAACTTGGTTCCACGTGATGTTGCATCAAGAGCTGCCAAAGATCGATGTGATGCCGGTTTTGGCATCGAAGCAAATGATACTAACGAGGGTGTCTACCTAGACTTCGCTACAGAAATCCGAAATAAAGGACGCCAATCTGCTTTTGCGCAAGGAGACCACAACCCTACAGAAGAAAAAATCCTCGCGTTGGGTACAAAATGGATTAAAGAGAAGTACGGGAACCTTTTCAAAATGTATCAAAAGATTACCGACGATAATCCATACGAAACCCCTATGAAAATTTACCCTGCTGTCCACTACACAATGGGCGGAGTTTGGGTCGATTACAATCTTCAGAGTTCCATTGAGGGTTGTTTTGTAACAGGTGAGGCAAACTTCTCCGAACATGGTGCCAACCGTTTAGGTGCTTCTGCACTTATGCAAGGCTTGGCCGATGGTTATTTCGTGTTGCCATATACCATCTCTGATTACCTAGCCAACGATATCCGTACAGGTAAAATTGCTATAGATACACCTGAGTTCGACCAAGCCGAAGCAGAAGTAAAAGCAAGTATAGACCGCTTCTTACAAAATAAAGGAAGTAAATCGGTAGATCACTTCCACAAACGCTTAGGCCTCATTATGTGGAACAAAGTTGGTATGGCCCGCAACGAAGCAGGCTTAAAACAAGCCATAGATGAAATTGCTGCGCTTCGCGAAGAATTCTACAAAGACGTATTTGTCCCTGGTGACGCCAATGAAATGAACCCTGAGCTCGATAAAGCAATGCGTGTTGCCGACTTCATTGAACTCGGCCAACTCATGGCTGTTGATGCCTTGCATCGACAAGAATCTTGTGGTGGACACTTCCGAGAAGAATACCAAGACAGCGAAGGTGAAACACTCCGTGACGACGAAAACTTCAAGTATGTAGCCGCTTGGGAATACCAAGATGGCGACGCTAAAAAAGCAGCACTTCACAAAGAAGCGCTTAATTATGAGTTCATTAAAATTGCAGCGCGCAATTATAAATAAATAGACATGGCTTCAAAATTCATCAATATTACGCTCAAAATCTGGAGACAAAAAAATGCGAACGCAAAAGGCGGCATTGAAACTTATAGTCTTCAGCAGGTATCTACTGATAGTTCATTTCTAGAAATGCTCGATCAGCTCAATGAACAACTGATCAACGAACAAAAAGAACCCGTTGCCTTTGACCACGATTGTCGCGAAGGAATTTGTGGAATGTGTTCATTGTATATCAATGGGCGTGCTCACGGTCCGGAAACCGGTACCACCACCTGCCAACTCCATATGCGCAGTTTCGCCGATGGTGACACAATCTATGTAGAGCCGTGGAGATCACGTGCATTTCCTATTGTAAAAGACCTTGTTGTTGACCGTTCTGCATTTGATCGCATTCAACAAGCCGGAGGTTTTATCTCGGTCAATACATCAGGACGCACAATGGATGCAAATGCGATCCCTGTTCCAAAAGCCGATGCAGATAAAGCTTTTGAAGCAGCAGCTTGTATTGGTTGTGGCGCGTGTGTTGCAACTTGTAAAAATGGATCGGCAATGTTATTTGTTGGCGCAAAAGTTTCACAGTATGCGCTTTTACCACAAGGTAGGATAGAAGCGAAAGATCGCGTATTAAATATGGTGCGCCAGATGGATGAAGAAGGTTTCGGAAATTGCACCAATACTGGCGCCTGTGAAATAGAGTGTCCTAAAGGAATTTCATTAGAAAATATAGCTCGCATGAATCGAGAATTCTTTGGGGCAAGTCTTTTATCAGAAAAATAAGCTGCTTAATAGCTTCAAATTAAAAAGGGCGGTCAAATGACCGCCCTTTTCGTTTGCATGTTGCAAAATCTTATTTTAATTGTTGGCCTTCTTTATTGTACCAACCTTTATTTTCCTTAATATCAATGGATACATTGGCTTGATCGCTGAGCTTTTTTTGTGTGCGCATCCAGAAATAAAAACCAAAAAACCCAAGAAGGATTAAAAAGATGTTAAAGTAATTTTGTACGAATTCGTAGAAGCCGAAAGACCACTGAAACGTATCTCCAATTTTGTAAACCAAGTCTGTCCAAGTCATGTTTCAATCTTTTATAGGGCAAATGTACTACAATTTTTATAAAATTCTACGGCTATTTAAATTTCTCCCATCAAGACGAGTGTTTCTTTTGCCGCTGCTTGCTCAGCCTCTTTTTTCGAAAACCCCTTGCCCTTTCCATAAGTTGTTCTGTTGATTTGAACGATCATTTCATAAACCGCTTTCCCATCAATAAACTGCTCATTCAATAATTCAAAGGACAAATTCAGTTTTTTACGTTGACACCAAATAAAAAGGGTTGACTTGAAATCCAGTTCCTCCTCTAAAAGCTTATTAAGATTGAGGTGTTTTCTTAACACCGTGTTTATAAGCACCTTTCGTGCTGTTTCAAAATTAGAATCTAAGTAAATAGCACCAATAAGTGCCTCAAAAGCATTGCCTTCCAAGCCTGCCAAATTGATGCTCCTGCCTTGACTATAAATAAGGTGGTTTCTTATGCCCATTTTCTCTCCGATGGCAGATAGCGACTTTCGATTTACAATCTTTGACTTTATTTTCGTGAGTTGACCTTCGTCTAATTCAGGGTATTTCTGGAATACAAATGAAGCAACCACTGCGTCTAAAACGGCATCGCCGAGGAATTCTAAACGTTCGTTTGCAGCGTGCTGAACCGCGTCAGGCATAGCGCTTTTGTGCGTTAGGGCTTGAACAAAAAATGGTATTTGTTGGGGTTTATAAGCAAATTGCTTGAGCACAAAACGTATGACCTCAAGTTCTTCTTTCGACTTGGGTTTATGAAAAAATGGGATTTTCAAAAGCTTAAGCCTTGAATTTCTTAACGATAATAGATGTATTGTGCCCGCCAAAACCGAATGTGTTTGACAACGCTACATTCACCGCACGTGCCTGTGGTTTGTGAAAGGTAAAATTGAGCTCAGGGTCTAGCTCTGGGTCATCGGTAAAGTGATTGATGGTTGGCGGAACCATGTCGTTTTGAACTGCTAACACGCAAGCTATAGCTTCTATTGCACCTGCCGCACCAAGTAAATGACCTGTCATGGATTTGGTGGAGCTGATGTTCAAGTTATAGGCATGGTCACCAAACACTTGTTGAATTGCTTTGACTTCTGCAATGTCGCCGAGTGGTGTTGAAGTTCCGTGTACATTGACGTAATCAATTTCAGACGGATTGATTTCGGCGTCTTCGATGGCCGCAAGCATGGTGTTGCGGGCACCCAAGCCTTCTGGATGCGGAGCAGTCATGTGATAGGCATCTCCGGACATGCCGCCTCCGATTACCTCAGCATAAATTTTTGCACCTCGTTTAATAGCGTGCTCGTATTCTTCAAGAATTAAACATCCTGAACCTTCGCCTAACACAAAACCATCGCGGTCAAGGTCAAATGGACGCGATGCGGTTTGTGGAGAATCGTTGCGGGTTGAAAGCGCCTTAAGCGCATTAAAACCGCCCATGCCCATTTCATTTACGCCTGCCTCTGAACCGCCAGTGACGATGGCGTCGGCTTTACCCAAACGGATAAGATTAAAAGCATCAATGATGGCATTCGTTGCGGAAGCGCAAGCTGAGACACAAACATAATTTGGGCCGCGTAGGCCATATTTGATAGAGATGTGGCCGGCTGCGATATCGGCAATCATTTTTGGGATAAAGAAAGGATTGAAACGAGGTGTTCCGTCTCCGCCAAAATATTCTCTGGCTTCTTCTTGGAAGGTTTTCAATCCACCAACACCTGAGCCCCAAATAACGCCGACACGGTCAAGATTTGGATTAGACTCAAGCAATGCAGCATCTGCCATAGCTTCCGTAGCGGTCACTATGGCATACTGCGAAAATTGATCAAGCTTACGTGCTTCCTTTTTGTCGATGTGGTCTTCCACATTGTAATCTTTTAGCTCACAAGCGAATTGCGTTTTAAACAGAGAAGAATCAAATTGTTTGATGGGCGCCGCGCCGCTTTTACCTGCCATTAGACCATCCCAGTATTCTTGAACGGTATTGCCTATTGGGGTAAGTGCACCAAGACCCGTAACAACAACTCTTTTTAATTGCATAACCTATTACTAAAAGTAATTGTGGGAAATATTAAACGTTTGCCTCGATGTAAGCAATCGCGTCACCAACTGTTTGGATACCTTCTGCTTTATCGTCTGGGATAGAAATATTGAATTGTTTCTCGAATTCCATAATTAACTCAACAGTGTCAAGTGAATCGGCACCCAAGTCATTGGTGAAGCTTGCTTCGTTAGTTACTTCACTTTCTTCAACATTCAGTTTATCTACGATGATCGCGATAACTTTAGCTTTGATTTCAGACATTTTTTAAATTTTAAAGGTTTCAGCTTGCAAAGAAAAAAACTATCACCCAATAAACAAAACTTATCCCTATTTAATTTATCAACACTTCGCAGCTCAAACGCGAGGAATCGCGCACTATGCTTAACTTTGCTATATAGATGGTCGCACGAATTATTTTATTTATTTCAGGAGGAGGCAGTAATGCACGTCAAATAATTAGCTATTTCAAAGGAAATGAGCGCGTTAAGGTAGTTGGATTGCTTTCCAGTAACCCAAATGAAGAAATGCAAGGATTTTGCGCCGATCATTCGATTCCTTTTTATGACATGACGGGTAAAGACTTCTCGTCTTACTTAAACATTACCCAGGACTTGGGTGCAAATTGGATAGTATTAGCTGGTTTCTTGAAAAAAGTTCCGGTCGAGTTAATTTCTGCTTTTCCGAATAGAATAATCAATATTCATCCTTCATTGTTGCCAAAATACGGCGGCGCTGGAATGTATGGAAAACACGTTCACAAGGCCGTTTCTGCAGCAAAAGAAGCTTTCTGCGGAATAAGTATTCATTTAGTAAATGAAGAATTCGATAAAGGGCGCCTTTTATTTCAGCATGCATTAGCGCTCTTAAGGGGGGAAAGTGCCGAAGAAATAGAAGCAAAAGTTCGTGCTTTAGAGCTGGCGTATTTTGCAGCAGATCTAGACCTTTACCTCAATAATCCCGTTCGTAACTAAATTAATGGATCGCCTGCTCTAAAAACTGCGCAAAGCGGTAACAATCTTCAAATGAGTTATAAAGCGGTGCAGGTGCAATTCTGATTACATTTGGCTCTCTCCAATCGGCAATGACGCCAAAATCTATAAGGCGGTCGAACAACTGGCGGGCTTGTCCTTTTGCTAAAATAGAAAGCTGAGCGCCTCGTTGTTTGGGGTCCTTCGGTGTGATGATTTCAAAAGCACATTTCTCTTGGTTTCTTGCCGAAACATCTTCAATCAGAAACGCTAAATATGCTGTAAGCAAATCGCGTTTTTGACCGATGCGTTCCATTCCTGCTTCATCAAAAATTTCAAGGGCCGCCAAATGAGCCGCCATACCCAAAACAGGCGCATTGCTCAATTGCCAGCCTTCGGCACCAGGTATGGGTTCAAAACCTGCTTCCATTTGAAAACGAATTTCTTTGTTATGTCCCCACCAGCCCGCAAAACGCGGCAATTCTTTATTGTATGCGTGTTTCTCGTGAACAAACATTCCCGATACGCCTCCTGGAGAAGAATTCAAGTACTTGTAACCACACCAAGCCGCAAAATCAACACCCCAATCATGGAGCGCCAAATTGACATTGCCTGCTGCGTGCGCTAAATCAAAGCCAACAATTGCGCCGACCGCATGGCCCGCCCTTGTGATTTTTTGAAGGTCGAAATATTGTCCCGTGTAGTAATTCACGCCGCCAATCATAACAAGTGCAAGCTCTTCTCCAAGTTCGGCGATTTTTTGCAAAATGTCTTCTTCTCTGATTAAATGCTCGCCTATACGCGGGCCCACTTCAACAAGCGCGTTCGAAGGCAAACCATGAAATGCAACTTGAGAAGCGAGCGCGTATTGATCACTAGGAAAAGCTTTTTCTTCACAAAGGATTTTAACGCGGTTTCCCGATGGTCGGTAAAACGAGGCCATTAACAAATGCAGGTTCGTTGTAAGCGAATGGGTTACAACCACCTCGATAGGTTTCGCTCCAACAACTTTTGAGGCCATTTCAGTCAGGTTTTCGTGGTAAGAGAACCAGGGTCTTTTGGCTAAAAAATGGCCTTCTACACCGTATTTTGCCCATGCATCTAATTCTTCTTGAATGTATGCGGCAGCCTTTTTTGGCTGCAGGCCCAGCGAATTACCGGTGAAATAAACAGGATTTGGGTTGTGAAAAGTTGGAAAGTGAAAACGCGTGCGAAATTCAGCTAAAGGGTCATTTTGATCTTGTAGTTGAGCAAATGTGAGGCTATTTTCAAATTTCATATGCAGCACTTTATTCGTAACTTTATGGCCACAAATATACATAAGAATGAAGACTCCCTCTCCTATCGACCGCAGCCGTTCGGCAGAATTGTTCGAAGCCGCCAAAGGATATTTTCCGGGTGGCGTAAACTCGCCAGTACGCGCCTTTAAGTCTGTCGGAGGTACCCCGCTTTTTATTGCCAAAGGCAATGGTGCGCAAATCTGGGATGAAGATGGCAATGCATTCATTGATTTTTGTTGCAGTTGGGGGCCGCTCATTCATGGCCACAACCATCCTTACGTTTTTGAAAAAATTGTGGCAACCCTGCAAAACGGAGCTAGTTTTGGCGCACCAACGCGCAAAGAAAACGAGTTGGCCGCCTTTATGTTGGAACGGCTGCCATTCATCGATAAAA
Source organism: Sphingomonadales bacterium (assembly GCA_016872115.1). Lineage (GTDB taxonomy): Bacteria > Bacteroidota > Bacteroidia > Flavobacteriales_D > Crocinitomicaceae > UBA952. The sequence goes on along the minus strand of VHBC01000006.1, from coordinate 77,963 downwards.
TCCGTTTTACGAGCTCCGGAACCGAAGCTGTTATGAGTGCTTTGCGTTTGGCTCGTGGGGCAACTGGTAAAAATAAAATTCTCAAGTTTGAGGGTTGTTACCACGGTCATGTTGACGCCTTATTAGTCAAAGCAGGAAGCGGGTTGGTTACTTTCGGAACCTCATCAAGTGCGGGTGTTCCTGAAGCTTTTGCTAATGAAACCATCGTCTTGCCGCTCAATGATCAAGAAGCGTTAAGCGCCTGTTTTGAAGCACAGCACGCCGATTTAGCTGCAGTTATTATTGAGCCTATTCCTGCCAATAATGGCTTGCTTTTACAAGACCTGCACTTTTTGAATTTACTGAGAACCTTATGCACAAAATATGGCGTCTTGCTCATTTTCGACGAAGTGATTTCCGGGTTTAGGGTGGCTTTTGGCGGTGCCGCCGAGCTTTTTGGTATTCAGCCTGATATCGTCACTTACGGAAAAATTATTGGTGGGGGTCTTCCTGTGGGTGCCTACGGAGCAAGAAAAGCGCTTATGTCAAATGTGTCGCCAGAAGGACCGGTTTACCAAGCTGGTACACTTTCGGGCAATCCGGTGGCTATGGCTGCTGGCCTGGCCCAACTAGAACTTTGTGCGGCAGAAGGATTTTATACCCAACAGGCCAAGCGCACACAACAATTTGTTGACAATATCAATAATTATGCCTTCGCGCACAACTATCCAATGGAATTGGTCTGTGTTGGTTCTATATTTTGGTTCTCCTTCAATGGTAAAAAACGTATCCTAGCCGCTGATCAAATAGATAGTGATATGTCTGCATTTAACTTCATGCACCATTATTTGCTCGATGTAGGCGTTTATTTTGGTCCGAGTGGTTATGAGGTTGGGTTTATTTCTTCTGCACATACTGACAACCAGCTCGATTATGCCGCGGGACAAATCAAGGCGGCACTTGCTGCCTACTATCAAAGTAATCCTTAGTTTTAAACTGTGAATTTAGTAACAGGCGCAACCGGACTTCTCGGAAGTCATGTCTTAATTGAGTTAACTAAACGCAAGCAACCTGTTCGTGCGGCTTATCGGAGCCCTCAAAAAAGAGCCGCTGTCAAACTACTTTTTGAATTTTATTTCAAAGAAGAGGCCGATGAAAAATGGGCATATATTGAATGGTCGTATGCAGATTTACTCGATATTGATGATTTAAAAAAGTTGGTGTCGGGAGCCACCAACATCTATCATTGTGCGGCTTTGGTTTCGTTTTTTAAGGCGGACTTTGAAGCCTGTATCAAGCACAATAGATATGTAACTGCCGATCTCGTTGATTTAGCGCTACATTTTGGTGTTTCGCATTTTTGTCATGTAAGCTCAACGGCTGCAATTGGTGGAAAAGGCAATTTAATTGACGAAAACGCTAAGTGGGAAGAAGGCGGACAACATAGCGGCTATGGCGTTTCTAAACGTATGGCAGAAAAAGAAGTTTGGCGAGGCATGGAAGAGGGTCTGAGTGCGGTGATCGTCAATCCGTGTGTCATATTAGGTCCGGCAGCACCCGGCAGTCCTTCATTACAAATGCTCGATACAGCACGTGATGGATTGCGTTTCTACACTAGCGGCGCAAATGCAGTAGTCGATGCGCGCGATGTGGCGTGGTCCATGGTAGAACTCATCGCTCAAAAAGTCAAAAACCAACGATTTTTAATTGTTGGCCCGCATCAATCATTTAAAGATTTATTTAGCGCTTTCGCCGAAAAACTTGGCGGCCAGGCACCACGTATTCCCGCGCCAAGATTTTTGACGCTACTCATTGCTGCATTTCACGAACTATGGTGTCATATTTCGGGCAAACGTGCCGGCTTAACTATCGAGACAGCGCGGTCCTCTCATGAAGTGCTTAAGTATAACCACAACAAAATTGAAAAACAATTGTCTTTTGAATGTACGCCGCTGCAAGCCATTATAGATAATATGTTAGCCGGACAAACTTTTATAGAGAAAAACAAAAAACCTTGAGTCGAAAACTAATTATTTTCATTGGTATCTTTTACCTTGTTGGAATTCTAGGAATGTCTTTTGGGCCTTTTAAATCATTTTTTGTTGGCTTATCTTTCTTTCATCTGCTGCTTTCGTTTGGTGTTCTTATTCTTGGTCGCAAAACGCAAAGCACAACACTTTGGCTTTTTATAAGTAGCGCCTTTGCCCTGGGTATGCTAGTAGAGTTTATTGGCGTCCATACTGAACTGCTCTTTGGGACCTATTCTTATGGAACAGTGCTTGGCCCAAAAGTTTTAGGCGTTCCGCTCATCATTGGCATCAATTGGGCTATGTTAAGTATGGTAAGTGCTGCTTTACTTGCAAAGCTCAAGTTGAACTTTTGGATAGAGGTTATAGCAAGTGCGCTACTAATGGTTTTTCTTGATTTTTTAATGGAGCCAGTGGCGGTAAAGCTGGGGTTTTGGAGTTGGCGCAACGGGATAATTCCTTTTTATAATTACGTTTGTTGGTTTGGAACGGCGCTTATCATTCAATTCATTTACCGCAAATGGCGCCTGAATGAAGCAAACAATGTCGCTGTGGCCTTGTTTATATACCTAACGATATTTTTTACATTTTTAACTGTTCGCTTATGAGTTGGTGGGGGCCTTTTGTTACGCTAGCTACGTTTTTCGGAATGGAATTCATGGCGTGGGCCACGCATAAATACGTCATGCATGGCCTGATGTGGTATTTTCACAAAGACCACCACCAAGTAGAACCAGGCTTTTTCGAAAAAAACGATGTGTTTTTCTTGATCTACGCCATTCCGTCATGGTTGTGTATCATGCTGGGTCTTATGAATCAAATTCATATTCCTGTTTGGATTGGGTTTGGTATTGCCGCTTATGGTTTGGCTTATTTTCTTATACATGATGTCTATATTCACCGCCGGTTTAAATGGCTGCGCGATATCGAGCACCCGTACTTCTATGCAATTCGCCGCGCACACAAAATCCACCACAAACATCTTGGAAAAGAACACGGAGAATGTTTTGGAATGCTCCTCGTTCCGATCCGTTTTTACATTGAAAGTGCGAAGCAATTTAAAAAACAACAAAAACCATGAGCCTATACGGCTGGGTCATCTTGCTTTCTTTTGCGGGACCTTTTGCGCTTAGTTTCGATCGTAAAGTAGCTTTTTTTAAAGAGTGGCGCTTTGTTTTTCTGGCGACACTTTGCGTGGCGCTTCCCTTTCTTGTTTGGGATGAATTCTTTACGCAGTGGGGGGTTTGGGGGTTTAATCCTAGATACTTACAAGGTATTTATTTCGGTCATTTACCATTAGAGGAAATACTATTTTTTGTCGTCATTCCTTACAATTTTATATTTATTCTTAAAGTCATACAAGCCTATTTCCCTAATAGGAACCAAATACACTTGGCGCCAATTTTTGCATATGCTTTTTTGGTAACCTCTATTTTATGGCTGTTGCTTTACAGCCAAAATTATTACACTTTTTTAGCTACATTTTTGTGTGCCACACTTACTTATTTCTTGCGCAACAAAAGTTGGTACAAAGACTATGTGTGGGCATACCTCATCTGTTTGCTCCCATTTTTTATCGTGAATGGCGTGCTCACAGGAGCGGCAACACCTGAGCCAATCGTCTGGTACAGTGGAAAACACATTATTGGTTGGCGCATGATCAGCATACCATTCGAAGATTTATACTACAATTACGCCTTGTTACTTCCTGTCACTTGGATTTATTTTTCTTTAAAAAATAGAAAGGAAAATTGATTTAGAATTTTGAAAAAATAAAAAAATACTTAACTTTGTCGCCCCTAGTAAAGCAAAGGCCAAGCGTTTAAGGGTTTTATAAGCGAGAATAGCTCAGTTGGTAGAGCACGACCTTGCCAAGGTCGGGGTCGCGGGTTCGAATCCCGTTTCTCGCTCTTTTGAGCTCGAGTGGTGGAATCGGTAGACACGCCGGACTTAAAATCCTGTGGGCATTTGCCCGTGCGGGTTCAAGTCCCGCCTCGAGTACAATATTGTGAGATAAACCCTTGATTCTATTAGGATTGAGGGTTTTTTGTTTCTCGTTTTATTCTATCGGGATGTAGCTCAGTTGGTAGAGTACTCGTCTGGGGGGCGAGAAGTCGCAGGTTCAAGTCCTGTCATCCCGACTTTTTTACACAATCTTTCCAAAATACCATATTATTGGTATTTCCAATAAGTAATTAGAACGGTAATTTTGCCTCGTTATTTAAATTTAATCTAAATAAAATGAGGGCGCTGTATCTTATCATCTTATCGCTTACTTTCCAAGTCTTTGCCCAACAACCTTTACCAACCGATTCTTTGCGTGCTATCGAAACGCAAAGTGTTTCAATAATTGCCTTACAAAATAAGTTTATTGGCGGGTCGGGCACCCGAATTAACGCCACGCAATTACAGAAGTTAAATCAAAATGATGTCAATAAAGTACTGCGCAGTGTACCTGGCGTACAAATTCGTGACGAAGAAGGATTCGGATTGCGCCCCAATATTGGCCTTAGAGGTACGCCAGTGAACAGAAGTGCAAAAATCACTGTCATGGAGGATGGTGTTTTAATGGCGCCCGCCGCTTACTCAGACCCGTCGGCTTATTATTTTCCAACGTTTGCACGTATGGGTTGCGTGGAAGTCCTAAAGGGCAGCAGTCAAATTAAATATGGTCCTTACACAATTGGTGGTGCCATTAACCTTCTATCTACATGTATTCCATCAGGCTTCAAAGCGTTTGGGCAAGCCAGTTTTGGGGGCTTCAACATGAACCAACAACGCTTTTGGGTCGGTGACTCCAAAGGTCAACTCAGTTATCTTTTTGAAATGAATCGGATGGCCTCAACAGGTTTCAAAGAACTTGATGGCGGAGAAAATACCGGTTTTGATCGCAGGGATTTTCTTGGTAAAATTCGCTGGCAAAACAAAAACACGGCAAAAGTCTCACAAAGTCTTCAGTTGAAAATGTTGCATACCGAAGAACTATCTAATGAGACCTACCTTGGGCTAACTTACGCAGATTTCATGCAAACCCCCTTGCGGCGTTACGCAGGAACGCAGAAGGATCTTTTAAATTTATTCCACAATCATGTGGTCCTACAACATGTCATCAAACCATTGAAAAAACTAGACATTATCAGCAGTGCGTACATCACCCAAACATTTCGCGACTGGGGTAGAGCAAACAGTTTCGGCTCTAAAAGTATTTCAAGCATTCTTTCAGATCCGGTTACTGAACAAGCTGCATATCAAATAATGACCGGTCAGGCCAATGGAGAAGTTGTCTATAGAAATGCCGCACGGCTTTATAATACAAGGGGGGTTCAAACCAATGCACATTATCGCTTGCAAACAAAATCACTGAAACACGACCTAGAAATCGGATTGCGTCTCCATCAAGATGAAGCTAGTCGTTACGGAACACAAAGCAAGTACCAAATGAGTAACGGGATTTTGATTCTTAGCGATACAGGAGAGCAGGGCGACCAAGAAAATCAAATCCGTTCGGCGTGGAGTATTGCGGCATTTGTAAATTACCAATTGACATGGCGTAAGTTTACACTAAATACCGGTTTGCGTCGGGAACAAATCGAGCTTGAAAACTTGAACTACGGCACCGCCGATTTTGCGAGAACAGGTATTAATTTGGCTACGGCGAAAAATCGTTTCGATATATGGCTTCACGGGGCTAGTTTATACTACGCTGCGAATAAAAATAACTTGGTCTTTTTTGGAGCGCACCAGGGTTTTTCACCTCCGGGGATGCCAAGCACAAGCAGCATTGAGCAAGCTAAACCTGAGCTGGCACTGAACTATGAATTAGGATACCGTTTGCTCACAAAAACAACCCAAGTCCAAGCAGTATTATTCAGCAGCGCTTACGAAAATTTATTGGGCTCGGACAATATTTCTGGGGGAGGAATGGGTACTGGAGATTTATTCAATGCAGGTAAAGCACTGGTGCAAGGCGTGGAATTGAGTATTCAACAAGTGTTTCAATATAAAAAATGGCGTTTCCCCATTCAAGCAAATTACACCTTTACAAAAGCCACCTTTGAAGAAACATTTGTAAATGGCGGCGGCGATTGGGGAAGTGGGCAGATCAACAAAAATGATTTGATTCCATTTATTACACCGCATTTATTTGGCGGCCAAATCGGCTTTGAAAATCATAAATGGACGGCGGTGCTCAATGCGAATTACGTTGGGGCTACCCAAACGCAACCCGGACAAGGCGAACTCATTTTTCCAAACGCCAACGAAAATTATACACTTATAAACGCTATTCCCGCATTTACCATTTTGGACTTTTCACTTCAATACGAAATTCAGCCTTGTTGGCAAGCATTTGCCAATCTTCAGAATCTTACAAACAACCGAAATATAATTGCTAATCTGCCGCAAGGATACCGGCCCGCTTTACCACGTATGTTATTGGTGGGTTTTAAACTACAGCTCTAGACAATTATTCGTAACTTCACGCCTCAATTTTTTGTACATTTAGTCGCATGTGGAGTAGAGTTGCCAGTTTCATTTTACGTAATCGCTTGTTTATACTGGCTATCATTAGCATTATAACCGTTTTTTTTGGCTACTACGCCGTCACCTCTCTTAAAGTTGATAACCGTTTCGGGAATACCCTTCCAAAAGACGACCCTGTTCAAATGGACTACGAAAACTTCAAGCTGCAGTTTGGAGAAGATGGTTCAACCTTGGTAATTGCAGTAAAAACCGATTCTCTTTACACGGAAGAAAACCTTAAAAAGTGGCGTGAACTTGGTTACAAAATATTAAAATTCAAAGGAGTAGATAATGTCGTTTCGGAGGCTACCCTTTTTGGGATGACCAACAACATTGCCAAAAATGAATTTGAAATACACCGTATTTTTTCAGACACCACCTTTCGTGATAAATCTATCGGAGAGGTCCGAAAAGAAATTAGAAAAAATCCTATTTACCGTGGGTTGCTCTATAACGACACTAGTAATGTATCGTTATTAATGATTGGTATTGATGAAAAAGTGCTTTCGAATCCAAAAAAATCAGGTGTCGTTCTACAAATCGAGGAGCTCGCAAACCAATACGAAAAACATTTTGGGAAAGTCTATTTTGCCGGTCTGCCGCACATCAGGGTTGTAGTCGGAAAGCGCATTATTGCCGAAATGTATATCTTCCTGGCGCTTTCCGTTTTTGCTTCATCCTTGTTGCTATTCATTTTCTTCAGATCACTTTATGTGGTGTTTCTGTGCAATACAGTGGTGTTTATATCCGTGATCTGGGCCCTTGGCAGCATTGCCTTTATGGGTTTTGAGTTGTCGATTATTATGGCGCTTGTCCCGCCACTACTCATTGTCATTGGAGTTCCAAACTGCGTGTTTTTAATTACGCGATACCATCAAGAATATATGCGGCTCGACAACAAAATGCGTGCGCTTTTTGTCATGATCAAACGAATTGGTTCGGTTACCTTTTTAACCAATCTAACGACAGCCGTGGGCTTTGTAACCTTTACAAGTTCTGACAAACTTGCGCACTTTGGGATCATCTCGAGTTGGAATATTATGGTGGTCTTTGTGCTCTCTTTGGCCATCATTCCTATTTTCGCCTCTTTCGCCAAACCGCCTAAGCCCCGTCACCTCAAGCACCTGAGTCGTGTCTACTCTCAAGGATTCATTGAAATTATTGTAAAAATCGTTACCAAATACCGCCCTTGGATTTACGCGTCCTCTATCTTCTTGGTCATTTTTAGTTTGTATGGAATGACCAAAATTATTTCGACCGGAAATGTCACCAGTGACATCCCAAAAGATGACCCCATACTCCTCGACCTCAAATTTGTTGAACATCATTTTGGCGGTTCTATTCCTTTTGAAATTACTATCAACTACAAAGAGAAAGGAAGGCTTTTCAATATTGAAACCATGCGCAAAGTTGAATCTATTCAACAACTTTTTGCGACAGATACTCTTTTCTCTAAGAGCATATCATATGTTGACCTCATCAAGTCCATCAATATGGCCTACCACCGAGGCGACCCAAGTAAATTCACCTTGATTTCTAATCGCGATAAACTTCGGCTCAAGAAATACATTGACAAGCTCGACTTAAGCAGTTTAAATGGGGGCGCGGTCTCTATAAAAAGTCTAGTCGATACCACCAACACTACGCTTCGTATTCGTATGCAGATGAAAGACCTCAGTATCGATAAAGTTGGTCCTACACTAGACGCGCTCAAAATAAAGACCGAAAACATTCTCAATCCTGACAAAGCAACGCTTGAGCATCTGTACAGCAACATTGTGAAGGGAAGCGCCGGCGCCATGGATAGCCTTATCTATGAACACACAGGTGTATTTAATACCCTGACCGCCTTGGTTTCTAACGGCAATGATCAAAAACAACTGGCCTTTGACATGAATCCCGACAAAATCAAGTCATATATGGGGACAGCCCGATTCAATAAAAATCTTAAAAAAGCTATTGAAGCAGAATCATATGATTTGGTATTCACGGGAATCAAAGTGGTACAAACCGAAGGAACAAAATATCTTTTTGTGAACCTCTTACAAAGTCTAATTTTTGCTGTTATTTCTATAGCTATTATGATGGCCTTTTTGTTTAGATCTTTTAGAATCATTTTGGTTTCTATGATTCCGAACATCATTCCTTTGCTTTTTACCGCGGGAATCATGGGATACTTCCAAATTCCACTTAAACCATCCACCATTTTGGTGTTTGGAATTGCCTTGGGTATTACCGTAGACAACGCTATACTTTTCCTTGGGAAATACCGGAACGAACTCAAGCAGCATGGGTGGGATGTTCGCTTTGCTATTTTACATTCACTGCGCGAAACCGGACTCGGTATTTTCTACACCTCAGTGATCTTGTTTTTTGGCTTTTTGATGTTTGTGTTTTCTCAATTCGGGGGAACAAAAGCATTGGGCTTATTGGTCTCTATTACCATTATGGTAGGGATGGCAACCAACCTCATCATCTTGCCAGCCTTGCTTCTTACCCTAGAACGCAAATATAGCACGCGCTCTTTCCAAGAACCTTTCTTCGATATTTACAACGAAGAAACCGATTATGACGTAGATAAACTCGAAATTGAGTTTGCCCAACAAGAAGAAAAGTAATTTAAAGACGTCGGGCTAATCTTGATTGATTTTCTTAACCATTGTAAGTATTGTAGCAAGCGCAACTGTTTCTCCTGTCTCGTCATAGACATCCACTAAGAATTTCACTATTCCTTTTGAGATGTCCTCGGCGCTTCGCTTTTCTTGATCAACCTTTTCTTTCACCGTACAACGCACTCCGATTGTAGCGCCCGGGTAAACTGGTTTGGTAAAGCGCGCTTCCTCTATGCCATAATTCAATAGAACTGGGCCTTTCTTTGGGTCAACAAATAAACCCGCAGCTTTTGACAAAATGAAATAACCATGAGCAACACGTCTTTCAAAGATGGTGCCCTCTAGTGAGGTGGCATCCATGTGGGCATAAAAGTTGTCTCCTGAAACATTGGCGAAATTAACGATATCGGCATCTGTGACAGTATGTTTGTGTGTAAACACGGTTTCCCCGATTACTAATTCTTCGAAATGTTTTCTAAACACATGTGGTTGGGCTTCGGGCATTTGTGCCCCTACTTGAAATTGCTTGGTGATGGCCGTTATAGTAGTTGGGTGCCCTTGAATAGCGGTGCGCTGTAAGTAATGCAAAACGCCGCGTTTTCCGCCCATTTCTTCTCCGCCACCCGCTCTTCCTGGGCCCCCGTGGGTAAGCAAGGGCATAGGCGAACCGTGGCCTGTGCTTTCTTTCGCACAATCCTTGTTGAGCACTAAAATGCGACCGTGCATGCTAGAAGCACCCATAACATATTCAATAGCCTCGGTATTGTCTGGTGTGACAATCGAAGAAACCAATGATCCTTTGCCCATTTTTGCCAATTCAATAGCCTCAGACATGTCTTTATACGGCATAATGGTGGCAACTGGCCCGAAAGCTTCTATATCATGACAAGCAGTTGCAATAAATGGCTTTTCATTGCGGAATAATACTGGTGGAAAAAATGCGCCGGCTTGTTTGTTGGCCCCAACAACTTCAAAGCCATCGAGATCACCATATACAATTTGCTGGCTTTTCGCCAACTCAGAAACATTGGCGGCAACACGTTCAACCTGTAATCTTGTTGCTAAGGCCCCCATGCGCACGCCTTCGGCAGAAGGATCACCTATTTTAGTGCTAATCAGCCGCGCCGCTATGGCCGCCTGAACTTCGTCAAACAAGTTTTCCGGAACCATTATTCGCCGCACAGCAGTACATTTTTGACCCGCCTTGATGGTCATTTCTTTGACACATTCTTTAATAAAAAGATCAAATTCTTCGGTTCCCGGAACGGCCGCCTTTCCGAGGATAGTGGCATTCAATGAGTCTGCTTCTAAATTGAAACTCACACTTTTTGCGGCAATTTGCGGCAAGCCTTTGAGAAGCTTGCCTGTGGCTGCGCTTCCAGTAAATGTAACTGTATCACATGTGTCTACAGTGTCGAGGATGCCGCGACCTAAACCACATATCAATTGAAGAGAACCCTCCGGAAGAATTTTCGAATCTATGATGTCGCGGACCATTACCTCTGTCAAGAAACAGGTATATTCAGATGGTTTGACCACCGCGGGAACGCCGGCCATTAAATTGACTGCTATTTTTTCGAGCATGCCCCAAATTGGAAAATTAAAAGCATTTATGTGAACTGCAACACCCTCTTTAGGAACCATGATATGATGGCCTATAAAAGTCCCGTTTTTGGAAAGTGGGGCAGCGACGCCATCAATATAAAAAGGCAAATCTGGAAACTGGCGTCGCAAACTTGCGTTGGCAAATAAGTTGCCTATTCCCCCTTCGATATCAATCCAAGAGTCTATTTTTGTGGCGCCTGTTAAAGCTGAAACTTGATAGTATTTCTCTTTTCGCTCTAATAAAAACAATGCCAATGCTTTGAGCATGCGTCCACGTTCTTGAAAAGTCATTTTGCGCAACAAGCCGCCGTTTTTACGACCATACTCGAGCACTTGTGAAAAATCCAAACCCGCGCTAGAGGCCTCGCCAATTTGAACGCCAGTTATGGCATTGTACAAAGGTGTTTCAACGCCTTGTCCATCGACCCATTGACCCAGAATGTAGTTTTGATATCGTTGCATAGTTCACTATTTTATCAACCAACGCACAAGGTCTGCGCCGTTGGCATAAATCATTAAAGAAAGCAATAAGAAAATTCCGATATACTGCGCGATTTCTAATACTTTTTGGGGCGCTTCTTTCCCCGTGATCATTTCGTACAACAAGAAGACGACATGGCCGCCATCGAGAGCAGGTATAGGTAAAATATTCATAAACGCCAAAATAATGGAAAGCAAGGCTGTGGTGAGCCAGAACGTGTGCCAGTCCCAAAGGGGTGGAAACATGTTGCCAATTGAGGCAAATCCACCAATTTGAGTGGCGCCTTTTTTCGTAAAAACAAATTTAAACTGGCTGATATAATCAGAAAGGGTGTTGATGCCATATTGCATTCCTACAGTGATGCTTTTGGTAAAGCCGTATTTCTTTTCTGATAACGCATTTTGGTCCACAAAATTAGCAGTAGTCAATATTCCTATTGTACCATTTGATTTTACCCTCACATCTTTAGTTAAAGTGTCTTTTGAATTGCCATTTTGAGCGACTTTAACCGATACCATTTTATTTTTGTTTGCAAATAAAATAGCCTGAAACTCATCGTAATAGGAGATGGTTTGGCCATTAACTGCATAAATTAGGTCTTTGGATTTAATGCCTCCTTTCATAGCCGGCGACGCCTTGCTCACCTCGTCAACTTTAACCGTTGTGGTGCGCAAACTGAAGGCAGGAAAGGCGCCTGCTTCAAATAATTTTTCGTCTATATCTTCTGGCAAACGTACTTTTTGAATAGCGCCGTCGGTATGTTTAATCGTCAACTTTCTAGCGCCTCTCAACAAAATCTCTTTATTGATGTCGTCTAGATTCAATGGTGATTTCCCATCAAGTTTTAAAATGATATCGCCAGATTGAATGCCGTACTGAGTCAAATAAGGATGAACGCTCAAACCTGCTTTTAATTTATTTTGATCGAGCGTGAGCTGTCCCCAAGTAAAGACAACGCCAATGTAAATCACGAAACCGAGCACTAAATTAACAGTAACACCACCTATCATAATAATGAGGCGTTGCCAGGCTTTTTTGCTTCTGAACTCCCAAGGTTGCGGGTCATTTTTGAGTTGTTCGGTGTCCATGGATTCGTCGATCATGCCGGCTATTTTTACATAGCCACCTAACGGAACCCAACCTATCCCCCATTCGGTGGTGACTGGATCTGCTGACCAATCGGCTGGCGGTGTTTTACTGAACCAAGATTTTCTTTTTTCGCCATTGACGCGTTTCCATCTAAAAAATGAAAAATAAGGATTAAAAAACAAGTAGAATTTTTCGACGCGCGTTTTGAATAGTTTAGCTGGAATAAAGTGGCCTAATTCGTGTAGGGTAACAAGAATGGCGAGAGAGGTAATCAGCTGAGCTGCTTTAATGAGTATTTCCATTGTGTATATTATCGTTTACAAAGATACTTTAAGTTTATTAGTGCGCCTCTAGCCAATTTGAGGCGGCTTTCATTTCTACCTCCATAGGGACTTCTAACTGAACGGCGCCTTCCATAGCTGTTCTGACGAGTTGCTGCATTTGAGAAAGTTCCTCCTGATGAACATCGAAAACCAATTCGTCATGAACTTGTAAAATCATACGAGACCTCAGCTTTTCTTTGTTCATGGCTTTTTGAACTGCAACCATAGCCAATTTGATAATGTCGGCCGCCGAGCCTTGAATGGGTGCATTAATAGCATTTCGTTCAGCAAAACCGCGTACGACAGCATTAGCCGAATGGATATCTGGAAGATAGCGTCTGCGTTTGAGGATTGTTTCTACATACCCTAATTCTCTGGCCTGCGCAATGACCTTGTCCATATAGGTTTTGATGGTGCTATATTGTTCAAAATAAGCATCAATTATTTGCTTGGCTTCGGTTCTTGAAATCTGTAAATTTTGAGCCAATCCAAACGCCGACTGACCATAAATGATTCCAAAATTAACCGCCTTTGCTGCGCTACGTTGATCTCTTGTGACTTGTTCTATGGGTATGTGGAATACCTTAGCGGCGGTTGCGGCATGAATATCATGCCCGCTTTTAAATGCCGCAATCATATTTGCATCACCTGACAGTGCTGCAATAATTCTCAATTCTATCTGTGAATAGTCGACGGCCATTAATTGAAAATCAGCAGCACGAGGCACAAATGCACGACGAATTTCTCGGCCTTTAGCAGAGCGCACAGGAATGTTTTGCAAGTTGGGGTTGTTAGAGCTAAGGCGCCCGGTAGCTGTAACTGTTTGCATAAAACTACTGTGGATGCGACCATCGATTGGATCGCAAAGCGCGGGCAGCGGGTCTACATATGTGCTTTTTAATTTGCGTAATTGGCGGTACTCCAAAATATGTCCAATAATTGGGTGGTCGTGCTCGTGTTTTTGAAGGATGTCTTCTGAGGTTGCGTATTGTCCGGTTTTTGTTTTTTTGGCTTTACTTGATATTTGTAGTTTCTCGAAGAGGACTTCTCCTAATTGACGCGGCGAATCAATGTTGAAATCTTGTCCTGCAAGCGTTTTAATTTCGTTGTCTAATTCAATAAGCCTTGCATCAAGCTCCAAAGAGAATGCTTGTAAAGCATTTACATCTATTGCTATTCCTTCTTGTTCGATTTCCTTAAGCACCTTTGCTAATGGCATTTCCACGTCATAAAACAAATGATGTAAGTGTGGTTTTTCTATTTCTGGCTCAAGGAACTTTTTTAATTGAAAAGTAATATCGGCGTCTTCACAGGCATAGTCTTTAATTTGCTCGGGTGCTAAATCTGCCATATTACCTTGGCCTTTGCCTTTCTTTCCTATCAACTCTTCAATTGAAATTGGTTGGTAATTCAGATAGTAGGTGGCCAAGAAATCCATGCTTTGTTTGGCCTCTGGATTGATCAGGTATTGTGCAATCATTGTATCAAACAAGGGGCCTTTTAATTCGATTCCATAGCGATGTAATACCTTGAGGTCATACTTGATGTTGTGCGCAATTTTTTCAATTGATAAATCTTCAAAAATCGGCGCAAATTCCTGAACGATAGCCTTTGCTTGTTCAAAATTTGACGGAACCGCAATATAAAATGCCTCGCGCGCCTTGTACGAAAATGAAAAGCCGACAAGATTTGCATGTAAGGCATCAATTGAGTTGGTTTCTGTATCAAAACAAACTTCGCTCTTAACGAGAAGCAATTCGAGCAACTCTTTTCGTTCTTCGGGCGAAGTGATCAAATGATAACTTGGTTTTTCGGTGACGATTGTTTTATAACTTGAGGTTGGTGTAGCAGATTGGGGCTCCAACATGCTTTGTACACCAAAAAGATCGAGTTGTGCCTCTTCTTTCGAAACGTTGGTTTGTGTAACTACTATTTCCTCGCCAATAATACGCTTTGCTAAGGTTCGGAATTCAAGTTCAGTAAAAATGTCGCGAATAGCATCGGCATTTACCGGACATACCTGCAAGTCTTGCTCGTCAAATTCAACGGGCACATCACGGATGATTGTAGCGAGCGATTTAGACATGAGTCCTTGTTGCTGAAAATTCTCAACATTTTCTTTTTGCTTCCCTTTGAGTTCGTGCACATTAGCAAAAAGACCCTCCATTGATCCGTATTTGGCCACCAACACTTTTGCGGTTTTTTCGCCGATGCCCGGAATACCCGGAATGTTGTCAGAGGCGTCGCCCCAAAGGCCTAAAATATCGATTACCTGGAGTGTGTCTTGCACTTCAAATTTTTCACACACTTCTTTAATGCCAAGAATTTCTGGTGGATTACCTCCTCTTCCCGGCTTATAAATAAAAGTTTGGGGGCTTACAAGTTGGGCATAATCTTTGTCGGGGGTCATCATGTAAGTCACAAAACCCTTGGACTCTGCAAGCTTTGCAACGGTTCCAATCACATCGTCTGCTTCAAAGCCCGCAACTTCTAAAATTGGAATGTTAAATGCGCGCACAATCTGCTTAATTGGGTGAATCATTGAACGAATATCCTCGGGCATTTCTTCGCGTTGTGCTTTGTACGCTTCAAATTCTTCTTGACGCTGAGTGGATCCACCCGGCGGATCAAAAACCACGGCTATATGGGTGGGTTGTTCGGTCTTTAATACGTCTATCAAAAGATTTGTAAAGCCGAAAGCAGCCGACGTATTCTCCCCTTTTGAATTGACCCTTGGGTTTTTTGCAAAAGCGAAATAAGCGCGATAAATAAGTGCGTAAGCATCAAGTAGAAAGAGCTTTTTGGGTGCGTTTGAAGTAAGCATTAGAAAGTGGGGAAATACGGAGTGAATAGTGCTGGATCTATTTGCGACTCTTTTGAAATAGGCGCCGTTTTATACAAAAACAACATGCCCACTTTTGGATAGCCACTTATTTTGACGCCAACCGCAGATTTTTTAGCTGCTTTATATGCCATGGTGATAAAACCGGGCTCAGGAATCATACGCAATGGTACTTTTAGAACGGTTTCTTTATTTGCTTTTAATTTGATGGGCTCATCCAAATAGAGATTGCCTATTTTTTGCTGGTCGATAAAAATCTCAAAAGATCCTGGTTTCATTTTTACCGGAAGCCAAAGTTTATTTTGCACATGAAAACCAGCTTCAAATTTGATAAGTTGGCCGCTAAACTGCTCAATTTGTGAGCCGTCGTAACTTACTAGCTCAAGAGGCTCTTCTAAACTTTTACAAGCTGCGAGGCACAACGCTAAAGCGATCAAAAGGAAAGTCTTCATGCTTGAATTTTACTAAAATGCTTAAAAAAATATGGAATAGTTTCTATTCCTTTAAAGAAATTAAACAAACCAAAATGTTCATTCGGGCTGTGAATAGCGTCGCTATCAAGTCCAAAGCCCATTAAAATCGTTTTCAACCCAAGTTCTTGTTCGAACATAGCTATAATTGGGATGCTGCCGCCGCTGCGTACTGGAATTGGTTTTTTGCCAAAAGTGGTTTCATATGCAAGACTGGCTGCAGCGTATGCTGGCGAATCTGTTGGGGTCACCACTGGTTGACCGCCATGATGTGGCAATACTTTTACGCGAACACTTTGTGGTGCGATACTTTCAAAATGCGCCTGAAAAAGCCTCGTGATTTCTTCGGGGTCTTGATCAGGAACCAAGCGCATAGAAATTTTTGCAAATACCTTAGAGGCAATGACCGTTTTAGCACCCTCACCCGTGTAACCACCCCAAATACCATTGACATCTAAAGTCGGACGAATGGAGCCTCTTTCCATAGTGCTGTAACCTTTTTCGCCGTGGGTATCACGAATATCGAGTGCTTCACAATATGCCGCTTCTGAAAAAGGTGCCTTGGCCATTTCGGCACGATCTGCGGCAGAAAGCTCTACAACTTTGTCGTAAAAACCCGGTATAGTGATACGCCTATTTTCGTCGTGCAAACTAGCGACCATTTGTGTTAAAATGTTGATGGGGTTAGCCACACATCCTCCGTATAAACCTGAATGTAAGTCGCGGTTAGGGCCCGTTAGCTCCACTTCAACATAGCTAAGGCCGCGCAATCCTGTAGTTATCGATGGTGTGTCGTTGGCGAGCATCCCGGTATCTGATACCAAAATAATGTCCGCCTTTAGTTTCTGTTTGTTCGCGCTGACAAACAAAGCGAGATTAGGACTCCCTACCTCCTCTTCGCCCTCGATCATGAGCTTCACATTACAAGGCAATTCTTGCGCTTGAAGCATTGCTTCTAAAGCCTTGATGTGCATAAAAAATTGGCCTTTATCGTCGCAAGCGCCGCGGGCAAAAATAGCGCCTTCTGGATGGATTGGGGTAGCTTTGATTACGGG
The DNA here is from genome assembly GCA_016872115.1 of Sphingomonadales bacterium. Taxonomy (GTDB): domain Bacteria; phylum Bacteroidota; class Bacteroidia; order Flavobacteriales_D; family Crocinitomicaceae; genus UBA952. Next base: position 60,959 of record VHBC01000006.1, on the reverse strand, counting down.
CTCAAAAGCAGGGGTGTGCCATAACGCTAGTGGATCTGCCGGTTGTACGTCATAATGACCGTAAACCAAAACTGTTGGCAGGGCTGTATCAATGATTTTATCTGCATACACAATAGGGTGGCCCGCAGTAGTAATAACTTCGACATTCTCTAGTCCGATTGATTGAAAGTGTGCGGCTAGGTGTGCAGCACAAGCCGCCACGTCTCCCTGATAATTTGGGTCGGCTGAAACCGAGGGGATGCGCAATAACTCAAAAAGCTCAGTGATAAATCTGTCCTTATTTTGACTGATTAAAAGTTGTGTTTTTTCCATATTCATTCTATACCTCAAAGTTGCAAAAAATAGCCCGGTTTTGCTGCCTCGGCGTTTATATTAATTTTGTAATGCAACTAAAATTCTATTTTTGACGTCTAACCGACAACTTCTGCTTATGAAACACGTACTACACCTCATTTTTATATTCTCAATTGGCCCTGTTTTTGCGCAACCAATTGCCGTTTCTACCACTCAAACACCCCAACAACTCGTTGACAATGTCTTGCTTGGTTTTGGTGTTACCGCCTTTAATGTGACCATTAACGGCAATCCAGCCTTAGCCAACACTGCACAATCAAACGTCGGTTATTTTACCAACACCAACCCAGCCTTTCCAATTAATAATGGTCTTATCCTAACCACAGGGAATGCTTCAGCTGCGGTTGGCCCCAATAACAGCCCTTCCTTTACCAACAACAACCCACCAACATCTTCAGTTTCCACGGACCCACACCTTAACGACATCGCCGCAGGTAACGTTACCAACGGGGTGGTATTGGAATTTGACTTTATTCCATCTGGAGACTCGCTTGTTTTCAATTACATGTTCGGCTCTGACGAATATCCAGAATTCTCGCCATCATCATTCAACGACGCCTTTGGGCTTTTCTTGTGGGGGCCAGGAATTACAGGTCCGTACACTTTAGCGGGTTATCCAAATGGCGGAACAAATATTGCCACCATTCCCGGCGGCATTCCGGTAACCATTAATAATGTAGGCGACGCCTCTAATACGCAATATTACGTGTTCAACGAAGCCGCCTCTACGCTAACCTATGGCGATGCCATTCAATACGATGGCACAACCGTTCTGCTAACCGCAGCAGCAAGTGTTCAATGCAACCAATTATATCACATCAAATTGGGAATTTCCAACGTTGGTGACCAATCTTACGACTCTGGTGTTTTTCTAGAGGCAGGATCTTTTAGTTCTGCTGCCGTAGATGTTACCGTTGCAACGGTTTCCGGAGACACGACAATTGTCGAAGGCTGTACCTACGCCGACTTTATTTTTACGCGCCCTCCTGGACAGGTCAACGACACGCTTATTATCAACTATACTATTGGAGGTGTTGCCCAACAAGGTATTGACTACAACACCTTGCCCAACCCAATAACTTTTTTACCGGGTGAAGACACCATTATTATCACCCTAATACCCACTCAAGATGGTATCAATGAGGGTTTTGAATCAGTTGTAATTACGGTGCAACTCATCAATCCATGTGGAGACACCATTACTTCTTCGGGAACCATTTATATAGGCGAAGGCCCCATTATTAATATAACCGGCAATAACCCCACTGTTTACTGCGCTACCGACAGCGTTTGGTTAACGGCCAGTGCCTCGGGGGGCTATGCGCCTTATGACTATCAATGGGAAAACCTAGCTGGCGCCAACCTTGGTACGAACGACTCGATTTCTGTTGGTATTGGGCAAAACGGCACTATGTATTACTTAGTTACCGCTACTGACAACTGTGATTTCACACAAACAGACACCGTTACGGTAACCATGAATCAAACCTTGGGCATCGACACTATTTATGTTGGGCCTTCTAATTGTGTGCCAAGTGGTTTTGTCTCTGTACAAGTATTCGGAACGCAAGGCGTGCCGCAATATAACTGGACGGGGCCTGGTCCAAACGGATTTATTGATGCGTCTGTTTGGCAAAACCTGCCTTCCGGTTGGTATTACATCACTATAGAAGACAACGTTTGTACAGTTTCAGATAGTGCATTTGTTGACCTTCTTGATCCGCCGATTGCTGAATTTAGCGCGAGTGTTACCTCGGGTTGCGCGCCGCTCAGCGTCACGTTCACCAACACCAGTCAAAACGCAACCTCATACAGCTGGAACTTTGGCGATGGTCAAACCGGAAGCAGCAATGACCTCAGCCCACAAGCCCATGTTTTTGATGTGCCTTTTGGCAACTACACCATCACCCTTTCAGCCAGCCAAGGCCCTCAATGTACAGATGTGGCGGCCATAACTATTCAAGTAAACGTATGTGGCTGTACAGATCCATTGGCGACCAACTATAATCCAAATGCCAACGTTGATAATGGTTCCTGTGTATATCCTACGGGTTGTACAGATTCATTGGCACTGAACTATGATCCAAATGCACTTATCGATGACGGTAGTTGTGAGTACGCTCGTCCTGAAGTTGTTGCTCCAAACGTATTTAGTCCAAATGCAGACAACAGCAACGAAACCTTCTATCTCGACAGTAAAAACGTCATCGAACTCCAGCTTATGATCTTAAATCGTTGGGGCAATGTTTTATTCGACGCCACCTCATTGGATCTCATCAATAACAATCCCGCATGGGATGGTAAAATAAATGGTGAACCCGCTAGTGAAGGCGTTTACTTTTATAAGTATATTGCAATAGGCCTCAACAACCAAGAGGTAAGCGGTCACGGTTTCTTGCATTTGGTAAACAAAAAATAATTAAAGGGGGGTCGCCCCCTTTTTTTATATAAATTGACTATAGCTTCTTACATTTGTCGAAAGCTATATGACAAAACACAAGAAAATAATTTGGTTAACCAGTATACTTGCAGTAGCGGTTATCGCCTATTATTTTACAATGCAAAACAACTCCCTAGCTAAAGGAGGTAAACAATTTGGTGGTGAATTGCGCCTTGCTATAAAAAGCAACTGCGCCTCTTTGAATCCACTTGCGGCCAACACACTTGACCATCACCGAGTTCAGCAACTGATCTTCGAGCCTTTAATCAAGCCTGCGAATAATCAACGGGGCTGGAATTACCTGCTTGCCAAAAAAATAACCGTTCTTTCGGACAAGAAAACGGTGCGCATTTCGCTAAGAAAAAATGTGCGCTTTGCCCCAGACACTTGCTTTAGACTTGCCTCCGATGAGCTCACAGCTGCTGATGTCGCTTTTAGTCTTTCTTTAGCCTGTGCGAACATCAAGCAGACCGAACCAAACGCTTACTTTGCTGGGCTTATAGTTGGCGGAACGGCTTTTTACCAACACCAAGAAAATCCACTTCTTAAAAAGGTGAAAGGAATCCGAATTGTGGACGACTACTTACTAGAAATTAAACTGACTGCGCCCTACAATCATTTTATTCAATTACTTGGAAGTCCTAGTTTTGGAATAATGAGTCTGCAAGCTGCTAAATACTATAAATCTCTTTTTTACAAGCGCCCTGTTGGAACAGGGCCTTTTCAACTTCATCATTCCGACAGGAATAAGGCTGAATTTAGGTCAAACAAAAACTATTGGAGAAGGGATGTGCATGGCAATCAACTTCCCTACATGGATAAAGTCATCCTTAAATATGGTGTCAGCGGAGCTGAAGCGCAAAAGTTATTTCTCCAAGATAAACTAGACCTTCTATTTGATCTGCCCGTAGATGACCTTCAAGAAGCATTTGGAACATTAAATGATGCCAAATCAGGAAAAAATCCGTTGCATGAAGTCTATATAAAAAATGCAGCAAAAATTCATTTTTTACAATTTGACTGTACTAAAACGCCTTTTAACAACCCTGCCTTACGCAAAGCGTTTGCTTTAGCAATAGACACCAAAACGATTTGCGACGAAATGCTCAAAGGAGAGGGGCTCCCGCTGAATGGATATTTTATTCCAGCCTCCCATGGCGGATTAAATGCGGCAAAAAGAAATGCGATACGTTCTTTTGAAGAAAGTGTTGTGGACGCCCAAAAAGCACTTGCCCAGGCTGGGTATAACAGTAAAAACCCATTGCCTATAATTTATCTTTATGTGGGCGCGGCAAAAAACACGCTCGCCTATCGTTGGTGTAGTTCGGTTGCCCAAATGCTTCGAAAAAACCTTAGTGTAAACATTGTTCTGAGAACAGAAGAACCAAAGGGCTCATTAAAAAACGCGCTTTGGCGCAGCGGTTGGATTGGCGATTATGCGGGCGCAGAATCTTATCTTAGGCTTTTTTACAGTGGTGCCCAAAAGCCGATTTTTTTCAAAAACCACAAAGTTGATGCGCTTTATTTAGCCGCGTTATTAGCTCAAAATGAAAAGAAAAAACAATATGCAGAGCGCCTGTGTGAAAAAGAAATCTTAGTACAGAACGCATTTTTGCCAATATATACAGAAGGTTTCATTTTGCTCAATCAGCTGCATTTGCGTGGTCTTGTGCTCAATCAGGTTGGATTAATTGACTACGCGCAACTCTATATCAAAGAGCTTAAAACTAATTAAGTGATTCCTCTACCCAGGCCTTGCCCCAATTGTCCATTTCTTCGTTAGACCATAGGTGTGGATAAAAAATGCGCTTTTGAAAACGTGGAGGCAGGTACTTTTGCCAATTGGTTCCTCCAGTTGCCGCCACATCTTTGTCTTGACGAGCCAAATAACGGACAGCCGATTTATAATGTGCCAGCGGCCAATTGATGTTTACGTTGATGTCATTTTGGCGCAAAGCTTGTTTCACTGCTTCGTCTTGCTGATCTTCAAGATTAAGGCGCAAGTACACCTGCCATAGATTTTTGTCTTTACAATGCTCGCCATGTGCAATAAATTGGTCCTTGTACTTCTCTTCAAACTGAATAAGTGTGAGGGTCTTTTTGCCAGTAGCAACCTCGGTGGCGCCTGCCTTCCAATAAATCTTGTCAAACATTTTGCTAATTTCTCGCTCATCTTTTAATGACGCGCGCTGATCTTTAGCTACTAAATTAATGAAGTCAGTACTGTAAATTTCGATTTCTCGGTATTGCGCCGATTGAAAACCAGACGCCGGTAAAAGACTCATTCGAAACTTTAAAAATTCGACCCGGTCCATGCCATTGATCATGATTTCGAAGCTATTTACAAGCGCATCGAAGTAACGGTTGATGCGCGTGACGCGATCAACAAAGTGTTTTTTATCTGGATTTTGTGTTTTGCCCAATGCTTCAAATTCTCTTAGAGCCAATTTGAAATATAGCTCTGTAATTTGATGATACATTATAAATACAACCTCGTCAGGAAAGGATGTCTTTGTTTTTTGCAAACTTAATAAGGTGTCGAGCTGAATATAATCCCAATAAGTTGTGACATCGGTATATAACAAACCTTCGAGATACGCGTTGAAATCTTCACCTAAAGCCGCATATTTTTGATGAAGTAAGTCTAATTTCTCTTTGAGTTCCGGTGTAATTTCCATTTGGTGTTACTTGATATTGTGATTCGAAATTAAACAAATTTTATGTGCCTAAAGTATTTTACTTTTGTACTTCTAACTAAAAACATCATGATCAACTACAATCCGAAAAATTGGCTTTCCTTTATTTTTTCCTTTCACAAAAGTGATACGGCAAGAATGATGTGGAAGGAATTGGTTTACATCAGTCTTTTATCCATTCTAATTGCATATATCGAAATTGCTTTTTTTCCAGAAGCTGTTTTTCTTAAAAACCTCACAGTTGTATATTCATTATTGGGCTTTGTGATTTCATTATTGTTGGTGTTTCGGACAAATACCGCCTATGATCGTTGGTGGGAGGGTAGAAAAGCATGGGGTTCGATTGTCAATGATACGCGTAGTTTAAGCGCGAAGCTAAGTGTACTTGGTATTTCAAACGAACAAAAGGTGTTGCTAAAAGAATTGATCACATTGTTTGTATTCGCCATGAAAAATCACCTACGAGACAATGCACTAGAAAGCGACCCCGAACTTCCAAAATATCAAAATGATGTTGTAGTTGACGGGCATCAACCTTTAGCTATTCAACAGAAACTGCGCAGCGAAATTCAAACTTTACTCGACGGCCAAATCATCAGTCATGAAATTTGGCTAGCCATTCAAAAAGACATTGATTCGCTTGTTGCTTCGTTAGGAGCGTGTGAGCGTATTAAAAACACCCCGATTCCCTTTTCTTACAGTCTTTTTATTAAAAAGTTTATTTTTATTTACGTACTGACAATGCCGCTGGCATTTGTGCCGCTATTTGGTTATTTCTCCGCTTTCATTTCGACATTTGTGTTTTACGCCCTAGTCAGTATGGAACTACTGGCCGAAGAAATTGAAGATCCTTTTGGTTCGGATGAAAATGACCTCCCAACAGACCAAATATGTATGACCATTCATCAAAACTGCCAACAAATTTTTGGCGTATAAAAAAAGCGCCTTGTGGGCGCTTTCGGTTAAAAGTGTATTTTCTTTATTTTGACTCTTCGTCAAAAATACGTTTTGGACGTAATTGTTCGAAAAGACCAAGTGTAAGCCAATATGGAAGGATGAAACCCAATAAAAAGAATAACATCCAAAAGGCCATTCCGCCTATTAAAAGAAACATTACAATACCGAAAGTGCTCATCTTCTATTATTTTTGCATTTGAAAACGATTCAAAATTACACAAATAAATTCATAAACACTAAAAAATGGGATTTCGCATTGAAAAAGACACCATGGGTGAGGTTAAAGTGCCTGCTCAACGCTATTGGGGAGCGCAAACAGAACGTTCGCGCAACAATTTTAAAATTGGCCCTGAAGGCTCTATGCCAATTGAGGTCATTTATGCGTTCGCTTACCTTAAAAAGGCTGCCGCTCATGCCAATCATCAATTAGGTGTTTTACCACAAGAAAAAAGAGACCTTATATCGGGGGTTTGCGATGAGATTTTATCGGGTCAACATAACGGTGAATTTCCATTAGTGATTTGGCAAACAGGGTCTGGAACACAGTCTAATATGAACTGTAACGAAGTAATTGCCAACCGTGCGCACGTCATGAATGGTGGAAATCTTTTAGACGAGCAAAGGGTACTGAACCCCAATGATGACGTCAATAAATCACAATCTTCTAACGATACCTACCCTACCGCTATGCACATTGCTGCATACAAAATGACTGTAGATATTACCTTGCCTGGTCTCAAACACCTTCGTGAGGTTTTGCAACAAAAAGTGATTCAATTCAAAGACGTAGTCAAGACGGGGCGCACCCACTTTATGGATGCCACGCCCTTGACCTTAGGTCAAGAATTTAGCGGTTATGTCGCTCAGATCGATTACTCCATACGCGCCATTCAAAATGCGTTAGTTGCTGTTTCTGAACTTGCACTCGGTGGAACCGCAGTTGGTACGGGACTCAATACACCTAAAGGATATGATGTATTGGTGGCTAAAAAAATAGCTGAATTCACAGGCCTTCCATTCATCACCGCCGCTAATAAATTTGAGGCGTTGGCCGCACACGACGCTATGGTAGAACTTTCTGGGGCACTCAAACGCAGCGCTGTTGCGCTGATGAAAATAGCAAACGACATCCGTATGCTTTCTTCAGGGCCGCGTTGTGGAATTGGTGAAATCATCATTCCAGACAACGAACCGGGCTCTTCAATTATGCCTGGCAAAGTCAACCCTACACAGCCAGAAGCGCTTACTATGGTTTGCGCCCAAGTCATGGGTAACGACGTAACTGTGAGCATTGCGGGTTCAAACGGTCACTTTGAACTCAATGTGTTTAAGCCTGTAATTGCTGCCAATGTTCTACAATCGGCACGCCTAATTGGCGATGCTTGTGTTTCCTTTACAGACAATTGTGCTATTGGTATTGAGGCCAACCTACCTATCGTAAAACAACATCTAGACAACTCTTTAATGCTTGTGACAGCACTCAACACAAAAATTGGATACTATAAAGCTGCTGAAATTGCTAAATATGCCCATAAAAATGGCACCACTTTAAAAGAAGCAGCTGTGGGCCTTGGCCATGTTAGTTCTGAAGAATATGATCAACTCGTTGATCCATCAAAAATGATTGGTTCGCTCGACTAGCCATCTATCCATCTAAGCAAATTTGAACCAATAGAAGTCATAATATTGTTTAATTTTGCACATAAAAATTTTACATGTCAAAAATTAAAGTAGCCAACCCTGTTGTCGAGCTCGACGGAGATGAAATGACCCGCATTATTTGGAAATTCATCAAAGATAAACTGATTCTTCCTTACCTAGACTTAGATATCAAATACTACGATTTAGGTATTGAAAAACGAGACAAAACCAATGATCAAATTACGATTGACGCGGCAGAAGCTATTAAAAAATACAAAGTTGGTATCAAATGTGCCACCATTACCCCTGACGAAGCGCGCGTTCAAGAATTTAACTTGAAATCAATGTGGAAGTCGCCCAATGGAACCATCCGCAACATCCTAGACGGCACGGTGTTTCGCGAACCTATCGTGATGCAAAATGTGCCGCGTTTGGTCACTAACTGGACCGCACCTATCATCGTTGGTCGTCATGCTTTTGGTGATCAATACCGCGCAACAGATGCCGTGTTCAAAGGAAAAGGCAGGCTCACCATGACTTTCACACCAGAAGACGGTGGTGAAAACCAAACTTTTGAGGTATACAACTTCAAGGGCGATGGTGTTGGCATGGCCATGTACAACACCGACGACTCAATTGCTGGTTTTGCAAGAAGTTGTTTTAATATGGCGCTAACTAAAAAATGGCCGCTGTACCTTTCAACCAAAAACACCATTCTTAAAAAATACGACGGTCGCTTCAAAGATATATTTGAAGAAATCTATCAAGCTGAATTCAAAAGTCAATTTGACGCAGCGGGCATTGGGTATGAACACCGCCTCATCGATGACATGGTGGCCTCAGCATTAAAATGGAATGGCAATTTTGTATGGGCTTGTAAAAATTACGACGGCGATGTCCAGTCAGACACCGTTGCTCAGGGTTTTGGTTCTTTAGGTCTAATGACTTCGGTGCTTATTACGCCAGATGGCCAAATCATGGAGTCAGAGGCCGCTCATGGAACCGTGACCCGTCATTACCGCGACCACCAGGCTGGCAAAAAGACCTCTACCAACCCTATTGCCTCAATTTTTGCTTGGACACGCGGTTTAGCTTTCCGAGGAAAACTTGATCAAAACCAAGAACTTATCAATTTCTGCGAAACCTTAGAAAGGGTTTGTATCGAAACAGTAGAAACTGGTGTCATGACCAAAGATTTAGCAGTATGTATTCATGGTAATAAAGTCAATCACGGTGAACACTACGTTTATACAGAAGAATTTCTCGATGCGCTCGATCGGGGATTGAAAGCAAAAATGAACTAATTTAGAGGGGCTTTGGCCCCTTTTTTTATGCGACTAGTTTTTATTTTCTTTTTAAGCTCTTTCGCTTTTGGACAAAGAATCCCAAATGAATGGTTGGGCTCCTATGAAGGAGCCATGGAAATATACAACCGCAAAGGGCTACAACAAACCGTTGGGGTGAAATTTGACCTACAAATTTTAGATCGGGAGAATTATTGGTCCTACAACATGTCCTACATTGATCTTAAAAACAATAGTGTTGTAAGCACCAAAGCATACAAAATCGTTTACAAAGAAGAGGCGAAAACCTTTTGGATGGACGAAGGCGACAGCCTGCTCATCGAGATGAGTTTTATGGGAGATTGTTTTTTTGATCATTTTGAATTGAGCGGCATGTTTTTCAACTCTTTACTTTGCAAGGAAAATGACGATTTGATTTTTACCATAACGGGTGGGCAGAAAAAACCAACCTATACGAGCCCAAAAATTGAAGAAGCAGAAAGTGTTGTGGAAACCATGCGAGTAGATTTTCTTCAAAGAGTACGCTTAATTAAAGTTCAATGAAGCAGCTGGTTTTATTGATTTTAACGCTGGTTTTATTTGCGTGTAAAACCATTGAAATCGACCCCCCGGCGCCCGAGTTCAAATATGTTAATGAAATCAGCGCGACACAACCTTCTTTTCTTTCGATACAAACAGAGCTCGCTCTTAAGCCTTATTTAAAAGAGGCGGACCAAAGCTTAGATAAGAAATTCAGCGGTGGCGAAGCCCCTTGTGAGGGCATACAATATAAGTATCACTTTGAGCGCGAGCCGTTGTCTTTTGAATTAAAAGACAAACAGGTGTTATGTGATATCAAGGGGAGGTTTGGTCTGCAACTTTCATATTGTCCAAAATGTCAAGATGTATTTGGTGAAGAAATGTGCTTGATTCCTCGCGTATCTGCATCCTGCGGTGTCGGTGAGCCCAAAAGAAGGGTTCAAATTTCTTATGCGAGCAATATCGTTATCACCGAAAATTTTGCGCTCAAATCACAAACCAAACTCAAAGAGCTCAGGCTTATAGATCCGTGTAAAATCACTGTTTTTCAATACAATGCTACCCCAACAATTGAAAAAGAAGTAAGGGCTGCATTAGTAGATTTAGAAAAAGAGATTGACAAACAAATTGCTTCTGCACCATTGCGTTCTACGATGAAAGAAGTGTGGTCTAGTTTACAAGATTCTATCCTGGTTGCGCCATATGGTTACTTTTATTTACGCCCATCATCCATCGGGATTTCTGATTTGAGTTTAAAAAATGATGGTCAAAAAGCCGTTTTTACCACCCAATTAAGTGCGCTGCCTCTTTTCTCAACTGATCTTTTAAACGAGCCTAAAAACCCGCTGCCACAAAACACGACGCGTATCGCGGCACCAACAAATAGCACGCTTTATCTAAGAACAATTGCATCATATGATTCTATTAACCAATTTTTGTTGCGCGACTTCGATACCCAACAAATCCAAATCAGCGCCAACAAACAAATCAATATTGACAAGGTGCAATTACTTGGCCCTCAGGGCGATCGCCTTGTCTTACAGGTTGCTTTTTCTGGAACTAAAACGGGTGACTTATATTTAGTTGTGTCGCCTTTTATAGACAGCAATCAACACCTAAAAGTAAAAGATGTTGATTTCGAATTCAAAACAAAAAGCGTATTACTTCACTCGGCCAAATGGATACTCGATGATAAAATCAAGGATAAACTCCAACAAAACATCGACATTGACCTGAGCCCTATGTTAATGGAAACAAAAAAGGCTATTGAAAAACAGATTAATATTGAAGTAATTAAAGACGTTTGGTTAAGTGGAACAATTGAAGAACTTTTAGTTCAACAGTTATTGCTTACCAGCGATTACCTTGTAATAGACCTGCGGCTTACTGGTATTCTGAAACTTAAAGTAGATTGAGTCGTATAAGGCTTTTGTGAAGATTTTATGTGGTTTTCTTATATGTTTTCAAGTTGTTTCTGCCCAGCAACTTTCATATAATAATTGTTATGGCGCGGTTAACGCGCCTGTAGATGGTGCTTTCTCTCTTTCATTTCTAGGTTTAAAAACGAATAACCAAATTTGGGTTGTGTTTGTTGCTCCTCAAAGCGGCACTATCCAGGTTGATATAACTCAAATAGGCTCTTCTTTGAACTTATCTAAGGGCTTGATAAGAAAAACCGTTTTGGATTTGTGTTCTTCCAAAGGAGATGCATTGGAAGAAACATCCTTCGAATTACGCGGCAAAGAAACCCTGAACATCGCGCTTAAAAAAAACCAACAGCTTGCTTTGTGTTTAAGCACGGCTTCCCAAATGAAAGATGTCGTGCTTTTTAAATGTTCATTTGAGTCTAGTGATCCAAATGAACAAGCGCTTGTTTTAGATTTATCGTACGACGACGCGCTACCTTCTTATACTTTGGTGGTAAAAGACGGCGTGACCAAAGCCCCTATAGCGGGGAAAATCTTTTTACAGGGTTCTACAGAAATCACCGGCTCCTATTATGCATCAACACTTAAATTAACGCTCAAACAAAACGTTAAAAAAGGAATTATCAAAATTGATGCGCCTGGTTATTTCCCTGTTGAATTCAACAACCGCCCAATTCCTTTAAGTGAAGCGCGTGTTGATACACTTTATTTACAAAAGTTTGAGTTGGGAAAATTAAGTAAATTGGAACAGGTCTATTTTGCTGCGGGTCTTCCGGAAATAATGGAAGAGTCTTATCCACAGTTAAATCGTTTGCGTGACTTACTTATTCTCAACCCCGGGATTTCTATAGAAATTCACGGGCATGTCAATTTAGATGAAAATAGCACTAAAAAAGCACAAAAATTATCTAAACAACGGGCTTTGATGGTCAAAAAATACCTTGTTGCAAACAGCATTAACCCCGAGCGTTTATTTGCCGTTGGCTTTGGCTCTAGCAAACCTATTTATGCCAAACCACAAGATGAAAATCAAAAAGAAGCGAATAGGCGGGTAGAAATCCTTATTAAAAACAATTAACAAGGAATCTTTACAACCCGATTTGCATGGCGACCACCTTCAAATGGTGTTTCTAAGAAAACTTTAACCATTTCTTTGGCGGCTTCACTGGTAATAAATCGAGCCGGCAAGGATATAATATTTGCATCATTGTGTTGTCTGGCTAATTGTGCTATTTCTGTTGTCCAACAAAGTGCACAGCGAATTTCTTGGTGTTTGTTGGCAGTCATGCTGATTCCATTACCTGAGCCACACAATAAAATTCCTAAAGTACCGGGGTGCTTAATAACGTGCTGAGCAACCGGGTGCGCATAATCTGGGTAGTCAATACTGTCCTCTGAATAACAGCCATAATCTTTAACTTCATGACCTAAAGAAAGGAGGTAATCAATTAAAATTTGTTTGGTCTTAAAGCCCGCGTGATCTGCACCTATAGGAATGAGCATTTGTATGAAGTTTTTAATAGTTATTACAATGAAACTTATAAACAAAGGTAAAATAATCGGCGCTACAACTCAATAAATGTGTGGGGCTTTTACACAGGGCGGTGCTTATTTTGGTTTAAATCATGTGTATAAGAACTAAAAACCTTTTTTGTTTATCCGAGATATTTATATAAACCAAAATATTATCCAATAAACGTGTGTTTTTAAACAATCTTTATTCAGAAATTTTCAACGCTTTTGACACAATTTCTAAGTTTTAATCAGCTTATTTTTTTTAACATGTTATCAAATAGAAGAAATGTTAATATATATTTAAGTGTTTGATTTTCATTTTATTATAAATTAATTTTAGTGCATTGACTGTTGATAAAACCATATGTTTCAATCCTACTAAAAAGAGGTAAAATAATTATACACAAATTCACAACCTTAATAGTAGTAGTAATTTTTTTTTAAATTTTTTAAAAATAGATATACTATATATTAAGTCGTCGGGGTTTAGGCGTTAATTTTGTAACTAGAAAATGAAATGGTAGTTTTATAAGATGCAAAATACTTATTACAAATTGATAGATCAGATAGATGCTTTTATTAGAAAGTACTATCTCAATCAGATTTTAAAAGGTGTTTTACTGTTTACCTTATTTTTTTTACTTGCTTTTTTAATTACATCAACACTGGCATTTATTTGGCTCTTTCCTGTTTGGGTTAGGGCAATCTTATTCTTTGGTTTTATAGTCTTACAAAGTTCACTTTTTATTCATTACATTGGAATACCACTGAGTAGACTGTGGTCATTTGGTAAACGCATTTCACACTTACAAGCCGCACAAATTATTGGTTCCTTTTTCCCAGATGTTGCCGATAAACTTACCAATACATTACAATTACAGAACACACTCAATCAAAAAGAAGGGTCTATTGAATTAATTGCCGCTAGTATTCAACAAAAAGCTAGCCAATTAAGTGTAATTTCTTTTTCTGATGCTATTCAGTTCAAGAGTCAAAGACAATATTTGAAGTACTTTATCCCCTTATTAATAGGGCTGATTAGTGTAGGAATTTGGTTACCTGAAATTTTCACCTTAGGATCAACCCGAGTACTGAAGTACAGTCAAGAATTCAAAACACCAGATCCTTATATTTTTAAATTTATTGATTTTCCTGAGCAACTAGAGGAAGGAGCAACACCTCAAATTAAAGTATTGGTTCAACCTACACCTGGTTTTAACGCAGTTCCTAAGCAACTTTATATTGTTCTAGACCAAGGTAAATTCTTAATGAGGCAAAAGAAGAGGAATCTTTTTACATTCCAATTAACTCCACTTCAAAAAACTACTTCTTTCTTTCTAACTACTAATGAAATGAATAGTCCCAAAAAATGGATTTACATCAATGGAAAGGCAATTCTAGGAACGTTAAAAGCACATTGTTATTTCCCAAAATACCTCAATAAAACAGACTGTGTAATTTCTAATACGAATGACCTTAATATTCCAGAAGGTACAGTAGTTAAATGGGAAGTAGCGACAAAAAACACTAAAAAATTAGCTGTTATTTGGCAAGAACAAATACGCTTTTTAAATCCGAGCTTTGATGAATATAAACAAGAATACAAATTAGGAGGTAAACAGAAGTTTATCTTAACTAACAGCCAGACAAACAAAAAGGATACTTTAATTACCAATATTATGGTTATTAAAGATGCACATCCTCTTATTCAAATTCAGGAAGAACAAGATTCAATTTATGCGGGTCGAAAATATTTTCAAGGGCAAGTTTCTGATGATTATGGTTTGAGCCAATTAAAATTTGTTTATAACATCGAACAACAAAATGGCCAAAATAAAACACAAAAAATAGATGTAGAAACCGTTTCAGGAACCATGAAAAAGTTTGACTTTGCTGTTGATTTTAGTAGAGAAAAACTACAGCTCAACGATATCATTACTTATTATTTTGTTGTTTACGATAATGATGGTGTCAACGGTCACAAGGCAACAAAGAGCCAAACAAGTACTTATGAATTACCAAGTTTAGAAGAACTAAATGAGCAACGTAAAGAAGAACAAACAGAGCAAATTAAAGAACTTGAAGATGTATTTAAAAAAATGCAGCAGTTCAATAAAGATGTTCAACAACTTAAAAAGGAAAGTACTCAGTCAAAATCTACAAATTGGAATAAACTCAATAAGGTTGAACAACTCCAGGAACAACAACAACAATTACAACAACAAATTCAAGAGAGCTTAGAAGAAATCAAACAAAGTACAGAACAAAAAAATGAACTTTCTCCAATAGATCAAGAATTACTCGATAAGCAAGCATTGTTAGAAGAGTTGCTCAAAGAAGTTATGGATGATGAACTCAAAGCATTATTAGAACAATTAGAAGAGTTATTGAAGGAACAAAACAAAGAACAAGCGAAAGATAAAATGAACCAATTGGAGCAATCCGCTGAAGACATGAACAAACAACTAGATAGAAGTCTAGAATTACTAAAAAAAATGCAGGTGAATGAACGTATAGATGACCTAGAAAAGGAACTCAATTCATTAGCTAAAGAACAAGAAGACTTAAAAGAAGAGAATCAGACTTTATCCAAAGAAGAACTACTTAAAAAACAAACGGAATTAAACGAAAAATTTGAAGAACTTAAAAAAGAGCTCAACGAAATTCAGGAGTTAAATAAAGACTTGATGAAACCTTTGGATTTAGAAGGTTTAGATGCGATTGAACAACAAGTTTCTGATGACTTGAAAGGAGCCCAACAAGAAATTTCTGATGGTAAGAATAAAAAAGCCGGTGAAAAACAGAAATCTGCTGCCGACGGAATGAAATCAATGGCAGCGCAAATGAATGCCAAGCAAAATCAATCGAATAAACAGCAACAAGAAGAGGATATGGAAAGCTTAAGAGCTATACTTGAAGGCCTCATTACACTTAGTTTGGATCAAGAAAAAACGCAATTACAATTTACTAAGATTAGCACCAAAGACCCGCTATATAGAAAGCTTGGCCGGCGCCAACAACGCATTAATGATGACACCAAGATCATTCGAGATAGTCTACTTGCTTTAGCCAAACGCCAACCGAAAATAGCAACTTTTATTGATGCTGAACTTTTAACCATTGAAACACAACAAAAATTAGCTATTGAAGCAATTGATGACCATCAAAAGAAAGAAATAGAGAAGCACCAACAAAAAGTAATGACTTCTTATAACAATCTGGCGTTATTACTAAACGAAGCGTTGCAATCTATGCAGCAGCAAATGAATTCTCAGATGTCAGGCAATGGAAGTTGTGAAAATCCAGGAAAAGGTAGGCCAAAATCAGGACAGTCTATGTCTTCCGGAGACATGAAAGAAATGCTTAAAAAACAACTGGAACAAATGCAAAAAGGGTCCAATCCTGGAGGCAACAAGCCGGGAGACAAACCAGGCTCTGCGCCTGGGCAGCAAGGTCAACCCGGGCAAGGGCTGCCAGGATTAAGCTCTAAAGAATTAGCAAGAATGGCGGCTGAACAGACGGCGATTCGTCAGCGTTTGGAGCAGCTTAAACAAGAATTAAATAAAGAAGGAAAGGGCTTGGGTAATCAACTCAATCCACTTTTAAAAGAATTGGAAGAGCAAGAAAAAGATCTTTTGCTTAAACGGGTAAACCCACAAACAATCCAACGTCAAAAAGAAATATTAACACGACTACTTGAAAGCGAAAAGGCGCTTATGCAGAGGGGTTATGAGGAAAAGCGCGAATCTAATTCAGCAAAAGACACCGAAAAAGGTAACCAAATTAGATTTGAGGCGTACAAAAAGGCAAAATGGAATGAAATTGAACAGCTAAAATCATTAGATCCAGCCTTACAAATTTATTATAAGCAGCGTTCTGATACTTATCTTAATCAATAAATTCCCGATTTATTTGGTATGAAAGAAGGTTTTACGGTAGTGAAAGAAGTGACTTTATCATCTGATTATCAGTCACTTGTAGATGTTGAGGGCTTGGTTGACTCTGTTTGTGAAGAGTTCGGCGTACAAGCCGACGCTTTCGGAAATGTGTTAATTGCTGTCTCGGAAGCGGTTAATAACGCCATTCAACACGGCAACAAAGAAAACGTGGCGGCAAAAGTATATCTTCAGGTAGCTACTGATTCTACTCATTTTTGTATTCAAGTCAAGGATGAGGGTCATGGTTTCGCTTTTCAAGATTTACCTGATCCAACCGCCCCAGAAAATCTATTGAAAGATAGTGGTAGGGGCGTCTTCTTAATGAAGAACTTAGCAGATGAGGTTGAATTCATTCATTCCGGAAACACAGTAAATCTTTATTTTCATAAATGACCACCGTTGTCAATCTTGGTGTAAATCTACCGCCATTCCTAAAGAAAAACGATTTAAAGAGATTCGCTAGAGATATTTGTTTTTTGGAATCAAAAAAAATAGGAGACCTTAGTTTTGTCTTTACAGACGACGATCATTTGCTTGAGGTAAACAAACAGTTTTTGCAACATGATTATTATACAGATGTAATTACATTTGATTACGGTGTCAGCCCTTTTGTTTCTGGCGACGTTATGATTTCTCTGGAGAGGGTTAGAGACAATGCCCAACAATTAGGTTGTGCTTTTGAATTGGAATTTTTTCGTGTTTGCTTTCATGGCGTGCTGCATTTGTGTGGTTATAAGGATAAAACCAAGACCGATGAGAAAACAATGCGTCAAAAAGAAGATCAATATTTAAAAATGTTTGTTTCACGTGAAACAAACCAATCTTAAAAAACATTGTTTCACGTGAAACACATTTTCTAATGTTACCTAAATATGATGTAATTGTTGTAGGCGCAGGCCACGCAGGGTGTGAGGCAGCAAACGCTGCTGCACGCATGGGTAGCAAGGTTTTGTTGGTCACAATGAATATGAACACCATTGCGCAAATGAGCTGCAATCCAGCCATGGGCGGCGTTGCAAAAGGTCAAATCGTGCGTGAGATCGATGCGCTTGGCGGCGGCTCTGGAATTGTTAGCGATAAAAGCGCCATACAATTTAGAATGCTGAACAGATCAAAAGGCCCAGCGATGTGGTCGCCAAGAACACAAAACGACAGGGTTTTGTTTTCCTTGGAATGGCGCTATTTATTAGAGCAAAACCCCAATGTGGACTTCTGGCAAGACATGTGTGTTGGTATTATTGTCCAGCAAAACAAAGCTGTGGGCGTAGAACTGGCGATGGGCACTAAAGTATATGCGGAGGTGGTAGTGCTAACAAACGGCACGTTTTTAAATGGGCTTATCCATCTAGGAGAAAAACAATTTGGCGGCGGACGCGCAGGTGAAAAAGCCGCTATAGGATTAACAGAATCATTGGTTCGTTTGGGCTTTGATGCTGGCCGAATGAAAACAGGCACCCCACCAAGAGTTGACGGACGCAGCTTGGATTATACCAAAATGGAAGTGCAAGAAGGCGATGAAACCCCATCTAAGTTTAGCTACTCAAAAACACGCGCACTACACAAACAATTACCCTGCCACATCACTTACACCAATGATAGAACGCACGAGATGTTGCGAACAGGTTTTGATCGCTCACCAATGTTTAATGGCGCAATTAAAAGCAGCGGTCCCAGATATTGTCCAAGTATAGAAGATAAAATTTCTCGTTTTGCCGATAGAGACCGCCACCAAATTTTTGTTGAGCCAGAGGGCTGGAACACTGTTGAAATCTACGTGAATGGCTTCAGCACTTCATTACCTGAAGAAGTACAGTATGAAGCAATGAAAACAATACCAGGTTTTGAAAATGTAAAAATGTTCAGACCTGGATACGCTATTGAATATGATTATTTTCCACCAACCCAACTCAAACATTCACTAGAAACAAAATTAATAGACAACCTGTTTTTTGCCGGACAAATTAATGGTACAACAGGTTATGAAGAGGCGGCTTGTCAGGGATTAATCGCTGGTATCAATGCGCACCACAAAACCAACGAAAAGGACCCTTTTATATTATCAAGAAGCGAAGCTTATATTGGTGTGTTGATTGATGATTTGATTACCAAAGGCACTAACGAGCCATATCGCATGTTTACAAGCCGAGCAGAATTTAGAATTCTTTTGCGTCAGGACAATGCAGATGAGCGGCTTACACCGCTTGGTTATGAAATTGGTTTAGCCGATCAAGAAGCGTTAAACAAAGTACAGAAAAAGCAAGCGCTGACCACCTCTTTAAAATCAATATTACGTCAAACAGGAATCGGCCCAAATGACGCAAATCCATTGCTTCTAAGAAAAGAATCTGCACCAATTAACCAACAGGTGAAAGCTAGTTCTTTATTAACCCGGCCTCATATTTCTCTTGAAGACCTTCAAGAAATGAATGCACACATTACTGCGTCAGTTACGCAAATTGCCAAAGAAGATCCGCTTGCTGTTGAGCAGGCAGAAATACTTTTGAAATACGAGGGCTACATAGAACGCGAACAAGAACAAGTACAGAAATTGCAAAGACTTGAAGCGCTTTCCTTGGCAGAAGACTTAGATTATTCTCAAATCAAGAGCTTAAGTATTGAAGCCAAAGAAAAATTATCTAAAATCAAACCAGCCACTATTGGTCAGGCGGCTCGCGTCTCTGGCGTTTCTCCTAGTGATATCTCCGTGCTTTTGGTGCATTTGGGACGCTAGAATTCGATTTTAAGCCGATTTAAGCTGCTTTTTTCACCACTCAAAGGAAAACACCTGTTAAATACCTCGAAATACGCTTAGAATAGACCGATTTTTAACTATTTTTAGCACATGCAAGAGCGTTTGGTAATTTTTGTGGATAGTGTTCATCCTATTTTAGAAGAAAGATTAACACAGGCCGGGTTTGTTTGTCAACGTCATTTCAAAACAACCATAGAGGAGCTCAGAAAATTTCTTCCGCGTGCATACGGACTTGTAATACGGTCAAGGTTTACCATAGATGAATCTTTTTTAGCCAATTGTGCTCAGTTAAAATTTATTGCCCGTTCTGGTTCTGGTTTGGAGAATATTGATCAACAAGCCTGTCAAAAAAGACAAATTTTACTTTACAATTCACCGGAGGGAAACAGAAACGCCGTTGCAGAGCACGCGCTAGGAATGCTACTCAATCTTCTAAACAAACTCAACAAAGCAGATAAAGAAGTGAGGTCTGGTATTTGGAATCGAGAGCAGAATCGCGGAGAAGAACTAGACGGCAAAACATTAGGCATTATCGGTTACGGTAACAATGGCGCCGCATTTGCTAAAAAATTAAGGGGGTTTGATGTAAAGGTTCTGGCGCATGACAAATATAAAACAGGTTTCGGAGATCATTTCGTACAAGAATGTACGCTTGAGGCGATTCATCAACAAGCCGATGTCATCAGTTTCCACATACCACAAAACAAAGAGACCAAATATTTTTTTAACGAAGACTTCTTGAGTCAAATGCAAAAACCGTTTTATCTTTTGAATTTATCGAGGGGTAAAATTGTGAACACGGCTGCTTTGGTAAAAGGCTTAGACAACGGACAAATTAAAGGGGCTGGTTTGGATGTGTTGGAGTATGAACAAAAGAGCTTTGAGTCCTTTTTTGACCAAGAACTACCTACGGCATTTCAGTCATTAATTCAGCGCGACAATATTTGCTTCTCTCCACACGTAGGTGGCTGGACATCAGAAAGTTACGTAAAACTAAGCAGTGTTTTAGCGGATAAAATATTAGCCGACGAAAATGCTTAATTATCCGACCAATCGTCCATGAAACGATCGAGTTCTCGGCGGTCTTTTTTGGTGGGCTTCCCGTCTGTTTGTCGATAGTTTTGTTGCGCGAGTTGGTAGGCCTTAAACTTCTCTATTTCCTCGGGTTCAGTAATATCTAAAAGATAGTCTTTGACCAATGGGGCCCCTACACGTTTTTCTAAGCCCGCAAGAATCTGGTATTTAAATTGCGCACCGTGTTTTAGAACAGTAATGATATCACCAACTTTGGTTTCGCGCGATGGTTTAATAAGCGCGTCATTGATGAGCACCCTACCCTTATTAATCAACTCGGCGGCCTGTGAACGCGTTTTAGATAAGCGCACGGCCCACAAATATTTATCTAAGCGGATTTTCATTTTGTATTTTCTTAGGAAGCCCATTATAGACCAAAAGATAGGAGTGGTCAATTAGTTCCTTGAGCAGATGGTTATCTACGTCACTAGAGAGTAGTACGGTATTCCAGTGTTTGTGATTCATATGAAAACCAGGGCGAACACCATGATGTGTTTCGCGTAAAAGCAATGCTCTTTCAGGATCACATTTTAAATTAATAGCATCGGGTTGTTCGACGTCAATTAGCGCAAACATTTTGCTAAAAACCTTGAAAACTAAAGTTTTGTGGTCAAACGGAAAGTGTTCAGAGACACCGGTTTTCTGACTACAAAAGAGATAAACCTCTTCAATGTTCATCTGTTAGGCGATGACCGGATTGGGTTTGCCTAAGTTTTTGAGCATTTTGGTGTGCTCTGAAAGCGCCTGTATAAAAGTTGGATAAGAGTAGTAAGGCAATTGGTATTCCTTGGCTGTTTGCTCTACAATTTTGGAAATTTTATTGTAGTGAATATGACAAATAGAAGGAAATAAATGGTGTTCTACCTGATAATTTAACCCACCGACATACCATGAAAACAATTTGGCTTTTGGTGCAAAATTAGCGGTGTTGAAAAGTTGACTAACCGCCCAATCTGCTTCGACAACACCGGAGTCGTTTGGCAGTGGATAGGTTGATGTGGGTACAACGTGAGCAGGTTGAAAAATTATAGCTAGAATGAGACCGCAAATAAATTGCATCATTAAAAAGCCAAGCACGTTGGTTAACCAAGCCGCGCCACCAAAATACATAGGCAAAAACAAGAAAATACCCGTATAAATGATTTTGAATAAAATAATCCTGAACATGTGTTGGCTAATAGTGACCCCTTGTGCTTCAACTAATCCCTTTTTATGATATCGAAAAGCCTGTTGGAAATCTTTCGATAAGTACCAAAAAAGGGTCATGGTTCCGTAGAAAAACCAAGCATAGAGGTATTGAAATTTATGAATAGCGTGGTATTTAGAGTGCGGGGAAAAACGCAACATAAATACAGGCGAGTCGATGTCTTCATCGTGGTCAATGACATTCGTATAGGTGTGGTGCAGTACGTTGTGTTGAATACGCCAGTTGCGCGCACTTCCACCCAATAAAATCATGACGTTACTAACCAACGTATTTACCCATTCTTTTCGAGAATAGGCGCCGTGGTTGGCATCGTGCATTACAGATAAACCAACGCCGGCCATGCCAAAACCCATAACAAACCACAAACCATAATAAGCAAGTGTTGGAAGATTTTGCCAAAACAGAAAGCCATAAGGCGTCATAAAAAGCGCCAACAACGCAAAGGTTTTAAACACCATTGCGGCATTTGCATTTTTTGAGATGTTGTTGTCTTTGAAATATGCGTTTACTCTGGACTTGAGTGTTTTATAGAATTCGGAATTATGTTCTTTAGAGAACTGTACGGGTGAATAGGCCATTTAGAAATTATTAGGGAACAAAGTTAAGGAATAAAAGTAGTAAATGTCGAAAAGAGCATTTAATTCATTTATGATAAGCCTTGAAGCGAACAAAGCTGTTTGTAATGGCTGTTTTTAGCTAGTAATTCTTCGTGTTGGCCGCGTTCAACAATTGCACCTTTGGATAATACAATAATTTCGTCAGCATTGCGCACCGTAGAAAGGCGGTGTGCGATCACAAAAGAAGTTCTGTTTTGCATCAGTTTCTCAAGCGCTTGTTGTACAAGGTGTTCAGAAGCAGTGTCAAGGGCGGACGTCGCTTCGTCCAAAATTAGAATAGCTGGGTCTTTATAGATAGCCCTAGCAATTGCAATGCGCTGCTTTTGACCCCCAGACAATTTGTTTCCACGCTCTCCTAATACAGTGTCGTAACCCTGTTCTAATTCTAAAATGAAGTCGTGCGCATTGGCCACTTTTGCCGCGGCAATGACCTTTTCAATATCAACGGAGCTCTGTCCGAACGCGATGTTTTCAGCAACAGTTAAATTGAATAAAAAAGATTCTTGACTGACCACGCCGATTAAATTGCGCAGCGCCGACACTTTGAAAGCCCGGATGTCTTTACCGTCGATTGAAATTGCGCCAGAGTTTACATCATAATATCTAAGTAGTAAATCCATTAATGTGGATTTACCACTACCCGACTCACCAACAATAGCAACTAAACTTCCTTTTTTAACTTCCCAATTTAATTGAGTCACCACAGGCTGTTCATCATAGGTAAATGTTACATTTTGAAATGAAATAGCATGATGAAACCCTTTAACATCTTCACTTTGGGGTGTGTCGACAATTGGATCTGGCGCATTGAGTAAACTATTGATACGGTCCTGTGAGGCCTGTGCTTTGGTCATGTTGGCCATATTATTTGACACGCTTTGAATGGGCCGAAGAAATTGAGAAAATACAATAATGTAGGTCAGGAAGACCTCGCCGGTTAGACCAATTCCTTCGCCACTAAGTATCAGCCGCCCACCAAAAAACACCAACGCTAAAAGCACAGTGGCGCCTAGTGTTTCGTTGACAAGTGGAGATAAATCGCGTTTGCGAAAAACGCGCGTGGCCAACTTTTGATGTTGGCTATTTTGTTCCCTAAATTGTGCAGCAATAAATGGTATCGCATTGAAGGCTTTAATGACCCGAACACCCCCTAGGTTTTCGTCCATCGATGCATACAAAAACCCGAGTTGTTCTTGGGTTTTCTTTGCCGTGCGCTTCAGACTTTTGCCAATCCTGGAAATCACAAATGCAGATATAGGGAGCAAAAGTAAAGCCGTCAATGTAAGCTGAGGGCTCATATAAATTAATGTAACCAGGTTGATAAGGATAGCAAGCGGCTCCCTGAAAACCAATTCTAAAAGACTCACTACGGCAACTTCTATTTCGTTAACATCACTATTCATCCTAGCCATGAGGTCGCCCTTTTTTTCATTACTGTGGTAAGCCAAAGGGAGCCGTAAAGATTTTTCAAATAGCGATGAACGAATATCTCGAACTACAGTCATGCGCAATTGAGATTGCGTCCAAACCGCGCCGTAGCGAAAAACATTTTTCAACAAGAAGGCAAGAAAGACACTCACACAGACAAATAAAAGCGCTGCTTTTGGATCCGACTTGACCAAAACGGACATTTGATAGTTATAAGAGTCTTGCAAAAAATCAATCATCTCGGAAAAACCGCCAGGCCAATGGGGCCTTTGAAGAACAGGTAAATCTTCTGGACGCTTGAATATTAGTTGTAAAATAGGCACAAAAAGGACAAGCGATAATAAATTGAATATGACAAATAATAAATTAAAAAGTATGGTTGCCCAAGCGAGCCCTTTATATTTAAAAGTGTACCGATATATTTCTTTGTAGTAAGACATTGACACAAAGATACATTTTTGTTTACAAGAGGGCTTGCACCTCAAGTATTCTTACCTTTGCATCATGAGTTTTATTCGTCAACAAAAAATAGAGGCTGTTATTCAGGCTGAACTAGCGACTTTTTTCCAAAGACAAGCAAGCGACATTTGCCTGGGATCAATGGTTTCGGTTACCGTGGTACGCATCACTTCTGATTTGAGTTTAGCCCGAATCTATTTGAGCATCTTTGCCGGCCCCGACAAACAAGTTGTTTTGGAGAATATCCAAACCAATCGCGGTAAAATTCGCTTAGAAGTTGGGAAACGCCTGAAAAATTTGCGTAAAATTCCCGATTTGGTTTTTCACATTGACGATTCTCTTGACTACGCTCATAAAATAGACGAACTCCTTAAGAAGTAAGCGATTAAATCCGCGTTTTACATAGCGAAACGATACCTTTTTAATCGGTCAAAACAATCAATTGTCCGCATCATTTCTCGCATTTCTGTAGTGGGGATTGCCGTATGTGTTGCCGCAATGGTCATTCTTCTTTCGGCATTCAACGGCATCGAACACATGGTGTCTAAGCTGTATACTTCATTTGATGCGCCAATTACGATTCAACACCAAAGCCGCAAAACATTCTTCTTAAGTCAATTAGACCTTAAAAAACTAGCGAAAATTGAGGGGCTTACTTTTTTGAGTAAAGAACGTGAAGAATTGGTGGTTGTGCGTAAAAAACAGCGCTGGGTCAATGCAACCCTACACGCAGTGGACCCTGTTTTTTTTCGGAAGGCGAATGTAGCTAAGCATTTGATTAATGGCGTGGGCTCAAGCGAATTATTGCGGCCATCTTCGATTTTTTTAGGCGCTGATCTTTTTTCCAAACTGAAATTAGGGCTAGGCTCAGACCAAAACGACGTGCTTATTTATGCCCCAAAACAAAAATTACGAATGCGACTTGGCAGTAATCCTTTTCAAACAAAGCAGTTTTTCGTAGAGGGCGCGCTCAATTATAACCAAGAACTCAATGGAACGGTATTGTTGTGCAATTTTGCTGCGGTTGCAGATCTTTTTAACCAAAAAGGGGCATTAACTAGTGTAAACATTTATGTCTCAACTAATGCAAACCTTTCTAAAGTACAGTCAGAGATACAAAATGTGGTTGGCAAACATTTTAAAGTACAAACGCAATTTCAAAAGAATGAGTTGATATACAAAACCAGTCAATCTGAGCGCTTAGTTGTTTTTATCATCTTACTTTTCGTTTTTGTTTTAGCATCATTTAATTTAATTGCTACACTGACCATGCTCATCCATGAAAAACAAGAAAGCCTTCAGATTTTAAAAGCCATGGGAATGGGCGCAGAGTCGCGGTTTTTAGTATTCTTTTTTGAGGGTCAGCTTTTGGTTTATCTCGGGGTCTTGTTGGGCCTATTCTTGGGCTTACTTCTCTGTTGGTCGCAGCAATTTTTTAGCTGGTTAATCGTGCCCGGCGCCAATGTGCCCTTCCCGATTATCTATAAACTCAATGATTTCTTGAGCATATTTTTGGCAACTAGTGTTTTAGGATTTATATTCACTTATTTTCCTGTGCGCTTTTTACTTCGCAACAAATAGGTCAGCACAAGCGAAATATTTTGATTCTGCGGGCCATTTCAAATAAAAAATCGTATATTTGCAACCGAATTTAAAAGGCAAGTGATGTCATCTATTAAAGGAAAAATCTCTCAAGTAATCGGTCCGGTTGTAGACGTCCGATTTGAGCGCGGCACCGCGCTACCCAACATCTATGATGCATTGGAAGTATACAAAACAGACGGTTCGCGTGTTGTTTTGGAGGTTCAAGCACACGTCGGTGAAAATGCAATTCGCGCGATATCAATGGATTCCACTGACGGCTTTACTCGCGGCATGGAAGTAGTTGCAACAGGCATTCCAATCAAAGTTCCAACCGGCGAGCGCATCAAAGGCCGCTTGTTTAATGTTGTTGGTGAAGCAATTGACGGCATCAACACCATGGACAACGCCGAGGGTTTGCCAATCCACAGAGAGGCTCCCAAATTCGATCAGCTGTCTACAGCAGCGGAAATTCTATTTACCGGCATCAAAGTAATTGACCTCATCGAACCTTATGCAAAAGGTGGTAAAATTGGTCTTTTCGGAGGTGCGGGCGTAGGAAAAACAGTACTTATTCAAGAATTGATTAACAATATTGCAAAAGGCCACGGAGGGCTTTCTGTATTTGCCGGTGTTGGTGAACGCACCCGCGAAGGTAACGACTTACTTCGCGAGATGTTAGAATCTGGCATTATCAAATACGGCAACGACTTCATGCATTCCATGGAAGAAGGCGGTTGGGATCTTTCCAAGGTTGACCTCAATGAAATGAAAGAATCGAAAGCGACTTTCGTATTCGGTCAAATGAATGAGCCTCCTGGAGCCCGCGCGCGTGTTGCGCTTTCAGGCCTTACCATTGCTGAATATTTCCGCGATGGTGACGGCGAAGGACAAGGAAAAGACATCCTCTTCTTCGTAGATAATATCTTCCGCTTTACGCAAGCAGGTTCTGAGGTTTCTGCACTTCTTGGGCGTATGCCTTCGGCGGTAGGTTACCAGCCAACCTTGGCAACTGAAATGGGCGCTATGCAAGAGCGCATTACTTCCACTAAAAACGGATCTATTACTTCGGTTCAGGCGGTATACGTTCCTGCGGATGACCTTACTGACCCGGCCCCAGCAAACACATTTGCTCACCTCGACGCTACAACTGTATTGTCGCGTAAAATTGCTGAACTTGGTATTTACCCAGCGGTTGACCCACTTGATTCAACCTCACGTATTCTTACTTCAGAAATCGTTGGTGAAGAGCATTACGCTTGTGCGCAACGCGTGAAAATAACTCTTCAGCGTTACAAAGAGCTTCAAGATATCATCGCCATTCTTGGTATGGACGAGCTTTCAGAAGAAGACAAACTTGTCGTTCACCGAGCTCGTCGCGTTCAACGCTTCTTGTCTCAACCATTCCACGTTGCAGAGCAATTTACGGGTATCCCAGGGGTTTTGGTTGACATTCAAGATACCATCAAAGCATTCAACGAAATCTTAGATGGTAAATATGATCAGTATCCAGAAGCAGCTTTCAACCTTAAAGGTGGTATTGAAGATGTAGTTGCAGCCGGTGAAAAAATGTTAGCCGAAGCTTAATTATGCTATTAGAAATTATCACCCCCGAAAAAAGCCTATTCAAAGGCGAAGTGAACAGTGTTAGTTTACCCGGCACCGACGGCGCGTTTCAAGTATTTAATCATCACGCACCCATCATTTCTTCGCTAAGAAGAGGGGAGTTGCGTTTTGAAGCCACCAATACTGTTGAGGCTACTGAATTTCTACAGGTTTCAGGAACAGCAGTAAGCGTTCAAATCAAAGGGGGAGTTGCTGAACTCAACAATCAAAAACTCATCGTTTTGGCTGAGTAATCAACACGAATCAACAAAACAAAAAGGGATTGGGTCAACCACTCCCTTTTTTTATGAAGTTTTCAGCAAAAGATTGCGTATTTTCGTTTAACAAAATGACCGCCACTCCACAATTAGATCTTCAAAACATTCCAAAGCATGTAGCATTTATCATGGATGGAAATGGACGTTGGGCCAAAAACAAAGGACAGCAACGCTTGTTTGGACATGCGGCAGGCGTAGAATCTGTCAAAGAAATCATCAAAACAGCAAGAGAATTAGGCATAGCCTACCTCACTATGTACGCATTTTCCACAGAAAACTGGGCGCGCCCTAGTGACGAGGTGGAAGGCTTAATGAATTTGTTGGTAGAGGCTATTTCAAATGAAGTCGATGAAATGCATCAGAAAGGCGTTCGCTTGTTAACAATCGGTGATATTCAAGGCCTTCCAGGGAATTGTTATCAATCTTTGCTTGCAGCCACAGAGCGCACCAAAAACAATCGCGAACTTACACTTGTACTTGCGCTTAACTATTCAGCACGTCAAGAAATCATACAAGCCACGCTCAAAGCACACGAATTGTTGCAAAGCGGTTCAATTTCAACCCCTGAACTCACAGAATCTCAATTCTCTAGTTTATTAAACACCAAAGATATACCTGACCCTGAATTACTCATCAGAACAAGCGGTGAATGCCGCATTAGTAACTTTTTGCTTTGGCAATTGTCTTATACAGAATTGCTATTTACAGACACACATTGGCCAGATTTCAGACGCAATGAATTTATAAATGCAATTGCAAATTATCAAAAGCGGGAGCGCCGATTTGGAATGGTTTCAGAACAAATTCAACCAAATGAATAAATTTATTTTGGCATTATTTCTCGGCGCAACAAGTATATTTTGGTCTCAAACACCAAGTAGCCTTGGTGCGCTCACATTTGATTATGCCAACCCACAAACCTTTGAAATAGGGCCTATTCGCATAACCGGCGCCGACAATTATGACCATCAAGCCATTAAACTAATTGCAGGCCTGCGCACAGGTCAAAAAATCACACTGCCAAGTCAGCAAATCAATAAAGCCATTCAAAATCTTTGGGCAGAAGGACTTTTTTCGGATGTGGCTATTTATGCTGAAAAAGAGATTTCTGGTGTGGTTTACATGGTAATTGAACTCAGCCCAAGACCCAAGCTTTCTAAATTTAGATTTGAAGGCATTAACAAACGCGAAGCAGACAAACTTCGAGAAGAAATCAGTTTGTATGCGGGTAAAACGATCACCGAAAACTTAGTTTTTGAAACGAAAAGCAAAATCAGAAGCTATTACCGCGACAAAGGCTTTTATTATGCAAAAGTCAATATCAATAGACAACTAGACACCCTTATCAACAACTCTGAAATTTTTGTTATTCAAATTGATAAAGGCATCAAAATAGGCATCAAAGAAATCGAATTTGTGGGGGTTACGTCTGTGCCTATTTGGAAGCTTCGGATGGCCATGAAAGACACAAAACAAAAAGGGCCACAACGTATTTTTAAGCGCTCTAAATACACTGAGAGCAGCTACGCCACAGATAAAAAAGCGCTCATGGCTAAATTCAATACCGAGGGCCTCCGCGACGCTACCATTACCAAAGACACCGTTTACATGCTCGACGAAAAGAACATGAAGATCCGCATCGAAATCAGTGAGGGTGAGAAATATTATTTTGGCAATATTGAATGGATTGGCAATTCCAAATACAGATCGAGTTTCTTGGATACAGTATTAGGAATTAAGCCTGGCGACCTCTACAATAAAGACTTGTTTAATCAGCGTTTGTATGGCAATGGCGACGGACGAGACATCTCTTCTTTATACATGGATCGCGGTTATTTGTTTTTCCAAATACAACCAGTCGAAACAGGTGTTGCGGGTAATAAAATAAATCATCAAATCCGCATTATTGAGGGTAAAGAAGCGCATATTGGAGTGGTCACTATCCGAGGCAACACCAAAACCAACGACCACGTTATTTTGCGCGAAATAAGAACCAAGCCAGGAGATTTATTCAACAAGGCAGACATCATGCGTACGCAACGGGAACTCGCGCAGCTTGGCTTTTTTGACGAGCAAGGTTTTCAAGTGAACCCGCAGCCCAATCCTGCAAACGGAACGGTCGATATCGAGTATGTTGTGGTTGAAAAATCCAGCGATCAAATTGAGCTTTCAGGCGGTTATGGTGGTGCCGGCCCCAACACTTCGGGTCGGGTAATTGGAACGCTTGGATTGTCATTTAACAACTTTTCTACAAAGAATTTTTTCAAAAAAGATGCTTGGAGCCCGCTTCCCGGTGGCGATGGCCAGCGCTTGACTATTCGCGCGCAATCTACGGGCCGCTTTTATCAAGGGTATAATTTCTCGTTTACCGAGCCGTGGTTAGGCGGTAAAAAGCCAAACTCCTTGACTTTCTACATTACCAACTCTTCAATTTCTACAAATGGTTTATTGAGATCAAATGCGGCTTATAATGGGATTTCTATTTCAGGCGCCGGTGTGGCTATGGGCCGCCGCAAAAAATGGCCAGATGATTACTTCGTGGCTAATTATGAGCTCTCCTATATGTATTACGATGTACAGAAATATTCTTTTTTCCCGTTGTTTCAAAACGGCTATGCCAACGACATCTCTTTAAAGTACACCTTGCAGCGCAGTTCTGTGAGCGCGCCAATTTATCCTCAAAACGGCTCCAATTTTACTTTTTCAGCGAAGGCAACAGCGCCATATTCTCTTTTTGAAAACGGAAAA
Source organism: Sphingomonadales bacterium (assembly GCA_016872115.1). GTDB lineage: Bacteria > Bacteroidota > Bacteroidia > Flavobacteriales_D > Crocinitomicaceae > UBA952. The sequence continues at coordinate 30,419 of VHBC01000006.1, read as the reverse complement.
GATTACGGAAGCATCACCCAACAAGAGCGCTACAAGTATTTGGAATACTTCAAGCTCAAATTCACTGGGGAATGGTTTACGCCACTAAGCGCCGATAAAAAACTCGTCTTAATGTCGCGTTTTGGCTTCGGCTACATGGGCGCCTACAATAAAGCCAAGGGAATTTCTCCGTTTGATCGCTTCATCATGGGGGGCAGCGGACTTACCGGAATGGGCGCCAATCAAATTGGGGGTAGAGAAATCATTGCCTTACGAGGCTATGAAGACCAAACCATTTCATCTCCTGGCGGAGACCCAATAGTAGCTAAATACACACTAGAATTGCGCTATCCTATTTCTCTCAATCCACAAGCAACTTTTTATGCCCTTTCGTTCTTAGAAGCTGGTAATACTTATCCAAGCTTTGATAAATTCAATCCATTTAACGTGAAGAGGGCTGCCGGTATTGGTATTAGGGTGTTCTTGCCTATGTTTGGTATGTTAGGTCTGGACTACGGCTTTGGGTTTGATCAATTGGATAGTTGGTCATCTGGCCACGGCAAGGGCTCTGATTTAGACATCAAGGCAAAAGGGTATTACCCTAAACTCACGTTCACAATCGGCATGAACTTAGGAGAATTGTAGCATTGACAATAAATTGGTAACTTCGTCGTTCTTAGCTCGCAAATGAAACTCATGAAATACCTCCTTTTACTTGTTTTGGTTTTTGGCATGCGATTTGTCAGTGCGCAAACCTATGCGTTTATTGATTCTGACTATATTCTAGAAAATGTTCCAGAATACACAGAAGCCAAAGAGCGTCTAGACAAAATGGCTGAGCGCTGGACCAAAGAAATCGAAGAGCGTTATGCCACCATCAAAGATTTAAAAAGCAATTTTGATAGAGAAGAAGTGCTCCTTCCAAAAGAGGAAAGAGAAAAAAGAAAATTAGAAATAGAAAAATTAGAGCAAGAAGCCATTGACCTCCAAACCCAGCACTTTGGGGCAAATGGTGATTACTTTCAAAAACGTCAAGAGCTGATCAAGCCCATTCAAGACCGTGTTTTTACGGCCATGAAAAAGGTAGCTAAGCGCGAAGGCTATGCTTTTGTGTTTGACAAGGCTAATCAAAGTAACTTGCTCTATGCAGAGAAAGAATTCGACATCTCAAATGAGGTCCTCGAAGAAATGGGAATAACTAAATAAATATAACAAATGAAAAATGTAATACTAGGGCTGTTTGTAGCTATTGGTTTTAGCACTTTTGCCCAGACTAAAATCGGACACGTAGACTCTCAAAAATTACTCGATACGTTGCCTTCTCGCGATATAGCTATCAAAAAATTAGATTCAATGAAAACGGCAGGCATGCAAGAATTGCAATTAATGGATGCCGATTTTCAGAAAGCTTACCAAGATTACATGACCAACCAAGCAAGCAAGTCTCCAGCGGAACGTCAAATCATTGAGGGCCGACTCATGCAAAAACAACAAATGTTAGAAGCCACTCAAGCTTCTCTGGAAGAGGGGCTTCAAATCATGAGCGAAGAGCTCAATAAGCCTATTTTAGATCGCGTTCAAAAGGCAATTGATATTGTAGCGGAACGCAAGAAATTAAATTATGTCATTGATGTTTCTGCCACTATGTATTCTAAAGGCGGAATCGACATCACCAACGAGGTGGTTGTCGAGCTTTTATTACTCGATGCCGCCGCAAAAAAGTAAACACCTTTATTGGTGTTCAGAAAGGGCAGCCATTGGTTGCCCTTTTTTCGTTAGTTTTGAATCGTGAAAATACAAGGTCCTATAGGTGTTTTTGATTCCGGATATGGCGGCTTAACTGTTTTGAAAGAACTTACAAAACAGCTGCCAGATCACGATTTCATTTATTTCGGAGACAATGCCCGGGCACCCTACGGCAACCGTTCTTTTGATGTGGTTTACGAGTTCACGCTCGAGGCTGTAAAGTTTCTCTTTAATCAGGGTTGCCCATTAGTCATTTTAGCTTGCAATACGGCCTCTGCAAAAGCTCTGCGCACCATTCAGCAAAAAGACCTGCCCTTAATGGCGCCAAATAACCGCGTGCTCGGCGTAATTCGTCCGAGCGCCGAGGTGCTTGGAGAACTCACTAAAAGCGGCCATGTGGGTGTTATAGGAACCACAGGAACCATCGCCTCAGACTCCTATCCAATTGAATTGCACAAATTTGCTCCCAACACAGAAGTGCACCAACACGCTTGTCCAATTTGGGTGCCATTGATTGAAAATCAATTGCATTTACATTCAGCCGGACGGCAGTTTATTCAAGAAGATATTGCGCTACTTATGGCAAAAAACAAGGCAATAGACACAATTTTATTGGCCTGCACGCATTACCCAGTATTGCATGCACAAATAGAAGCCTTGGTTGGCCCAGGCGTCAATGTGATTCCACAAGGCCCAATAGTAGCAAAGAAATTAAAAGCTTATTTACAGGCTCATCCCGAAATGGAAGCCCGCTTAAGTAAAAAAGCCGATCTGGCTTTTTTCAGTTCTGAAAGCACAGCGGTATTCAACGAAAAGGCAGCCTATTTTTTAGGAAGAGAAGTAACCGCCAAGCATCATAGCTTTTAGTTGACCGCCCGACTAAGTTCCATCAGGAGTTGTTCATTCAGCGCTTTTTGCAATTCGGGGTGCGCCGCATAATAGTCCAGGCTTGTTTGAAATTGTTTCCGTGTAATATGCGCTTTTTTAAACACTTTCTTTACAGACAGATCTAATGCGCTTTTATATTGACTTGGAACGCCATATTTGCTTTGAAAATGTGTTTCCAATAATGTAATTTCTTTAACTACAGAACACATTTTCTTTATTGGAAGAATATGGTTTGGCAGCTCAGTTTGCTGACAGCCCAAAAACAACAATAAAAAAAACAAGCTGTAAGGTTTCATCGTGACTCAAAAAGCAGGCGTTGGCCTAAACCACTTTCAATGATTTTCCCGTTGGCATAAACACAGTTTCCATTTACATAAGTACTGTGAATCTGATGAGAAAAAGCGTGGCCTTCAAAAGGAGACCAACCACATTTATAAAGTAATTGTAGTTTGTTAACGGTCGCACCGGGCTGAGGTGAAACCAAGACTAAATCTGCAGCATAGCCCTCCCGAATAAATCCGCGTTTTTGTACACGAAATAAAACGGCTGGGGCATGTGCCATTTTCTCCACAACGCGCTCTATAGTGATTTTACCTTCGTACGCTTTTTCGAGCATGGCCAAAAGCGCATGTTGCACGAGCGGCCCGCCTGATGGCGCACTAGCATAGGGATTGTTTTTTTCCTCTATAGTGTGTGGCGCGTGATCCGTTGCGATGACATCTATGCGATTATCTAAAAGTGCTTGCCAAATACCCGCACGATCTTCGGCTGTTTTTACAGCTGGATTCCACTTGATGAAGTTTCCCTTGTTGGCGTAATCAGCATCAGAAAACCAAAGGTGATGTATGCAGGCTTCAGCGGTTATCATTTTTTGCTCAAGCGGCAATTTGTTGTCAAACAGATTGGTTTCTTTTGCTGTGGATATGTGCAAGATATGAAGCCGCGCACCGTGTTTTTTAGCCAAAGTCACAGCTTTAGAGGAAGACAAGAAGCAGGCTTCTTCACTGCGAATGAGTGGGTGAGCTTCGATGGGTATCGCGGCGCCGTATTTTTCTTGATAAATGGCCATATTGGATCTAATGGTTGCTTCGTCTTCACAATGGGTAGCAATTAAGGCCCCCACGCGAGAGAACAAGCCCTCTAGAACACTTTCTTTATCGACAAGCATATTTCCCGTCGAGGAACCCATAAACACCTTGACGCCGCAAATTTTTGAGCTGTCAGTTTTCAGCACTTCTTCGAGGTTATCGTTTGAAGCACCCATGAAGAAAGAATAGTTGGCAATTGCGTTTTGTGCAGCAATACGGTATTTATCTTCGAGTAATTCTTGTGTTAGTGCATTGGGAACCGTATTGGGCATTTCCATGAAGCTGGTAATACCGCCAGCTACCGCCGCGCGTGATTCTGTGTATATATTTCCTTTGTGGGTAAGTCCAGGTTCTCTAAAATGGACTTGGTCGTCGATACAGCCAGGCAGAAGATATAGTCCACTTGCGTCAATTTCATTTACTTGTTCTGTAACTGAGATAGTGGCACTGATTTTTTGAATTATTCCTTCATTGAGGAGGATGTCGGCAACATACCGTTTGCCTTCGTTTATGATTGTTCCGTTTTTGATTAGGGTTTTCATTTCCATTTCATTTTGCGCATCTGCCAAACACCAAAGAAAGCTTCTTTAAAAATTCCTTTAGACATTTTTGAATCTCCAGCAATGCGATCGACAAAAGTAATGGGTATTTCTTTGACCTTGAACCCGAGTTTGATGGCTGCGTATTTCATGCAAATTTGAAAAGCATACCCCTTGAATGGAATAAGGTCTAAAGGAATGGAGGAAAGTACAATATTTCGGTAACATTTAAAGCCAGCAGTGGTGTCTTTGATATTGATAAGCAAGATCAACCGGACATATACGCTAGCGAAATAACTCATAAGAATTCGTTTGGCAGGCCAATTGCGCACTTTCCCACCCCTGACATAACGAGAACCAATTGCGCAATCGACGCCTGCTTCGCAAGCCGCAACAAGCCGCGGAAGATCAGTGGGGTTGTGTGAGAAATCACAGTCCATTTCTATTATAAAGGCGTAATCTCTGCTTAGCGCCCACTTAAACCCATGAATATAGGCAGTGCCTAACCCGAGCTTACCGGGTCGTTTCTCTAGAAAAACTTCAGGGTGCTTTTCCATGAGCGCTTCGACAAGAGCTGCGCTTCCGTCAGGAGAGTTGTCGTCGATAAATAGAAGATGATACCCCTGTTGCAGCCCGAGAATGCTGTCGACCATCTTGCCGATGTTTTCGCGTTCGTTGTAGGTCGGAATAATAATGAGGGTTCGCGGGCTAGCCATATCTATATTGGAACGAATTTAGCGAAGAAAAGTGACAAAAAAAAACCGCCTTGCGGGCGGTTTCATTATTTGAATGAAGGGTTTATGCTTCTTCTTCTTCTTCATCGCTGACGTCAGCAACTTTGACAGCGCCACGAGCCATTTTGACCGCAACAACAACCGCATTTGCAGGGTCTAGGAACTTAACTCCTGGAATTTCAATGCTGCTTACACGAATCGACTGACCAATACGAAGTTTGTTGATGTCAAGGGTAATCGCGTCAGGCAATGCACTTGGTAAACCAACACATTGTAATTGACGGAAAACGGTCATGAGTTTACCACCAGCCATTACACCGGGAGAAGAACCTGTAATGCGAACAGGTAATTTAACGCGAACTTCTTTGGTTTCATTGAGCTCGTAGAAATCTACGTGTTGAATGGTGTCTTTGGTTGGGTGTTGTTGCAATTCACGGATGATGCCAACTGCTTTTTTGCCTTCGATATCGAGGGCCACCTGAAATACATCAGGAGAAAAAACGATTTTGTCAATGGCCGTTCGCTTTACTGCGAAGTGAGTTTGCTCACCTTGTCCGTAAAGCACACAAGGAACTAGGCCTGCATTGCGCAAAGCCGCAGCATCCTTCTTCCCTACGTTCGCTCGGAGCGAACCGCTCAAATGTGCTGTTTTCATATTATATATTAATTTAAGAGATTACAAAATGTGAACTAATCGACTCGTTGTTGACTAAGCGTTTGATAACATCTGCAAACAGGTCAGCGACACTTAAAACCCGAATTTTCTCGTTCTGTTTTTGGAGCGGAATAGTATCGGTAACAATGAGTTCGGTGAGCTTAGAAGCGGCAATTCTTTCAAATGCCGGGCCACTTAAAACGGCGTGTGTGGTAAATGCGCGTACACTTTTTGCTCCTTTTTCAATGAGGAGGTCTGCAGCAGTGGTGAGCGTACTAGCGGTATCGCACATGTCGTCGATGATGACGACGTCTTTGCCTACGACGTCTCCGATTACAGTCATTTCGGCGATTTCGTTGGCTTTTTTACGGTGTTTATGGCAGAGCGCAAGACCGCAATTGAGGTTTTTGGCGTAAGAATTGGCGCGCTTGGCACCGCCTGCGTCCGGCGCGGCCACTACTAAATTTTGTCGGTCTAGTTTTTCTACTTCTTTGAAAAAGAGCGTGGATGCAAAGAGATGATCAACAGGGACTTCAAAAAACCCTTGGATTTGATCGGCGTGGAGGTCCATGGTCATGACGCGATCTACGCCAGCAGCCATAAGCATGTTGGCAACTAATTTTGCACCAATTGCTACCCTCGGTTTGTCCTTGCGGTCTTGACGAGCAAAACCGAAATAAGGAATCACGGCAATTATTTTTCTTGCAGAGGCGCGTCTAGCGGCATCGACAAGAAGAAGCAATTCAAATAGGTTTTCTGTGGGGGGCATGGTGGACTGCACGATAAAAACGTCTTGACCACGCACGGTTTCTTCGAAGGAAGGCTGGAATTCGCCGTCTGAAAAAACACTAACTTTAACATCTCCTAAGGACGCGCCAAAAGACTTAGCGATGTTTGATGCTAGTTGTTCGGAAGCCCTGCCTGCAAAGATTTTTACGCCCACGATACTTAAAATTGGACGCAAAGGTAAGGAATTAAGAACTAATTTTGTAACATAATGAGTCAAAAGCTGCAATTTTCCTTGTTCAAACGCTTATTTAGCTTTGCCAAGCCCTACCGAAAACTTCTTTTTGTAGCTATTATCGCCACTATACTGCTTGCCGCACTTTCTCCATCTAGGCCTTACATAATCGGACAAATCATAGACCGTTATTTATTGCGAGACAAAGACCCGAACATGTTATTATTGGGTTCTGTTTTGGTGTTGGTCATGCTCTTGGTAGAGGCTATTTTGCAGGTTGTAGGCACTTACTTTTCGAATTTACTGGCACAGTCCGTTATCCGAGATTTGCGTCAACAAGTGATTCAGCATTTCATGCGTTTGCGCATCGCTTATTTTGATAAGAATCCGGTCGGAGCAATGGTAACAAGAGTAGTTTCCGATATGGAGGCAATTACGGAGGTTTTTTCATCGGGCATTATGGATATTGCTGCCGATTTACTTTCGTTAGTAATTATCATTTTATTTATGTTTTTTACCGATTGGCAGCTTGCTTTAATGACTTTATTGCCCGTGCCGCTGTTGATTTGGGCAACGCGTATTTTTGCCCGCGCCATGAAAGCCTCTTTTCAGCAGGAGCGACAAGCCGTTACCAAGCTCAATACGTTTGTGCAAGAGCGCCTTACTGGCATGAGTTTGGTTCAGCTTTTTAACCGCCAAAAGCAAGAGTCTACACATTTTGAACAGATCAACGCAGAACATCGTGGGGCACATATTAAAGCGGTTTGGGCGAACTCTATTTTCTTTCCGTTTGTAGAACTGCTGAGCTCTATGTCTGTTGCTGCTTTATTGGTTTGGGGCGCTATACAAGCAGTAGGGAAAACAGACGAAGAAGTACGCAATATGTTTGGGGAACTTTTTGCCTTTGTATTTTGGATCAGTCAATTATATCGTCCGATTCGGATGCTTGCCGATAAATTCAATGTTTTGCAACGCGGAACGGTCCGGGCAGAACGCATTTTTGCGGTGCTCGATGAGCAAACTGATATTCAGCAAAAAGGCCAACTCAAAGACGTTGATTTTCAGCAGCAGTTATCTTTCAAGGGGGTTCATTTCTCATATGTTCCTGATCAGCCGGTTATAATTGATTTAAACTTAGACATTAAACTTGGTCAAACCGTGGCAATAGTCGGCGCAACAGGCTCTGGAAAAACGACACTAGTCAATTTACTTGGTCGTTTTTATGAGCACCAGTCAGGTGAAATATTAATCGGTGATATCCCTATACAAGAAATCGAATTAAATACCCTGCGTAGAAATATAGCCATTGTACTTCAGGATGTGTTTTTATTTTCGGATACCATCCTCAATAACATTACGCTCGGGGACCCCACGATATCCTTAGAGCAGGTGATCGCTGCGGCTAAAGAAGTGGGCGCTCATGACTTTATTAATGCGTTGCCAAATCAATATGAGCATCAAATAGGAGAGCGAGGCGGCACGCTTTCTACAGGACAACGTCAATTGCTTTCTTTTATTAGGGCTTATGTTTATCAGCCTTCATTGCTTATTCTCGACGAAGCGACTTCAAGTGTGGATACTGAGAGCGAATTATTAATTCAGCGTGCCACAGAAAGACTTACGAAGGGCCGCACATCAATTGTGATAGCACATCGTCTGTCTACGATTAGAGGCGCCGATCGCATCATCGTCATGGAAAAAGGCCGCATAATTGAACAGGGCACACATGAAGAATTGCTTGCGTTGAACGGACATTACAAAAACTTGTCGGAAAGACAATATTTCAATCAGGAAGCATGAAAAGACTAAAGATTGGCGGTGTGCCAGAGCACTTCAACCTACCTTGGCGCTTGGCCATTGAAGAAGGCAAATTTAAAAATGCTGGCATAGAGTTGCATTGGTCCGACATGACTGGTGGCACCGGTCAAATGATCAAAGGTTTGCAAGCAGGTACGTTGGACATAGCTGTATTATTAACGGAAGGAATCACAAGGGCGATTTTAAAGGGGCTAGGAGCCAAAATATTAGCGGTTTATGTACAGAGCCCGCTTTGTTGGGGAATTCACGTTCCCGCAAATAATTCCATTCGAACAATCGATGAATTAGACGCTTCTATATTCGCAATCTCAAGAGAAGGATCGGGATCACATTTAATGAGCTACGTTTTAGCTCAGCGCGAAGGATGGGAACCCAACGACTTATCATTTAATGTTGTTGGCGATATCTATGGCGGGCTTTGGGCGCTCAATCATGGCGAAGCAGAGGCTTTTCTTTGGGAAAAATACACCACACAACCATTTGTTGATCAACGAAAGCTCAAGCGTATTGGCGAGGTTTATACTCCATGGCCTTGTTTTGTTATCGCTGCCAGAGACGAGGTTTTGGCTGCTGACACCAACTTATTACACGCCCTTTTACCAATCATTCAGGCGCGCGCCACCGAACTTAAAAATTCGCCTGATGCAGCAGAGGTCTTGGCTTGGCGCTACGCACTCAAAAAAGACCAAGTAGAGGCATGGTTGCGCCAAACGGATTGGGCAACTTCTAGCTCAATTCATGCAAATGACATACAAAATACCGTCGAAACCCTTTTAGAGTTGAATTTAGTAACCAGTGAGGAGGCGCTTGATTGGCCTACTAAGTTATTGGCATGAAAGCGCTCTGTTTGCTGTTAGCGCTAACTTTTAGCATTCTTATCAAGGCGCAAGGAGTAGATCTAGGCACTATTTTGTATATCCCTCAGTAGCTCCTTTCAACTTTTCAATTGATCGATACAAGCGGTCGGGTTGCAATCAATAGGACTCAAAATAAAAATCACCAAGACCTTTCGAAATTATTACCAGGGACTTATTTTTTAGTAGGCCCAAATTTCAGCCGTACTTGGGTGAAAGCCAACTAGATACTTTGCCTTTTGTTCTTTGCCTATCGGCGATTGTTCACTAGGTACTGCGATTTATTCATTTATTGGCTTGCGAATAAGAATATCTCATACATTCATCTTAAAAAGCCGCATTATGATACCACTTGTACCCGCGTTTGATGCAAATTTTTGGTGGGCTGTTGCAGCAGTCTTAGCGATTATGAGTATTATTTTCGCCGTGTTTATTACGGACAGAAAAAACTAAAATTGTGCTAGTGCACGCTGGATCTCTTTGTCTTGGGCATTAATGACCCGATAATACCCATTTTCTAAGAAGAGGTGTCTGGCAACTTCTGCCTTGAGCAGCAAACGGATTTTTTCTTTGCTGTGTTGGTATTCGTTTGGCTGCACCCTAATTTTAAATTCTTTGGCAGCAAAAGCTGTAAATGCGCGCAGTAATTGCTCGTCGATTTTGAAATCTTTCACAAAATCAGTGAGTTTGGGGGCTAATCCAGATTGGTTTAAGTAATCAAATGCAAATGCGTTAAATACGCCGTTCCATTGTAGTTCGGATAGGTACAGGGAGGTTCCGGTGGTGTCTCCAGGAACAAAAACATCTGGCATAATACCGCCCCCACCATAAACTATTCTTCCTTTTCTCGTTTTGAATTTCAATGAATCTACAAAAACGTTAGGGTCTGGCTTGAAGAACTCTTCGGCAAAGGCTTTTTGTTCGTCTTGTCGATAGGCCTCGTAACCTTTTTTATAAGGTCTTTGAATGGAGCGTCCAGAAGGCGTGTAGTATCTTGCAATAGTTATGCGCAGGTTAGAACCGTCTTGAAGTCGTTTATCTTGCTGAATGAGTCCTTTGCCATAGGAGCGCCGGCCTACGATTGAAGCACGGTCATTATCTTGAAGCGCGCCAGCTAAAATTTCACTTGCCGATGCAGATTGCGCGTCAATGAGCACGACAACTTTAATTTTTTCGAGTACACCAGCAGCTGTAGCCTTGAACTTCTTTTCTTCGCTGTGTTGTCCCTTGGAACTGAGGATGAGGAACCCGTTAGGCAGAAATTCATCGGCAATTTGTATGGCTGCATCCATAGTGCCGCCACTGTTTCCCCGCAAGTCGAGTACCAATTTGTTCATCCCTTTGGATAAAAGCTGAAGCGCTGCCGTATGGAATTCCTGGGCGGTAGGTACCGAAAATTGAGAGATTTGAATGTAACCTGTTTGTGGTTGAAGCATATAGGCACAAGGCACCGTAGAGATAGGAATGGTATTGCGTGTTAGGGTTACATTGATTTTTTTGCGTTTTCGATAAATAGTAACCTTCACTTTGGTGCCTGGAAGGCCTTTGAGACGAGACATGACTTTCTCGTTGGTGATTGATTTGCCGGTTGCGGCTTTGCCATTTACCGCAACAATGCGGTCTCCGCGTTTTAAGCCCCCTAAGAAGGCCGGAGAGTGCATGTTGACGTGTGTAACACAGATTGTGTCTCTAAACAACAAAAAACGCACCCCAATGCCTCCAAATGCGGCGTTTGTTTGTTCATCTAGTAATTTAATATCTTTTGCTGCTATATAATTACTGTGCGGGTCGAGTTTGTGCAACATCTCAGAAATGGTTCTTTCGAAAATTTCTTCTTTATTGATTTTGTCGACGTATTGCTGGTCGAGCACTTCAAAGATTTGACTTAATTTTTGAAGTTCTTTATTGCTCGAATTGGCACCCCCAAACAACAGGCTTCCAACATAAATACCCGCCGCAGCAACTACCGCAAGTAAAACAGGTAACCAATAAAGTGATTTTGGAGTTTGCTCAGACATCGTCTATATCTTCTATTTGTTGGATAGACAGTCCGGCAGATTTTAGAAATTCGACACCAGATAAATCTTTGTAGGCTTCTTGGTAAACCAAGCGCTTGATGCCTGATTGCAAGATCAGTTTGCTACAGTCTTTGCAAGGAGAATGAGTGAGGTAGAGCGTTGCGTCTTTGCAGTTGTTGGTTGAGCGCGCCACTTTTAAAATGGCGTTGGCTTCGGCGTGTAATACGTACCAATGTGTTTGGTGGTTGTCATCCTCGCAGCAGTTATCAAAACCCGCTGGCGTGCCATTATAGCCATCTGAAATAATGATGGCGTCTTTGACAATAATGGCACCAACTTGTTTGCGCTTGCAATGCGACAAACGAGCCCAGCTAACGGCTAAACGCAAATACGCCTTGTCGTAGCGAGTTTGTTTATCTTTGGAAAGGTTAGGCGTCATGTCGGATATGACCTCCAAGATAGCCCGTGAAAGCAAATAATACGAATGCAATAATGCCGATAACCAAGGCGCCTAAAGCAATTTTTTTGCTGCTAGGCCATTGCGCGCGTTCTGCCCAAAGTCCAACTATGGCAATAGCGGTAAGCAGAAATATGAAAAACAATGTGTTCTCGGCCATTTCTTCATGGAGGTGAATGACTTTATGAGAGATGCCTCCGATATGCTCGACGTGTTCTTCAGCATTATCCCCGCTGAAATAAGCAACCATCCCACCAATGCCACTAATTACAAGTAGGATGTAAGCACTAATGGTTGTCTGAAGTTGTGGTTTGAAAAAAGCAATAGCCAAAAGTAAAACACCAAATAAAGTTCCTAATATGGGCAAGTGGTTGCTGAGCAAATGGAGATAGGCCATAGTGTGCGGTTTTGTGTTATTAAAAGTACGTAATTTTTAGTTTACGAGTAGTAGGGTGAAATCATTAAATAAACCACAACGCCAGTTACTGCCACATATAACCAAATTGGGAATGCAAACTTAGCCCACTTCTTGTGTTTTTGATAGTTGCCTTCCCAAGCATGTAAATAAGTGAACAAGACGATCGGAATAACGGCTACGCTTAAAAATATATGAGTAAGGAGAATAAAATAATAGAGTATTTTGTTTGAACCTCCGTAGGGAGTTGAATCGGAGGTCATGTGGTAGGCAACATAACACAACAAAAATAAAACACTAAGCGCGAGTGCAATCTGAATGGTTTTTTGGTGTTGTTGTATTTTGCCGCTTTTAATAAAAATAAGCGCTAAAACCAGAAGGCACGCAGTGACTGCATTGATTCCAGCATAAATAGGAGGTAAAAAAGAAAAATCAACGCCTTCTATTTTAATCCCGAACAAGGCCGCAACTGCAACCGGAATAACAATAGAAATAGCAATAATCCATTTGCGCAAATTAGGGTTAGTTGGTTGTGATGTCGTACTCATATTGAAGTAGGTTTTTGGTTTCTGAAAGGAGACGTTTGTATTCTTTTTGATTGATGCTTAAATCGGGTAGCACAACTTCATAAACACCGCGCACATATCCTTTTTTATCGACGAGGGTGAAAGCACCAGAATGTGCGTATCCGCCAAGCGCCTCAGCCTCTCTGCCTGCAAAAATAAGAAAATGATTTATTCCTAACTGATGTGTAAATGCTTCATTTCCGGTTAAAAAAGCCCAGTTTTTATTGACGATACCCAGTTTCTTTTTATGGGCTTTGAGCACACTAGGTGTGTCGTGGTTGGGGTCAATTGAGAAAGAAAGGTATTGAATGTGTTTTTTATAAGGGCGTAGCTCTTTGTCAATGATTTTGAGCTGCGTATTCATAATAGGGCAAATACTCGGACAGCTGGCAAAGAAAAATTCGCTGATCCAAACCTTTCCTGCAAAGTCTTCATTGTGCACTTGTACAGAATCTTCATTTAGAAAGGTAAAGTTTGGTATCCGAGGATAAATGGTATCTGTGACGGTTTTGCCGTGGTGCTGGCGATAAGCGAGGTCGTAATTACCTAAATAAGGGAGCTGTTTGGTGCTGGGCTCCGCACAAGACAATAGCAGCACTATGAGCAGACATAAATTACTAACGAGATTTTTGAGCACGTTCCTTGTCGTATTGTTTCATTAATAACGCCAGGTGTTCTTTCATTTTGCGAATCATGCCTTCTGTATGGCCATTGATGACCATGCGAAGGTGATTGCGCTTGTCTAAGAGCAAGATAAGTTCGTTGTAAGATACACCGCCGAAATACTTCTTATCTTTAACAATAAGTTTTTCGCCATTGTTCGATAGGTTGTAAAAATCTTTTGGGTCGCCGCTGACTAGCTGCCAGAGCTCAGGGTCGTAGCCCTCTACTTTGGAACGAAGCATGGCTTGAATATCAAGCAATGCGGCCTCGGTTACAGGATTGCCAAGTGAATCGACCACGATAGAAAGCATGCGCACTTGTTTGAGTTTTTTACGTTTGTTGGTGCGAAGGTCCTTGTAGAGGTTTTGTGTAAGCGGAAAAAAGGCCAGGCCGCAGTCGTAAGGACATGTGGTTTGAATGGTGTTGATGATGACCACTTGATCTTGATAATCGTTTAAGGATTTAGTTTGCTTACCCAAGTGGTTGTATACAGAAAAGGTTGGTGTTTTCACCAACCCATAATCTGCTAATACTTTAAAACGATGGTCACAACCACGAGTGGCAATGAATATTAAAAAAAGAGCCGGTCCAAAGACCAAAGAGAGCGCAAGAATAGAGCGCTTTTTGTTGCGGGGAGCGACTTTTTCTTGCATATTTTATTGCCACATAGTTTCCCAAACGCTGCCAACGGCTGCAGCTTCCCATAGGGCAATGAAAATCAAAAAAAGGACAAAAATAAAGTAGGGAATGAGTATTACGTTGCGCATGTATTTTTTCTCGTCACCGAGGTGCATAAATACCATTACGATGTAACCTGCTTTAAGCAGGGTGAGTAAAATAAAGATGATTTTAACAGCAGTCCAGTAGTCTGAAGATTGTTTGATGCTGGAACCAATAAAAACTTCTACAATTGTAATTAAAGTCAACAGTATGGTGACTTTGTAAATTTTAGAACGAATTTGTTTGCCTTTGGCTTCGTCGTGGTGTGCGTGAAGTGAATATTCTATAAGGTCGTCTCTTTCCATGATGTGTGTTGATTAAGAGAATTACAATAAATAAAAGAAGGTAAATACGAATACCCATACAAGGTCAACGAAGTGCCAGTAGAGGCCGGTTTTCTCAACCATTTCGTAATGGCCACGTTTGTGGTAGGTGCCTGCTATTACACCCAATAAGATAAGGATGTTGATAATGACACCTGAAAATACGTGGAAGCCATGAAAGCCAGTAATGAAGAAGAAGAATTGGGCATATTGCTGTGGGCCATATTCGTTTTGTTTCATGTTGGCACCGTATGTGACACGGTTTTTCTCACCAGTGTAAAGTGCCTGGTAGTATTGCTTTTCAGCTGCTTTTCCTGTGATTTCTTTGCCCCCAACTTTATTGATTTTACCATCGCGTTTGATGATTAATTTCATGTCGTGGTCATGAGCTTTGTTGATTTTAGCAACAGCCCCATCAGCAAGACGAATGGTGCCGTTCTCTAAATGACCTTGCTCTGCTGCATGCTGAAATTGGTGCATGAGGTCTTCTTTGATGACAGCACCTACTTTATGTGTTTTACCGGATTCAATGACTGTGAAGTTCTTGATTTCACCGAAGTGCCCCTTCACAATAGCCATTGAGCCGTCGGCTAGTTCGATTTTGCCGAACTCGGAACCATGAATGAAGTGAGACCATTCCCAGGCTTGGGAGCCCAAGAAGAAGAATCCGCCAATAATTGTAGCAATCATCCATTTGGTAACGCCTTTACGATCCATACGATGTCCAGCTTCAACAGCAAGCACCATAGTTACAGAAGAAACAATTAAGATAAATGTCATGAGCGCAACGTAAAGCAACGGGTAACCATGACCTAGGAAAGGCATGGAGTTAAAGGTTTGTTCACCGATAGGCCAAGCATCTTGGGCGTCGTGGCGAGTAAAGCCATAAGCAATTAATAAACCTGTGAAAGTGAGCGCATCCGAAACGAGGAAGAACCACATCATTAGTTTGCCATAACTTGTTTGAAAAGGGGATTCTTTACCACCCCATAGTGCTTTGGCGTCTAGTTGAGCAGAATGTCCAGCCATCTTTAGAAAAATTTTTGTGCAAGTTTAGTGAATAAAAATCAAAAAGACGAGTAAATACAACCACAAAAGGCCTAAAAAGTGCCAGAAAATGCTACTCAATCTAAGCGAAAGGGTGTCTTGTGAAGAGAACTTGCCTGTAAATGAAGCAATTGCAACTTTTACAAGATAAAGTAAAGCAATGAGGACATGCAGAAGATGAACAAACGTGATGAGGTATAAATATGCAGAGGCGGTATCGGCAGCTTGCATAGCAGAAAGTTGCATGTGGGGTTTGAGTACGGTGCCGTTATATTGTAGTTGTCGGTTTTTGTACGCAAGGGCCTTACCCGCGTAGTAAATGGCGAAGTCTTTACCATAAGTGCCATGGGCAAAAAAGTCCCCGCGCTTATCTCGGATATTGATAGCTAGTTCGCTGAGTCGAAGTACGTCGGAGTAAGTCATTTGCGTGCTATCGTTTGCGTAAAGCATGTTGTCTTTGATGACGACAGGGCTGCCGTTGTAGTAGAGCTCAATGTCATTGTTCTTGCGCTGAAGTTTAAACTCAGCGGATCGGTTGATATTTTCAAATTGCTTGAAATAGGCTTGAATTTTTTTAAACTCACCTGACGGAATAGCTTTACCATTGATGAGGTATTCATTTCCGTCAACAGCCACGAGGGTTCCCTTGTATTTAAACTCGTAATACTCACCATAGCGGCCATTGGTTACAAGCATATCATTGACGGGGTTAAGCCCCTTTTCTACAAGTTGATTGTATCCTTGGAACTGAAAATAGATAAATGCTACGCCAAACAAAAGCGTGGCTGCCATTGCGCCTTTTAGTTGGCCCTGCTTGTCTTTTTTAGCACCCTGAATAGCCCACCAAAAGCTAAGCGAACTAAGCCCAATGAAAAGCGTGCTTAAGTAAAAACCTGTTGGCATCGGGTATTTGAGCCAAAAGGATTTTCCCATCGACACATAGTAGCCTGACGTAAGGCCTGCAAAAAGCATAACAATACTGAAAATACCTACATATACGAGGTTTTTTTTCATTTTTTCTTTGAGCTCAGGGCTCAATTCATTTTCGTACTTCATGGTAGCGATTTTATAAGTTCAATAAAGTTTTCAGTGCGATCAAAAACATAAATGAATTGAATGATCGGAAGATAAACAAACGAAGCGAACATGAGTTTACGCGCATCGGAAGTTTCACAGCTATGGTAGAGTTTATAAGCTAAATAAAAGAACCACACACCCATTATACTAGCTGCGACTAGCGTGAATGTGCCGACCCAACCTAGAAGCCAAGGCATGAGGCTAAATGGAATGAGCGCCAGCGAGTAGGCCATGATTTGAAAGGCTGATGCTTTGCTTTTTCCGGAAGGGGAGGGCAACAATGAAAAGCCCGCTTTTTTGTAGTCGTCGTAAAGCACCCAGGCAATGGCCCAAAAGTGTGGAAATTGCCAGGCAAACTGTACAAAAAAGAGGATTCCGGGAATAAAACCAAATTGGTTTGTGGCTGCAATTGCCCCCAAAAATGGCGGAATTGCTCCTGGAAAAGCGCCCACAAATACAGCCCAAGGCGTTTTTTGTTTGAGCGGTGTATAAATGAATACATAACTCACAAAAGCAAGTAAACCAAGTAGGGCACTTTTAAGATTAATTATGAAGAGCAAGTAGGTACCGAGAAGTAAAAAGAGAATGACCACTGAATAGGCTACTTTAAGTTGCATTTGTCCGGTGGGCAGTGGTCGGTGATTGGTACGGTTCATGATTTGATCGAGGTCGCGTTCCCAGATTTGATTGGCTCCGTTGGATGCTCCGGTGACAAGCGTGCCACCGAGCATGAGGTAGGCGATTTCAAGCCAGTTTTGGCCTCCAGCAAAAAGATAACCGCTAAGTGCAGATAAAATGACGAGGAATGAAAGCCGGAACTTGGTAAAAACCAAATAGGTTTTGATTTTGGAAGGCTTTATTTGAGGGTCTTCAGACATTGTTACAAAATTACGTCAAATACACCTTGTAAAATAATTAAGACAAGCCAAATTAATAGAAAAAGAAGCCCAAACCCGAGGAATACGGCCCCTAATGTGTCGATAATAATTCCACCAATCAAGAAGAGAATGATGCCCACAATAATAAAAACCAAACCAACCACCTTGAATGCATTGCCAATGCCACTAAATATACCGTTTACTTTTTGCTTGTGCTTGTGCGCAACGGCTTTGGCTTGTTGATATGTTGAATGAATTACATGTTTTTGATTTTGGTCGGCGCGCTGTTGATGTTGTGTTTGCTGGAATGGCAATTTTTCTTCTGGTACGATCAATTTTTTCTCTGCGACGGCCGAAGAGGAAACGTCTGATGGATTAGTACTTTGGACAGTATTTGTTGGCGAGATGGTATTGGGTATGTTGCTCGGCGTAGGGGTGAGTGCAAGCGCCTCCTGAGCACTAGTGTCTACTAGTGTTGTATTCTTCTTTACTTTACTATGGCGCAGGATCAGTTCAGGAGAGCTGCAGGCTGTTAATAAAGTAATCATCAATAAGAAATCACAAAGACTCAGAAACTTCATGGTAATAATCGTTTTTGATGAAATAGTCTAACAGGGCTTCTTTGAGTAGATGTTGTTGTTGCTGATGGTTGAGAGGCGGTAGTTGCTGATTGAGCGTAAAGTGTGGCCAGAGGTCGGAATCGCGGCCATCAAAAGTATAATAGCCATAGGGCTCTAGGAGCGTGCAAATGGCAATGTGCATGAGTTCCATTTTTTGTTGTTTGGAAAAAGTTTGGTGCCCCATGCCGAGTTCATTGACGCCCACTAAAAACAAAAAAGCAGACATGTCCATTCCTGGGCCAAAGTCTTTTTCGAGGTGTTTTTGTAGTTTTTGAAAGCGTAATTCAATATCGTGATCCATATTGCAAAAATACACATAGAAGGGCGATGTTAGGCACAAAAAAAGGGGCCTCTTTCGAAAGCCCCTCCTTTTCATCAATCAACTTCTTATTTCTTCACAAATTGCTTGCTGCTGTTACCAGCTGCTGTTGCGATTTGGATAGTGTAGATACCTGCTTTGAGGCTCTCTACATTGATTTCTTGTGTTAAGCCATTGCCAACAAATGTTGCAACTACTTTACCAGTAAGGTCAAGAATGCGGATTTGTTGCATTGCGTCAGTTGCTTTAACAGTCATAATTGTGTTTACTGGGTTCGGATAAAGCGTAACAGTGTTGTTAAGTTCTTCAATTCCAGTTGTGCAATCATCACAACTTTCCCAACAAACCTCGCCAATGGTTGCGGCTGTAGTTACTGTGTAAGCACGGTTAGTGAAACCACCGTTAGTTACCGTACAAGACTCACCACCAACAAATTGCTCAGAAACGTTCCAGCCATCAACGGTGAATTTGTATTCGATTGCTCCTGCAGTAAGTGGGACGGTTACATCCCATACGTTATCACCATTCGCGTCTGCCATTGGTGTACAAGTACCGCACCAGCCGTTGAAAGTACCATTCAAGAATACGCCTGCTGTAGTAGAACCACCACCGTTTACGTAGTCATTCATGTCAACCGCGAAAGTAATGTCGTTTGTGCAGGCATCACAACTTGCAAAACATACATTTGGTAAAGTGATATCACTAGTAACTGTATGAGCACGATTGGTAAAACCACCTGAACTTACTGTACAAGACTCACCACCGGCAAACTCTTCTTGTGCATTCCAGCCGTCAATTGTGAATTTGTATTCAATAGCACCTGGAGGCAAAGGAAGAGTTACGGCCCAAGAACCATTACCTTGATCTGTCATCGGGTTACAAGTACCACACCAGCCGTTAAACGTACCGTTAACGAACATACCACCGGCTAAAGAACCTGCGTATTGTGACATGTCTACACGGAATGTAACGTTATAATCTTGAACCGCAATTGGAACCGTACGTTGGTAAACAAAACGCCACCACCCTGGACCAAAGTTGATGTCAGCGGTAAGTGTGTTGCCTCCGTTAGAGATAGCAACGTCATAGGTAATTGAGCTTGCAGCAGCAGCGGGGCTGGCGATTTCAGAACCGTTGATTACTTTAGCCAAACCAATATGAGCGCCTAAACCATTTACAGTAAGTGTACCGGCTGCAGCGTCGTATGTGTAAGTGGCAGCACCACCAACGTGTGGTGCAATTGGAGTGCCACATCCTTCTGGGGCACCTTGCCATGCTTCTAGCCAAGTTGAGCCATTCATGTAATGCGTCATGTTGCCGTTGGCTTCAAATTTAATAGAGTCGTCGAATAGACAAGCTCTGGTGGTGACATCACCTGCGCTGTTAGACCACCAGCTGATGTTACCCAATCCTGGGCCAACGCCAAGGGCTGCAGCTTGTGGTGCTAATTTCCATGTGCCTTCAATTTGAGCTGAAAGGCTCAAAATTGGCGCAAAAAGCAAAAAGTACAGTTTTTTCATTTGTTTAATTTTTAGGGTTTTTAGAATTCAAATTTAAATATAATGGTATAAATATAGTAAAAAATACAATAAGCAAAAAATAACACACTTAAAGCGCTCGTTTTCAGTTAAAATAATAAGTCGTTAAAAAGTTCTAGGACCACTTTATTTTCTCCACAAATGATTTCAAATGTGCCCTTTTCGGCCCGCCATTTTCCGTCGGCGCTGATTCTTTTTAAAGTATGGGCATCAAATGAAAATTCAAGTGTTTTATTTTCGCCTGGACGAAGGGTAACTTTATTGAAGTCAACCAATCTTTTGTTTTCAGGGGTGGTACTCGCATAGAGGTCGCTGAGGTAAACCGGCACTACCATTTGAATGGCTTGTAAATGTGGATTGTTCACATTTACAGCAATCGAAAACGTTCCTTTATTTTCGTCTTTGGCAGTCATTTGTATGCCATTGATGACACCCATATGATAAGACAGCCCAAAGCCAAAATTCCATTGTGGATTGTAGGCGGTGAATTGGCCAGATTTTGCTCGTGCCACACTGCCCGGGTGGTCATAGAATTCGATGACACCGTCGTAGCGTGGATAGGTGTAAGGAAGCCGCCCACTAAAGTCTGCCTTTCCTGAAAGCAACTCTGCCAGAGCCATGCCGCCATGATCTCCGGGTAAATATGCTTGGATAATTGCGTCACAGAGTGGTTCGATATCGTTGATGATGCGAGGTCTGGCCTCGAGTAAAACCAAAACAACTTTCTTTTGAGCTGCTTTTGCCAAGCGCACTAATTCTTTTTGTTTTTCATCGAGTTGCAAGCTTCGGACATCCCCTGGTTTTTCGGTAGAAGGTAGTTCACCTACACAAATGACGATGACGTCGTTTTTTTTGAGGGCTTTTTTGTAATTATTAATGTCAATAAAGCGCGAAGCCTCAAAGTCGTTTTGTAGGAAAAGTTCGGCCCCTTTTGCAAATGATATGGAAGCATTTGGAAGTTGGTATTTGAGCGCTTGATAAATATTGAGGGCGCCTTTTGTGTTAAAGCTTGTATCCATTCCTTGCCAAGTATGCGTCCATGCGCCATTAAGCATGTTGATATTTGCAGCTCCTGGACCCGCTACTAATACGCGTTGCTTGGTGTTTAGCGGAAGCACGTTTCCTTCGTTTTTAAGTAAGGTGATCGATTCAAGAGCTGCTTTTTTAGCAATATCCTTGAATTTTTGGCTTCCAAAAAGCGGATAGTTGTCGAGGTTGGGTAGCGGATTGTTGAAAAGGCCTAATTGCTTTTTAACGTAAAGGATTCTTCGAACGGCATCGTCCAGACGTTCCATTGAGATTTTACCCTCTTTTACCGCCTTAATCATGTCTTGGCAATATGTTTTGTATTGCGGATTGGAGGGCACCATACTCATATCTACGCCAGCATTAAAGGCTTGTATCGCTGCTTCTGATAGTGAGGCGGCAGTGCGGTGAACGGTATGCAGCATAATGAAGTCTTCCCAGTCAGAAACCACAAAACCCTTGAAGCCCCATTCTTTTTTCAGCGTTCGAGTGAGGAGGTTGTAATTGGCATGTCCAGGTATGCCATTCACTACACCAGAATTAATCATAAGCGTGAGGGCGCCTTTCTCTACAGCCGCTTTAAAGGCAGGCAAATAGAGCTCTTGCATGTATTTTTCAGGAATGAAAGCGGGTGTGCGGTCGCGACCAGAGAAACTTGCGCTATAGCCAACAAAGTGCTTCAAGCATGCAGCAGCATGAAATTCATCAACTTGCGCTCCTTTGCCTTGGTAGCCTTCTACCAGAGCCACGCCCATTTGGCTACCTAAAACGGGGTCTTCTCCCAGTGTTTCAAAGTGGCGCGACCAAAGCGGTTGTCGCCCAAGATCTAGCACAGGAGAAAAGTTCCAGGGAATGCCAGAAGCCCTGCATTCGTAGGCGGTAACTTCACCCATTTGGCGTGCAAGATCGGGGTTCCAGGTAGCAGCCAAACCTATTTCTTGTGGAAATAAGGTGCCGCCAACGGTATAATTCACACCGTGAATGGCATCAATACCGTAAAGAATGGGAATGTTTTGTTGTTTCTTAAGGTAAGGTGCATGAATATCCGTCATTATTGATTTCCATTCTTCACGAGTGAGTGTGTGCCAGCCAACATTAAGTACGGAACCGATATGATAAACTTCAAGGGCTTCTTTGAGTTTAGCTTGATCAATGCGAGCAGGAGCCAATGCGCCACCTTTTTCATCAGTTTGGTGAATGGCATCAAGTGTTATCTGGCAAGTTTGACCAACTTTTTCCTCGATACTCATTTGAGCGATAAGCGCTTCTAGGTCTTGGTCCGAAGGATTTGTAAAATGGGGCGCTTCTGAACTTTTAAATCCTAAAAGAAGGAGCAATACGGCAAATGCAGAAAGACATTTCATGATTGGCAACGAATTTTATTGGAAAACGCGAACGTAGTCTACATACATTTTTTGTGGAAAAACAGTGCTTGCGTCTGGTGATCCTGGCCAGTTTCCGCCCACAGCGACATTCATGATGATGAAGAATTTTTCTCTGAATTCAGCCATGTCTGCAGGGCTTGTGTCAATGCTATGGTACGCGACGTTGTCGAGCAACCAATGAATGGAATTGGCATCCCAAGTGATGGAAAATACGTGAAAATTGTCCGCAAATTTCCCAGACGGGAGTGTTTTACTGCCGCCATATTGTGCGTGAGTTCCGTTGTTGCTCCAATGCACAGTTCCATGCACAGTGCGGTCATTTACACCTGCTCCACCGATAAGCTCCATGATGTCGATTTCTCCACAAGCAGGCCAACCAGCTGAGGTAATGTTGTCTCCGAGCATCCAGATTGCTGGCCAAATGCCTTGGCCATAAGGTAGTGCTGCACGAACATCAATACGGCCGTATTTCCATGATTTGATGCCTTGTGTTTTGATGCGGCTTGAGGTGTAGTTGGAGGTGTTGAAGTTTTCGTTTTTAGCAGTAATGGTGAGGATGCCATCAGCTACAACAGCATTATCTTGTTTGTAGTATTGCAACTCGTTGTTACCCCAACCCCAGCTACCAGTGCCAGTGTCGTAGGTCCAGTCAGAGGATAGACTCGCGCCGTTGAATTCATCTTGCCAAACTAAACTCATATTCGGATAAGTAAGAGGGCTGATGAAGCCGGAAGCTGGTGCGCCGGTGTTGCCAGTACTGATTTCAATAAGCACTTCTTCAACCTTTTCGATATAAGAAGTTTGAAGCGTATGTGCTCTTGTTCTGATTTTGTAGGTACCTGAGGCGTTGTAGATATGCGTAGCTTCACCGTCTTGTGTTTCTACCGTAATGGTATCGTTGTTGTCGTAGAAGGTAACTGTATAAAAATTAGCGCTATCTGCAGAAGCAATTACATGTACTTCACCATTTGTGATGGTGAGTTGCGTGTTCAGGTTGCTAGGCAGACCTGGCGCTTTAGGTTCATCTGGCTGACAAGCTAGGAGCGTTAAACTCAGCAATAAAAAAGTCATGATCTTCATGGTGCTGAATTATAAAGTCTTGAGTTTAAGGTACCATTTGAGTCCGCCGGCGTGATGACCATACTGCAAATGCATGGTGGAATCGTTTATAGAAAGTATACGATAAACGCGGGGCCCTGTAAAAAACCCCATAAAGGCATTGCCAGAAATAGTGATGGTGTTTTCTGCCCCCTCCGTGAGCAACCAGTTCTCGTTGGGTTGGTCGTCAAATGGGGCCGTAAAGTCACCTAAATTTTGAAAAGCGCCAGGGAAGTTGGCAGCAATTGAATTGTGTACATAAACATCTCCGTTGGTAATCATGTCGAACTTAAAACCGTTGAGATGAAAGACATATTGATCGTTGTAAAGCCCACAACCTGGTTTTTCGCCAGCACCAGCAGCCCACCATTCCGGTGTCGGCCCGAGTGCACTTTCTGGGTCGGGCCCTACTCCCATATGACCCGATGCAGCAGAATCTACAACCCAAACTTTGTAACCCGGGCCACTCACGCCGCCCGTTAGCATGGTATAAAAAGGATTGTTCAATAAGCCTAAGTCATCGTTGGCAATAGTAACTTGTTGGCTAGAACTGCGGCTACCGCCTTTTGCAAAAACTGTCAACTTGATGGTATAAGTACCTGCATACGGATATGTTGCCGTAACGTTGGCTCCTTGTGCTTTGGTACCGTTGCCGAAGTCCCAAACGCATTGAATGTTTTGGTTACTGGCGCTCAATTCTATGATATTGGCATTGGCCGCAGAAGGCGCCATTGTAAATTGAGCATCTGCAGCAGAAGGCGCAGGCCCAAGACTAGGTTCGTATTTCTGACAGGCTACTAGCGCAAGTCCGATACTTAAAATGCTTAGCAATAATGTTTTCATGGTTTTTTTATTTAAAAAATTAATAACCAGGGTTTTGTGCCCAATTACCACCCGCTAAGTCGATTTCAACTTGTGGAATAGGGAAGAGTTCATGCTTACCAACAACAAATCCAGGGATATATTGTGCGGCTTGTCCGGTACGAACCAGATCAAAAAAGCGATGGCCTTCGCCTGAGAGCTCTAATCTACGCTCCAAATAAACTTTTTCAATGTTGTTAACTGATGCTCCGGGGATACCAGCGCGTTGACGAATTTGATTTACCAATTGGGTGGCCCGTGAGGCATTGCCAATCTGGTAATTTGCTTCGGCAGCCATCAGAAGTACGTCAGCATAACGTAAAACGCGATAATTTACGGGGCTGGTTAAGTCGTTATCGGGCAGGCCAATTTCTCCTTGACGTTTGATGTATTTGTTGTTGTAATAACCGGTGTGCCCACCAGCGCCGACGGCATAAGTAATTGCCGCCGGATTAGGCTGGGCGGCAATGAATGCTTCGATGTCTAGTACGGTTGCAGCACGACGCGGATCTATAGGGGAAAATACTGCATAAAGTTCAGGGGTTGGTAGGTTGTAAGAGTTGCCATCGCCGTACACAGGACCGTTGTATTGACGAATGCCTTGGAATCCGACAGCGGCATTTCCTTCGAGGCAGATCAAACAACCATAGCTACCGCCTTCGAGACCTGTATATTCGATGTCAAAAATAGTTTCTGGATTTCCTTCTGCAGCAACGCTAAAAAGTTGGCTGTAGTCTTGGTAAAGACTGTATTGTCCAGTAGCGATCACTTCTTCTAAAACAGCTGCGGCCTCCGTGAATTTATTTTGATACAAGTAAACTTTTCCGAGTAGTGCTTTGGCAGCACCGCGTGTTGCACGGCCTTTTTGCGCCGCTATTGGATTGAGAACAGCAGCAGCTGCAATGAGGTCGGCCTCAATTTGCGCGTAAACTTCAGCTTTCGGTGAGCGTGGAATGCTGCGCGCTTCTTCGATACCAATGCGTTTGTCAATGATGAGTGGCACATCTCCGAAGAATTTGACAAGCTCGAAATAATAGTAGGCGCGCAAGAATTTAGCTTCGGCTAAAATGTGTGCTTTGCCAGGAAAGTCGATGTTGTCTTGGCGTTCTAGAATGTAGTTTACGCGTGTAATACCGGTGTAATTCCAGCGAAACAAACTGCGCAACTCGGCGTTGACACCCCCATGTGTCATATTGTCGATGTCGTGGAGGCCTTTGGTGTCGTTGACGCTTTCACCGCCGGCAATGGCGTTATCTGAGGCAATTTCGCCGATCCACAAAGATAAAAAAGAGCCTTGCAGAAGGTCATAAGCACCTACAAGAGCGCGCTCAAAATCTTCTGGAGTTTGGAAGAAGTTTTCTGCATCTTGCGCGTACGGCGGATCAACAGAAAGGAATTTTTCACAAGAAGGCAAAGTAACAACGGTTACAAGCGCCAAAAGGGTATAAATGAATTTTTTCATAATGACTTTCTTAAAATTTGATTTGAAGACCGCTCATAATTGAACGCGCTTGTGGATACATTCCGTAGTCTACACCTGCAGACAATACATTTGATGCGCCCAAATCCGGGTCGAAGCCCATGTAGCGCGTAAGGGTAACAAGGTTATTAGCTGCAACATATACACGTAAAGATTCTACGTGGATTTTGCGCAATACTGTGCTTGGTACTGTGTAGCCAAATTGGATGTTGCGTAAGCGCACAAATGATCCGTCCTCAACATAATAATCAGAGAAAAGGTTATTATTGGTTGGCCCTGTTGTAAGGCGCGGATGTTCGTTGGTAGATCCTGGGCCAGTCCATCGGTCAATGACGTAAGCAAGTTGATTGGCATAAGGTTGTTGACGCTCGTAATTGCGGATGATTTCTTGGCCCAATGCTGCATAAACATTGCCCGAGAGGTCAAATCCATGTAGTTTAAAATTAAAAGCAAAGCCCATGGTAAGGTCTGGAATGGCAGAACCTAGATAAGTTTTATCGGAGTCGTCAGAGAAATTGATTTTGCCATCACCGTTTTGGTCCACAAAAATGAGGTCACCTGGCTTTGCGCCTTCTTGGATAACAGCTGCGTTGTCAATTTCTTCTTGCGTTTGGTACACACCAGCTGTTTGGTATCCAAAGAAATAACCGATTTCGTAGCCTTCTTGGAAGCGCGTTGCGACATCGCCACCCACGCTAAAAGCCGCACCGGGAATATACTGAATGCCTTCAGGTACGCTTACTACTTTGTTATTGATGGTCGTGAGGTTGAAATTGAGGTTGGTTTGAAGGATGTTCTTGCGATCTGATTGATACGCTAGCTCGAATTCCCAGCCTTTGTTAGAGACGTCGCCGGCATTGATAATTGGCGGATAACCTCCTGGGCCATAAGAACCAAGAAGTGCTGATACATCCGGCTGGAACAAAAGGTCATTGGTGTTTTTGATGAAGTAATTGGTCGTGAAATTAATGGCTTTTAACCAAGTGAGGTCCAGTCCTATGTTGAGCTGGCGCGTCGTTTCCCATTTAAGGTCGGGGTTGGCTGGGCGGCCAATAGCAACACCCTGCGTAATGAGGTCGTCAAAAACATAAACACCTTCGCCATTGAGCAAAGCGCGGTAGGCAAAATTTGGAATTTGGTCGTTACCAGAAACCCCGTAGCTGACGCGCAATTTAAGGTAGTCAATAGATTTACTCTTGAAAAAGTCTTCTTCTGAAAGCAACCATCCGCCAGAGATTGTTGGGAAAATCCCCCAACGGCTATTGGGTCCAAATTTGCTTGAACCATCGCGACGCAAGATGCCAGAGACAAGGTATTTTTCTTTGTAAGCATATTCCGCCCGCATGAATGCCGACAATAAGCGCTCTTTGAATTCCCAAGAATTGACATTGTTGAGGTAGCCGCCCTGAGCTGTATTCGCCGATATATCTGCGTAGTCTAATGAGTTGTTAGGAATGCCATAAGCAACCCCATTAAGCGATTGTCCTTTGCGCTCGAAAACAGAAGCACCAAGCGTTCCTTTAATTTTATGGAGTTCATTGAAGGTTCTGTCGTAGTTCAAAAACGCTTCATATGAAAGATCCAGGAAGGTAGAACGCTCTTCGTAAACAGCTGCGCCTCTTTCGATGAAGATGCTATCGGCTATTTCTACTTCTGGCGATTCTAATTGGGCATTGGCTGCTGTGTTGGCATATTTGCCTTCTCCGTACCAAACGAGCGGAGAGAAAACTTTGCTATCGACATTCGCATAATTGTAATTGAAGCGATTGGTAAGCGATAAGTTTTCATTGAATTCGTAAATAAATTCTTCTTTTCCAACGAATTTATTGGCAGTGCTCCAATTGTATTGATTCATCATTTGGGCAATCGGATTGATGATATCACTGACTTCCTCCATGTAAGAAAAGGTGCTTGGGCTGCTGTAAACAGGTTCATTGGGGAAAGCGTTGATGGTGTTGTAAAGTACGGAACCAATGCCATTCTCAGGAAGCGTGCTGCGCATATCGGAAGAAAACAACAAAACCGAATTAAGTTTAAGTTTTTCAGACATATCAGTAGCAAAGTTGAGGCGGGCGTTATAGCGGCCAAAATTCGCTTTGTCTGCACCAACTATCCCCTCTTGGTTGAAATAACCTAGACCAATTGAATAACGCGTATTGAGGGTGCCCCCATTTAAAGAAAGGTTGTGGCTTTGAACAGGCGCAGAACTAAATACGGAGTCTTGCCAGTTGGTTCCTGTTCCAAGATTGGTATTGGCAAAAGGCATTGCTTGACCTCCAAATGCAAACGCTTCGTTCTTGATGACTGCGTATTCTTCGGCCGTAAGCAAGTCCAGTTTGCGAGCCGTCTGCTGCACGCCGTAATAACCATTGTATTCAATGCTTGGTTTGCGATTAATAGCCCCATTTTTGGTTTCGACGATAATGACGCCATTTGCAGCACGCACGCCGTAAATACCTGCTGTAGCATCTTTTAGGACGTTAATCGACTTGATATCAGAAGGGTTGAGCGCGTTGAGACCTTCTGAGTCGTAGACGACGCCATCAACTAAGATCAATGGGTCGTTATCTCCGAAAGTAGATAGGCCTCGAATGCGAATATTTGCCGAGCCACCCGGAGATCCAGAGTTACTTGAAACCGTAACTCCTGAAACTTGACCTTGTAGGGCTTGGTCCATACGGGTCATGTTCATTTTTTCGATGTCCTCACCTTTTACTTTCGAGGTTGCGCCTGTAAGTTCTTTTGATTTGGCGGTACCATATCCTACAACAACAACGTCTTTGGTATCTTGTGAAACCTCGAGCATGACCACTGTTAAGTTAGCCCTTCCTTGGACGGGCACCATTTGTTTTTGATAACCCATGGCCGTGATGACTAGTGTATCTGTATTCAAGCTGCTCACGACAACTTGAAAAAGACCTTTCCCATCGGCAAGAAATGGTTTATTGGTGCTCTTGACAGTAATTTTTGCATAAGGAATGGCCTCAGAGCGCTCGTTCATGACGGTTCCGCTCACAGACTGGCCATAGACTTGAGCAATACTGATACAGCACAGTAATGCCAGGACTAGATTTTTAATCATGTTGTTTTAGTTTTAGAGTGAGGTAAATATAAGCAAAAATCAAATTATTGTACAAATAACAATAAGTTTTAATAAGCGTTTGAAAAACAGAGTAATATATAAAGAGAAACGGAGACACTCCTCTCCGTTTCAATTGATTATTAACCTGTGTAACGCTCGACAATGAGTGAAAGCGATGCCCGAAGATACAAACTTTATTGTAAAAAATACAATAAGTCATCTTTTTTTACATTTTGAAACTGTATTCACCTGCTGCAAGTTGTTGTAAATAGCTTTTATGATCAAACTTGAAAAGTTTTGCAGGACGATGTTTGACGTTTTTTTGTTTTTCGTTGAGCGGTGTCAATGGAATATGTTTGATTTTCTTACGGAAATTAGCTTTATCTAATTCTTGTTCAAAAGCAAATTCATACAGTTGTTGGAATTCATGTAGCGTAAATCTTTCTGGAAGCAAATCGAAGCAAACGGGCTCGTGATGTAATTTTTGCTTGAGCATTTCGTAGGTGCTCTCTAAGATGTAGTTATGGTCGAAGGCAAGTGATGGCACTTCGTTAAGTGGAACCCAGCTGATGTCTTCTGCCCAAGACGATGCTTTAACCTGAAAGTCTTCTATGCGGACTAAGGCAAAATGAGCGATGGTGATGACACGGCCCTGCGGGTGTCTTTTCGGATGACCAAACGATTGTGATTGGTGCATTTGGATATGGTCTAGACCAGTAAGTTCTTTGAGGATGCGCTCTGCAGCAACGGGTAGGTCTTCGTCGGGATAAACTAAGTCACCTGGAATGGCCCAATAATTATCATAGGGCTCCATGGCGCGTTTGATTAATAGCGCCTTGATTTGCCCTTCTTCATAGCCAAAAATAATGCAGTCGACAGAGAATGCTGCCGTAAAGAAGTCGTGAAATTCAATTTTATAAACCCCCATTAGTGTCCGCTTGATACAGCATCAAAGGTATGAATTCCTTTGTTTTTGAGAATAGCAGCAGTACGAATTGCAAAATAAATCAAGTACACAAAGCACACGACACCAACCCAATAAGAGTGTTGAATCCCGAGTAATTTGTCGTCAGAAAGCCAACCTTGGGCAACCGAAACGACACCGCCACCCATAATCATAAGGATCATTAAACTGGAAGCAATATTTGTTTTGGAGCCCATTCCGGCAATACCAAGTGTAAAAATACATGGCCAAAGGGTGCTGCAGAATAAACCTACCGAAATAAATGCAAATACACTCACGTAACCGGTCGCAAAAATGCCAATGACGAGGGCTGTAATCCCCAAACCGGAGTACAAGATGGTTTGGCGAACAGGATTACCTCGAGAAATGAAATCTGCAGCAATAAGAACGAACACCAAGCCAATATAAGGCATAAATGAGGAGATATCAGATCCACCAATGGCATTTGCAAGTGCAAAAATACCAAACGCGATAAGCGGCAAGAAAATACCCATGATACGATTGAATAGTTGGGATTTTTCGAATACGCCAGCTGCCGAAGCCCAACGGCCAATCATCATGCTAGCCCAAAATAAGGATACAAATGGCGCAACTTCACTTTCTTTTTTACCTAAGTGCTG
>VHBC01000005.1 GCA_016872115.1 Sphingomonadales bacterium | reverse complement strand
GCAAAATTTCAAGAACAAGAGCGCAACCAAGCGATGCAAAACGGCAAAGAATTTACCGACGCCGACATGGAAGCTTCTACTGATAAAGCTTGGAACTTTATGGTTGACTCCACGATCTTGAGCAAAGAATACGAAAAATTAGGCATTGGCGTCACAGACCGCGAACTCGATTCGTATTGGATGGCCAAAGATGGTTTTGGCGTAATCCAAGACCTCGCACAATTCTTTACTGATTCCTTAACTGGTATTCAAACCCCTCAATCTATCGAAAACGGCCGTGTCAAACTAAAAGCAACTCTCGATAATCTCAAAAAATCCAAAGAAAAACAAGCTGTCGACCAATGGAACGGATTCAAAGCTTACCACACTGATCGCCGCAAAACTGAAAAATACTTCGGCTTACTTAAACAAGGTGTTTTTGTAACAGATCTCGAGGCCAAAGACCAATACCTAGCCAATAACGAAAAGAAAACGATTTCATTTGTTGTGCGTCGTTACACTGAAATTTCAGATGCCGATATTAAAGTGACCGATAAAGAACTTCAAGCATACTTTGAAGAATACAAAAGCGACAAAAAATACCTTGTGCGCAATCCAAGTCGCGATATTAAAATGTTCGATGTCAATATCCGCCCATCGAAAGCCGATTCAACTGTTTTTACTGCTAAGATGAATACCTTGCGTCAAGGTTTTTCAGCCTCCACCAATGACTCTGCATTTATTGCCAAAAACAGTGAGACACCGGTTTATTTTAGCGACAAACGTGCTACCGCAGTTCCTGAAGGTCACCCCAAAGCGGAACGCTACCAAACTTATCCAATGAGCCTCGATACCATATTCAAGATGGCCGCACTTGGTCAATTAGTTGGTCCTTACGTTTCCAAAGAGAAAATGGTGCTTTCCAAAGTGATCGGTTTTACACCATCAAGTTTGAAAGTGCGTCACATCCTTATTACAACCAATACTTCAATGGATGAAAAAACGCTGGCTGCCAAAAAGAAAACAGCTGACAGCATTTTAAAAATGGTCAACAAAACAAACTGGGACGAATTAACCAAGAAATTCTCTGAGGATCCAGGATCTAAAGACAAAGGCGGTGTTTTTGAAGATTTCCTCGAAGGCGATATGGTAAAAGAATTTGGAGCATATGCAGCAACGGCACCTATTGGTAAAATTGGAATTGTCAAATCAGAGTTTGGATTCCACATTATGGAAGTTTTAGACCGCGCTGCTTCCAAATTCCCTTTACTAGCAAGTATTAGCCTTACATTTAAACCATCTGATGAAACCGTTGCCAACATGGAAAGCGAGGTAAACGGTATCTTACTAAAATTAGACCGCAAGATCTCAAAAGAAGACGATCCATTCAAAAAAGCAGCGCTTTTTGATACCATCGTAACACGTGCCAACTATGCACCGCGCGTCATTCAAATTGAAGACAACGCGCCGAAAGTATACGGTTTTACGACTACTATGGCTCGTGACCGCTTGTTAGAAATGGCCTATGCTGAAGATGCAACTGTTGGCTCCATGACACTATCTCCTATTCGCGACAAAGAAAAATATGTCATCGCCATGATCAGCGCTATTCGTCCTAAAGGTGAACCACTATTTGAAAATGTGCGCGCTCAAATGGAACGCGAACTCATTCAAGAGAAAAAAGCCAAACGTTTCATGAATCAAATGGCTGGTAAATCTTTAGATGCTATCTCCAAGCGCTTCAATACGCCAGTTATAGACGCAGAAATCACCTTTGGTAATCCTCAAATTTCCAACGCTGGTTATGAACCTACAATTATAGGAAATCTATTCTCTGGGGCACTTAAAAAAGGGCAACGCACACTTCCTTTGAAAGGTGAAACGGGTGTTTATGTGATCCAAATTAAGTCAAGCACCCAAGCGCCTGCTGCCACTAATTACCAAGCCGAAAAAGACCAACTCAAACAATCCTTAGCCAACCAAGTTGAAGGTCAAGCTATGGGTGGTTTGCGTAAAAAAGCTGAAGTTGTAGACAACCGCAAACTTTCAGAACTAGGCGTTCGTTTATAAACATGACAAAAGCCGAGATTCGCAAGCTTTACAAAGAAAAGCGTGCACAACTCAGCCCGTATGCGCTTTCTAAAATTTCAGCACAAGTCCAAGCACTTGTTCTGAACTCTATTAGTTTTAGTTCGAAATACGTTAGTATTTTTTTACCTATAGAACAGCAAAAAGAAATCTCGACATATGGGCTTTTAGAAGACATTATGCTCAAAGGTGGGCATCCCGTTTTGTCTAAAGCGAACTTTTCAGATCATAGTCTTTCACTCTACCTTTACGAACATCCAAGCCAATTGGAAGTAAGTTCCTTTGGTATACCAGAACCAAAATATGGCCGAACAATTCTTGCAAGTAAGCTAGATTACGTAATTGTCCCGCTCTTAGCACTTAGCTCTGAAGGGCAACGTGTTGGTTATGGAAAAGGTTTTTATGACCGGCTGCTCAAGCAGTGCAAGCCAGATTGTATTTTTATCGGAATACACCTATTTGATGAATTCGTAGAAATCACCGACCTCAAGAAAGACGATATCCCGCTGCATTTGTGTTTTACACCAAGCGGTATGTATGATTTCAGAAAATAAAACTGCCTACTTTTTTGACTTTGAAGAAGTCTTCTTAACCCAGACGCCATCAGACTCAAAATTCAACTCAATTTTGGGTTGCGTGATTTGATCGATTTCGGATTGAGGCGCTTTGGCATCTTCGAGGAAGTGTTTTTGAAGTTCAACAGAGATGGTGTCGTAGTAGGCACGGCCATGAAAATAGGCCACTGAATTGATTTCAGTGACAGGTGGAATCAAAAAATGATCTTTGAAGCGAACGCGGATGGCTTCACCACCAGTTGGCTGTACCTTTACCCAACACCCTGCGCTCTGACAAACACCAGTTAATGGTGCATAAAATGTAAAAATATCTTTTTTTGGTTGCGCTGCAAATGTTTTAACCATTTCGTCAAGTGAAACAGCTTGGGTAGAGTCTACAGCTACCGGCCCGTAATGTTTGTAGGCTATTTTGGTTGATTTACAACTCGTTAAAGAGAACGCAACAGCGGCAACTGCAATAAAAAACAATTTCATTAGAATGCTTGAAAATATTATTGGAGATAGGTTTCAAAGAATGTTCCTAAGTCATAGACGCGGTCTTCTACTTGAACATTTACAATTTGATTGGCACCTAAAAAACGTAAAATGACGCGTCTTGAGTTGGCATCATTAGTGAGCATGTGAAAAGTAGCTACATGCGATTTGGCATCGAAATCAACGGTAAACATGTTGGCATAGTACTTGGCATACATGGTGACATTCTCTTGGGTAACCTCTTCAGGTAAGGTTAAGCGGATGTTACCAGTGGAAATGCCACTTTGCAACTCTGTTTTGTTTTTGACACTGGCATTGAGTGTTTTTTGTCCAAAAACCAATAAGTTGAGGCCTAGTGCTAATGCGAGGAGCGCTACTTTTTTCATAGTTGAGAATTTAGTTTCGGTAAAACTACAAAATATTTCAATAATTTGGCATAGTGGAATCGTTAATATTACCGTATCAACATACGTTTGAAGCTGAGGCGGGTTGTGATGAAGCCGGAAGGGGT
Organism: Sphingomonadales bacterium; assembly: GCA_016872115.1. Taxonomy (GTDB): domain Bacteria; phylum Bacteroidota; class Bacteroidia; order Flavobacteriales_D; family Crocinitomicaceae; genus UBA952. Next base: position 144,220 of record VHBC01000005.1, on the reverse strand, counting down.
TGTCTGGCAGGTCCTGTTGTGGCAGCTGCGGTGATATTGGATCCCTACGAACCGATCAAAGCACTCAATGATTCTAAAAAGTTAAGCGCCAAACAACGTGCTGCCCTGCGCATAGAAATCATAGATAAAGCACGTGCATTTGGCATCGGCATAGTTGACCATCATGAAATTGACCAAATCAATATATTAAATGCAAGTATTTTAGCTATGCACAGAGCTCTTGCTCAATTGTCGATTCAACCTGAGTTTATTTTAGTCGATGGCAACCGTTTTAAACCCTACCATCAAATTCCACACGAATGCATGGTTAAAGGCGATGCGCGGTTTGCGAGCATTGCAGCTGCCAGTATTTTGGCCAAAACAGAACGAGATCAACTCATGACCGAATTACATGCCATTCATCCAGAATATGCCTGGGACCGCAATCAAGGCTATCCCACTTTAGCGCATCGCTCGGCTATTGCAGCTATTGGTCCTAGTCCATTTCACCGTATGACCTTTCAACTTTTACCGCTGCAAAATCAGCTGGCGCTTTTTGACTGACAAGACAGCACCGTTGTGTACACAAAGACCTGTTAATTAGAATTGAAAAGAGGCGTTATTTGCGCACAAAGTGAAATTAACTTTGAAAAAAAAGCAAATGCGTCAACGCCTTATACTTTTGAGCATCGGATTGCTTTCCTTGGGCTGGATTTTATTCAGTGCCTATGATGTGCTGTCCGATGAAAATCTCTCCGATTTCAGGTATTATTTCACGCCGCAAGACAAAACCGTTTTCGTTGTCCAAGACCCCAGTTCCCTAGATTGGAATAATGAGCGTATTGTGACCACAGAACTCAATCAAAGTCTTTACTTTTCGATTCGTAAACAACTCAGCGAACCAAGTGTCATCTTTTTTAGTTCAAAATACACCAAAATTTTAATCGAGAAAAAAACCAATTGGACTGCAGATGAGGTCAAAATGGTTTTTGAAAATGGCTTATTCCCTTTTCAAATGGGACGCCTGAAAAAATTTACTTTTGGGAAACTGCATGGCATTTTCAATGGCAATCAATTACTTGTGTATGAAGGTGAACTACCCATTACCCAGGAAAACAAAATTCAATTAAGTGCAAAGGCAAGTTTTGCTTGGTTCAGTTGGGAGCAAAATCAAATTAAGCTGAGCGAGACCTATCGCAAAAAAGAAGGTTATTACCGCTATATCAAAACCAACAATAGCAATCCAAGACTGAGTAAAAAAGATGATCAAGCACTATTTAGCGAGGTCGTTCCGGATTTTTTTAACTCCTACTACTTTTACGACAAATCGTATGCAGTTCAGCTCGATCCGAAATTTGCCAATGGCCCCTGGTTCAAGTGCATGCGTAGTGGTTTTGTTCATCTGAAAAAAGACAGCTCTAGCTTGGTTATTTTCGATTTCAATGAGAATGCCAATCCTATCCAAACACTCAATGAATATTTCCATAAAGCAGAATTAAACACCGAAACAGCCTCTTTCGACAAATTACTTTTTAGTAAATTAATTGATCCACAAAAAACCACTTGGCATGTTGCTGTTTTTGGTCAATTTGGTTTAGCTAGTCCAGACAAAGCTATGCTTGATCAGGCATTGGCAGCTGCTAACTTAGGTCAAACAATTGCTCAAGACGAGCGTCTTACCAAACGTATTTTTTCAAATATGCCGCGAAAAGTGAGTGCGCGATGGGTTGATCCGAGTCAAAAACAAACCATAACACTATTAGGAAGGCAAATAGTGCAAACCAATTACTACAAACAAAGTGCATCCATTAACGAGGAAAGCGATAAAATCAGGGACTATTTTGTCATGAATCCTGGTTACCGCGTGCTTCATTTCGCCACTTTTGATCAACGCGGTAATGCAATTGCTTACACAGAGAATCACAAGCTTGTAGGTTACATCAACGGATTGCGCAAATGGGATAAACCAGTTCAACAAGACATTAAATGCCTCTACCAAATCAAAGCTTTTCCACAACTGATCTGCGTTCAATTCGCAAACGAAGCCCAACTTTATGATAAAACGGGTAGACTCGTCTACCGACTTACACATTTAGCTGGTACTCAAATACAAGTCATCGACAACAAAGGCAAAAAAGAATTCTTATGTGTAAATGATGCCAATTCGGTATTGCTTTACAATGAAAATGGTGGCCTCATCAAACAGTTCAACGTAGGGAAAACACCCAAACAACTGCTTTATTACAAAACTTCCGGAAAGCCTTTTGTCAGTATTTTAACGGATAATCAATATCATTTGATAGATATTTCGAAAAGACGCGGCTTTTTTAAGCAAAATGTAGATTCCACCTACGTTTTGGTCGCCAATCAATACGGTGCTTTTGCAGTTAAAGTAGACAAAAGTAAAGCAACTTTGGTGTCATCAAACGGTCAAAAACAATTTGGCGTACCAAATGCCGTTGAATGCATCGGGTCTTATCTTCAGGGCAATAACCAAATCTTACTCTTCAAAAACAACACCGCACTCTATGCTTATACATTGGATGGTCGACGTGCTTGGGAGAAAACACTCAATGCGGTTGAAATCAGTCAATTTAGCACATATATGACTAACGATCAGCGTCAAATTTTAGTAATTTTAGACGCAATTGGCAACCAAATCTACCTTCTCGACGACCTAGGACGAGACCTAGATACCCAAAAAAGACACGGTCAACAAGAAATTCAACTGAGTGCTTTTGGCAACAATGCTTACTCACTAACAACCTACTTAGGAACCTACTTAATTCAATACAACAGACAATGAAAAAATACGGCGCTCTCCTTCTGCTTCTGCTCAGCTTATTTCAAGCACGTTCACAAGCCTATCTCGGTACTAGCACAAGCAACTATGCGGGTGCGTTGGGTAATTTAGTCAATCCGGCTTCATTTGTCGATGGCCGATACAAGATGGACCTCGCTCTGCCTGCAGTCAATTTGTTTACTTATCAAAATTTTGGTTCGTTCAATGCCGATGCCATGCGCGCTGAGCAAGGTGGTAGCGGAAAATGGTGGGTGCAGTCCTTTACTGACACTGCTTTACTCAATGCTTGGGCCTACCCTTCATCTACTTTCATAGACCGACTAATTGTACATAATTACAACAAAGATTCTGAGGGTGTCTTGGGTGCCAATATCAATTTTAGACTCGACCTTTTCAACCTCGCATTTCATATTGGAGAGAAACGCTCGTTGGGCATTTACGCGAATTTACGCTCGATCACCAATGTCGATAACATGGACCCCAAATTAGCGGTCCTCTCGGAAGAAGGCTTGGAGTATCCTGCACTTTGGAACATGCAGCTCAATGAAGAATTGGTGAATGTCGATCACCTCACCTGGAGCGAAATCGGATTCAATTACAGCCAAGTCGTTATTGACAACAAACAACACTTCCTCAAAGTCGGCGTAACACCAAAGGTGCTTCTTGGTTTTTCCAGTGCATATGTGCACACTCAGGATTTCAGTTACAACCTTGTCAACGAAGATACCTCGCAATATCTCGCCGGAACATTTGATTACGGCTACTCAAAAGAAGTGGGCGATTTTATTTCAGATGGTGTTGCCGGCCTTATCAATAGCAATAACATAAAAAATTACCTCAAACCAGGTTCTATTGGTTTTGGTTTAGATATCGGGGCGGTTTACGAATGGCGACCAAACTATGCCAAGTTCAAATATGACATGGACGGCAAAACCGACCTCTGGATGCGCAACGAAAACAAATACAAAGCGCGTGTAGGTCTGTCTGTATTAGATATGGGCGGTATGAAATTTACTAAAGGTGGACTTAGCCGAAATTTTGTAGTGAATTCCAATTCACTTTTTGACTTACAGCGTTTTGACAGCTCCACTGACCTCGAAGCTTTTGATATGATCATCGATTCCCTTATCAATGAGTCTACTGCAGCAAATAATGGCGAGTGGGTTTCGCTGCAAGATCCAGGTCAAACTTTCCGCATGCGCACCCCTACCGCCATGAACCTGCAACTCGACTACCATCTTTGGAGCTATTTTTATGTGAATGCCAGTGCAATGGTTAATATGATTCCTAAGAAAAAAGATTCCAAAGTAAATATTGCCACACAATTGTCCTTTACGCCAAGTTTTGACAGTCCTTACTTTGGGCTTTATGTTCCGATTGCATACAACAAATACAGTGGCTGGCGCGCTGGTTTAGCGACCCGTATTGGCCCTGTAATCTTAGGACTCAACGACATGAATATCATTCGTGCCAAGGGTCAAATCAGTGGTATTGACTTCTACGCCGGATTGCGTTTGCCAATTTTGTATCATAGAGTCAAGGACAAAGACAAAGACAAGGTCTCCGATAAAATGGACGAATGTAAAAATGTACCTGGCACTTGGGCCTTCTTGGGTTGTCCAGATACTGACAACGATGGTATTCCGGACTCCGAAGACGCTTGTGTGGACGTTGCTGGCCTCAAAGAATTTAAAGGCTGCCCAGACACCGACGGCGACAAAATCATCGATAGCGAAGATGCTTGCCCAACTGTGGCCGGCCTCAAAGAATTTAAAGGATGCCCAGATACCGATGGTGATAAAATTATCGACAGCGAAGATGCTTGCCCAACCGTGGCCGGCGTTGCAGCCCTAAAAGGTTGTCCAGATAAAGATGCAGACGGCATTACTGACGCCGAGGATGCTTGTCCAGACAATGCAGGTCCAATAGAAAACCAGGGCTGCCCTGACCAAGATAAAGACGGACTCTTCGATTTTGTCGACAATTGCCCTACAGTTGCTGGTCCAAAAGAAAACCAAGGCTGCCCTTGGCCAGATACCGATGCCGACGGCTTACTCGACAAAGACGACGAGTGTCCAAATTTAGCAGGGCCAAAAGCCAACAAAGGCTGCCCTTACAAAGATTCAGACAACGATGGTTTGCTCGACAAAGACGACGACTGCCCGAATACACCTGGACCTAAAACCAACAAAGGTTGCCCTGTCATAGAGCAAGCTGTAATCGAAGTCCTTAAAACGGCATTTGACAACCTTGAGTTCGAGACCAACAAAGACATCATCTTTGAGAGTTCCAAGCCATCACTGAATGAATTGGCAGAAGTCCTTAAAAAGAAAACTACTTGGAAACTCGAAATTGCAGGCCACACAGATAACGTTGGTGATGATAACCTCAACTTGGTACTCTCGAAAAAACGTGCCGAGGCAGTGAAGGCTTACTTAATAAGCCAAGGAGTTGAAGAAGGACGTCTGATCACGAAATATTTTGGTGAAACCAAACCAATCGCTACCAACGATACACCAGAAGGACGTCAGAAAAACCGACGTGTTGAAATGAAAATCGTTTTTGAATAAGCACATTTCCATTGAATAGAAAAAGGGGGCTAATGGGCCCCTTTTTCTATGTTATGGAAATGTTAATAAAATAATACCGCTTATTAATGCTTTATTAATCTTTGATTAATGTAAGCGTAAAGATACAACTTGACCTTTGCAGTATAATTTAAAGACTGCAAATGAAGTATTTTACCCTCGCCCTACAATTCTTATTTTTTGGCTTATTTTCTACTGTTTTATGGAGCCAGACCGGATCTATTTCTGGAACTGTAGTCGATGAAAACAACAATCCTGTCAAGGAATTCACAATTCGTTTATCAGTCACTAATAAAGCGGTTATTGATGCCGAAAAAGGAAGTTTTGTATTTAGCAATTTAGCAGCTGGCACCTACACATTTGAACTCAAGGCAGCCGGATTCGAATCTTTCAAAAGTGAGGCTATTGAGGTCGTTGAAGGAGCTGAAAGCAAAACGACTGTGCAACTCAAAACGAAGTCGCAAACAACCACAGATGTTCGGGTTGAACGCAAAACGGATAAAAACAAAGGTGACATGGAAGTCACAAAAATGCAAATCAACCAAGCAGGTGTTGTAGATGGCATCAATAAAAGCACTTTTGTCAAAACGCCAGACTCAAGGGTGTCTCAGGTTTTTAAGCGCGTGAGTGGCGCTAGTGTTCAAGACAACAAATTTGTAGTGGTTCGCGGGTTATCTGACCGTTACAACTTTGCATTAATCAATGGGGCGCCGCTACCAAGCACAGAAAGCGACCGCAAAGCGTTTTCTTTTGATATTTTCCCGTCAAATATGCTCGAAAATTTATTCATTATGAAGAGTGCCACGCCAGAACTCCCGGGTGAGTTTGCCGGCGGTGTCATTGATATCAAAACCGTGGAGCCGCGCTCAGAGGCTTTTCAAAATATCCAAATCGGCACAGGTTTTAACACAATTGCCACACTTAAAACCAATAGAACCTACTCAGGTGGCAGCGGTGATATCCTAGGTTTCGGAAATGGTTTTAGAGCCATCCCAGATGGTTTGCCATCCACTGCGGAATTCAACGCATTGAGCACACAACAAAAAGCGGAACTTGCACAACTCATTCCAGCCAATTGGGCAACAACACGTGGCACTGCTCTTCCAAATGGCAGCCTTCAATATAGCGTAGGAAAAAAAATCAAATTGGAAGATAAAAAGAGTCTATCCTATATTTTTGCCTACTCATATAGCAATACCAACAATTTTAGTCTGGTGACGCGTCGTGAATTTGAAGAACAAGCTACAGGCGTCATTACAAAAAATGAACTCAAAGATTCCGCTTACACTAAATCAATTCTCAATACCGGTTTACTGAATCTCAAACTAGATCTTGGAAAGCGCGCCGAACTACAGCTCAAAACGATGTATTCTGTTTCTTCTGACGACAAAGTGAATACGCGTCAAGGAAAAAGAGATATGGATATTGAATCCATGTACAATGAGCGTTCAACCAATATCTGGTATACCCAAAACAATATACTCACTACGCAGTTGCTCGGCAAACACAATTGGAAAAACGACTGGAAATTTAATTGGACTGCCGGCTACAGCAACGTTGCGCGCGACATTCCTTTCTTGCGCAGAATGGTTTACCAACAAGTTGATACCACATTGCCTTATTTTGCAGTGATTCAAAATAACGATATTTCAACGTTAGGTGCCGGCAATATGTTTTGGTCAACAATGACCGAAAATATTGGAAGCGCCCGTTATGACTTCAGCAAACAGTTTGGCGGTGATGACTCCAAAAATTTATTCAAGTTTGGTGGTTTTCATCAATACCGCGGTCGAGATTTTGCTGCACGCAACCTCGGGTTCTCAAAATATGACCCAGCAGGTTCTTCGTCTTTTAACTCAAGCTTGTTGCTTTTGCCAGAAGATCAAATTTTTGCAACAGAAAACCTCGGTTTAATGGCCGACGGACAAGGTGGTTTCAAACTCGAAGAAGGTACCAACGTAGACGACAGCTACGACGCTTCCTCTTCACTTCACGCGGCCTACGCCATGGTTGACATGCGTTTATTTACAAAACTACGTTTGGTTACGGGTCTAAGAGCGGAGTCTTATCAACAGAAATTTCATTATGTAGAATTTGGTTCCAATGAAGATAAATACTTAGATACAACGGTGCTAGATTTATTGCCTTCATTAAATCTAACTTATAAGTTCACAGAGCGTTTTCAATGGAGAGCAAGTGCGGCCCGTACTGTGAGCCGTCCTGAGTTCCGCGAATTAGCTCCTTTTACATTCTACAACTTCTTGAACGACAACTTGGCTTCTGGAAACCCACAATTAAAACGTGCAACCATTAACAACTGCGATACACGCTTGGAGTATTTCCCTGGAAAAGGCCAAATCATCAGTGTATCTGGTTTTTATAAAACGTTTACCAACCCCATCGAATTGTTGTTGCGTACGGGTACTTCTGGGCAGCCTGAATTGTATTTCAATAACATCGATAAAGCAACAAGTTATGGGGCAGAGCTAGAATACCGCATGAATCTTGGCTGGATCAACAAAGCAGATAGCAATTCCATTTTTTCGAGAACAACTTTTTACACCAACGCCTCTTTGATCCGCTCGGCGGCAGACCTCAGCGCTTTTGCAGGCCTTGAAGAATATCCGGGTTCTACCCGTCCACTTCAAGGACAATCGCCTTATATCCTAAATGTAGGACTCTTCTACGAAAGCCGAAAAGAATTGATGGTCAATTTCTCATACAACTATGTTGGGCAGCGCATTGCTATTGCAGGAAGCATTCAAGAACCAAGTGTTTGGGAAAACGGCCGTCATGTACTCGATTTGCAGATTGGTAAAACGTGGAAAGATAAATATGAGCTCAAACTCAACTGTGCCGATTTACTCGCGCAAGATTTGGTTTTCTTCCAAGACATCAACAAAAACAAGCGCTATGACAAAGGTGTAGACAGCGCTTGGCAAGAAATAACCTTCGGGCAAACGATTACACTCAACTTTAAATACAAATTATAAGTCAATGTTAAGGAATTGTTCTGCAGAATTAACACACATTTAAAGCAAACTTAAGAGGCCTATAACTTACCCGCTGCGAGAAGGATAGAAATTTGTACTGAATTTAAAATTTAAAAAGATGAAAAAAATTTACACCCTCTTGACTACCCTTTGCCTTGGCTCAGCTGCTATGGCTCAGGATGCTTTCTGGACACCCACTACCTACCGTGGTGCTTTTCCAGTAACAGACAACACACCCGCTACAGACTGGACGTCTGGCTGGGCAAATTTTGATCCTGAAAATGCTGTTTATCCGGCAACAGTAACAACTGTATCAGCAGACATCACGACCAACACAACTTGGAGTGGTGTGGTTAAACTGATGAACAAAGTATATGTTAAAAACAACGCTACCTTGACGATTGCTCCTGGTACAATTATCCGCGGAGATAAATTAACCCAAGGCTCGTTGATCATCACGCGCGGTGCTAAAATTATCGCTGACGGAACAGCTGCTAACCCAATTGTATTTACTTCCAACGAAGCTGTGGGCGCTCGCAACGAGGGTGACTGGGGTGGTTTGGTACTACTTGGTTTGGCTAAAAATAACCAACCTGGAGGTGTTGCCAATATCGAAGGGATTGTTCCAACTACTGACTCTCAGTTCGGTGGTAATTTTGACAACGATAACTCTGGTATTTTACGCTATGTGCGCGTAGAGTTTGCTGGTATTGCACTTGAGCCGAACAAAGAAATCAATGGTATTACTTTTGGATCAGTAGGTAACCAAACAATTGTTGATTACGTTCAAGTTTCTTTCTCTGGCGACGACTCTTTTGAGTGGTTTGGCGGCACAGTAAATTGTAAACACATTATTGCTTACCGCGGTCTTGATGACGACTTCGATTGTGATTTTGGTTACAGAGGTAAAGTTCAGTTTGCACTTTCTATTCGAGATAAAGACATTTCTGATGCACCAGGTGATTCAAATGCTTTTGAATGTGATAATGACGCTACTGGTTCAACAGCACAGCCTAAAACGCGTCCAATTTTCTCTAATGTTACATTAGTTGGTCCTAAAGGAAATGGAACAACCGCACTACCTACAGGAGAAAAATTTGAAAAAGCGTTCCGTTTACGTCGCAACTCCGCGGTATCTGTATTGAATTCACTTGTTACAGGATGGGAAAAAGGCTTATCCATTGAAGGTGCGCCAGTTGTAGCGAACCTTAATGGCGACACCATGGTATTCGTTAATAACATCCTTACCAACTTTGCCGTTCCATCTTGGAGTGCAAACAACACCAACACTGTACTGAATTCTGGTGGCTCTACAACAGCTTGGTATAATTCATGGTGGGGAGTTGACGGCAACGATTCGACTCAAACACTTGCACAGGTGAACTGGGTCAACCTTTTCGTTGCACTTGGCACCACTCCTGATGCACGTTTAGGTGCTGGTTCAGTAGCAGCAAACGGTGCTACTTTCTTGAATCCGGTATTTTTCTCTGTTGCCATGCCAACAGTAGCAACTACCTCTTATACATACTGCCAAGGCGCAACTGCAACAGTTCTTTCTGCAACTGCAATTACAGGTAACACACTTCGTTGGTATACACAAGCCACGGGCGGAACATACACAACAACCGCACCTGTACCGAGTACAACAACAGCAGGTACCTACACTTACTATGTATCTCAAGCAAATGCAGGAAATGACGAAAGTATGCGTGCAGCAATCACTGTAGTTGTGAATGCGCTTCCTGCAACACCAACAATTGCTGCAAGTGGATCTACAACTTTCTGTACAGGTGGTTCTGTTGACTTAACATCAAGTGCTGCTTCTGGCAACGTTTGGTCAACTAACGCAACTACTGCTACAATAACTGTTTCTGCAACTGGTAACTACAGCGTAACCGTAACAGATGCGAATGGCTGTTCTAGCACCTCTGCTTCTATTTCTGTGAACGTTTCAAGCGCTCCGGCTCCAACTATCAGCGCATCTAGTACACAAGCGTGTTCTGGTGATGTAGTAACGGTTACTGCATCTGCAGCTGATTCTTATTTGTGGTCAACTGGTGAAACCTCACAAAGTATTCAGGTAACCAATACCGCTGCAGTTTATGTCACTGTTACCAATGCGAATGCTTGTAACGGTGTTGGACAATCTGCAACTACAAACATTACTTTCACAGCTACACCAACTGCAGCAGGTTCATTCACTACTGCAGGTAATGTTGTTACTTTCTCAAACACTTCCACAGGTGCAACTGCTTATTCTTGGGATTTCGGTGACTTCACCAACTCTTCGGCAACTGCTCCTGCACACGCCTACGCTGCAAACGGCACATATACCGTTGTATTAACTGCTATCAACGGAAACTGTACCAATACAGCAACATTCGAAATTTCAATCGAGGTTGGAATCGAAGAGGCAACTCAAATGCAATTCGAGGTATATCCAAACCCTGCTACTGAGCAAATTATTGTTGCTTTTGAAAATACAGCTGCTGGTAGCTTAAACATTTTAGATGCAACGGGTCGTGTGGTATTTACACAAACGTACAACGAAATTGGTTCCGTATTACTCCCAATCAATGTGAGCGAATTAGCTTCTGGAAGCTACACAGTTCAATTGATCAATGCTGATCAAGTAGGCATCAAACGCTTATTGATTCGCAAATAATTTTTTCAAGTCAAGAGGGGACTTCGGTCCCCTCTTTTTTTAAAAAACAAAAACGATGGAAAACACAAAAGGACACACAATTCTGATTGTCGATGACGAGCCAGATATCTTAGAGTTTTTATCGTATAATGTGCGCAAAGAAGGCTATAAGGTCTTCACTGCAACAAACGGCATCGAAGCCTTGCGCTTGGTGCAACAAATCAATCCATCGCTTATACTCCTCGACGTCATGATGCCTAAAATGGATGGCATTGAAACGTGTCAGGTAATCCGCAAGGACCTCAATATGGTTCAGCCTGTCATTGCATTTTTGACTGCTAGAACCGAAGACTACGCTCAAATTGCCGGTTTTGAAGCCGGTGCCGATGACTATATTTCCAAGCCGATTCGTCCACGTTTATTGATCAGTAAAATTGAATCGCTACTCAGAAGAATCAAAAATAAAGGTGGTGTAGAAGGCAGCTCAGCACTTGTCATCGACCGAGATCGCTATATGGTGGAAATCGAAGGCAAAGAATTACAGCTCCCTAAAAAAGAATTTGAATTATTAGAACTTTTGGCCAGTAGACCCGGTAAAGTATTCAACCGCGACCAAATTTTAGCAGTCGTTTGGGGTAATGATACCATTGTTGGTGAGCGTACTATAGACGTTCATATAAGAAAATTGCGCGAAAAACTCGGAGATGCGTATATTCGTACCATAAAAGGTGTCGGATATACCTTCAACGACAAGTGAGAAAAGCCAGACCTAGTATTTTAATCCTCAGTGGCAGTATTTTATTTTATATACTGAGTTTTCTTTTTACGCTTTTTGTACACCTACAAATTGTCACTTTAAGCAATACGCTTATCTTTTTAATCCCGCTCGTTACCGGGATTTTTGCTTATACCATCTTTTATTACATCATCAAGCGCTTTTTGCAATACAGAATGAGTCTGATTTACCGCAGTATTCAAAGCCTCGAACAAAACACACCAAAAGACCAAAGCATTGATGATCTGGTCGCACAAGGAGAACAAGATGTACAAGACTGGAAACAAAAACGCACCCAAGAAATTGAGAAACTCAAAGAACAAGCCGCCTTCCGAAAAGAATTCCTCGGAAACCTTGCTCATGAACTGAAAACACCCGTATTTTCGATTCAAGGTTATATCGATTCATTGTTGGACGGCGGAATGGAAGATCCAGCCATACGCAAAACATTTCTAGAAAGAGCGGCACTGTCTACCGAACGTATGACACACATTCTAGACGACCTCGATCAACTCACTAAACTAGAACTAGAGCGTATTCCTTTGGACATCCGCAGTTTTGATTTACTTGAACTCATCCAAGAGACCTTTGAAGCCATGGAGCTCATCGCAAAAGAAAAACGCTTTGGGTTGAGAACCGATGTGTCGGAACCATTTTGCTACGTCAATGCCGATCGCAATAAAATGACTCAGGTACTACTTAATCTGATCAGCAACGCGATTTCTTATGGAAACGAAGGCGGAGAGTTGTGTATTAATGTTGTTGAAATTGAAAATACCTACAATATTCAAATCAAGGACAATGGTCCTGGAATTGAGCCCGAACACATTCCGCGGCTATTCGAACGATTCTACCGTGTTGAAAAAAGTCGAAACCGAAATGAAGGCGGTTCGGGTCTTGGCTTGGCTATTGTCAAACATATCATTGAATCTCACGGGCAACAAATACAAGTGAGCAGTACTTTTGGAATTGGAACAACTTTTACATTTAGCTTAGAAAAAAGCAAAGCAACGGGTCCGGTTAGTTCGAGAGGAATTCCGCTTAAATAAATTAATGCGTCGAGGTCATGTTACTCGGCACACAAATGATGAAATCTGCACGGCCAAGGTGTTCTTTTTCTAATTGCTGCACATTTTCTTGACTCACTGTACTAATTGTTAAAATCCGGGTTTGTGGAGCCTCTTGCTGCACGTACCACATAATGCCCTGATAAAAATCAGAATGATACGCGCCATTGAAATGTAAATGTACGGTCTGAGCCGTACGCCATGGATTGTGTAAAATGAAATGTGCCATGGTTGCATCTTTGATGGCCTGCGCCTCAACCATACGCCAACCCATTCCAGGACCCATGTGCGCACCCATTTGTTTCATGTCTTGGTACTGACTCAGCGTGGTGTCAAAAGCAAAAGTAAGCGGTGCCATTTGTTCTTTAGTGGCTTGCGGAAGTGTATCGAGTGCCGCTCTACCCTTCTTAAATAGTAGACTGGCATATTTGCGTTGGATATTTGAAGCCACGCAAGACAACCCATTTTCTTTTGCGAAATTGACCAATGGCGCATAATCTGTTGGATAGTTTGGCCATAGCCTAAGCGTATCTTTTAGTTTTTCATCTTTGATTTCGCCAGTTAAATAAGCACTCAAAATAGCTTGTTGGTCTTGTTCAAACATCTCAAAGCCAAGTTGCAAGTTGTTCCCGTGAGCGGCAAACATTTGCTGTGTAAGTTCTAATTGCAACCAATGCGAAATTGGATTGTCGTGAAACTCGCCAAACAGCACTAAATCCACAGCATTGGCTTGCTTTTTGAGGGCATTAAACGAAACTTCTTTTCCTTTCGAATTATAAATTTTATAAGCAGGTAAATCTTGAGCGTGTAGCATACTTAAACTCAAGAACAAGAAGAGGGAAAACAAATGGTTCATTCATTTAATTTTTAGCAAAGTAAGTTATTTTCAGTTCCTCAGCTGAAAATTATGTATATTAGATCAAAATTAAATCCATGACTAAACAAATACTTATCATTTTGCTTTTGTGCATTACAACAGGCACTTTTGCACAAGATCCTTGCTCAAATGGCCGCTATGCCGAAGAAGTTTTTTCGCAATTTACGCTTACAAGCAACCTCACTTACGGACAAAATAGTAATTGGGCCAATTCGACTACCGTTTTAAAACTTGACTTTTATGAGCCTACAAACGATACCTTGACGGCTCGTCCGCTCATTATTTGGGTGCATGGCGGTAGTTTCATTGGCGGCAGTAAAACAGATCCAGATGTAAAAATACTCTCAGAACGTTTTGCCAAAAAAGGTTATGCTTGCGCAAGTATTAGTTATCGCCTGGGTTTCTTCCCTTTTGATTCAACAAATGCAGTAAAAGCCGTTGTGCGTGCCGTACAAGACCTCAAAGGAGCAATACGTTATTTCTATAAAGATGCTCAGACTAACAACCAATTTAAAATCGATACCAATCACATCTTTATTGGTGGTAGTTCTGCCGGAGCCATTACAGCTCTTCATGTCGCTTACTTGAACGATGTTTGCGAGTTAAGTGACTACATGAGTGCCAGTGCACTGGCCAGCATGGGCGGCCTAGAAGGGAACTCGGGTAACCCTGGTTATTCTACAAAAGTTCATGGGGTCATTAATGGCTGCGGTGCTTTGGCGCGCTACAACTGGTTAGAAGCCGGCGATGTGCCTTTGTGTTCGGTACACGGAACCAACGATGGTACCGTCACTTACAACCGAGGGTTGGTGAACCCAGGCACACCGCTCATGTATTTAGATGGTAGCCGAATGATCCACGAACGCGCTTGTGCAATAGGTGTTACGAACCAAATCTACACCTTCAACAATGCGTCTCATGTGCCGTACATCAGCAATTCCGCCTACATGGATAGCACCGAACGCTTTGTACGCGACTTCCTCATTGAGGTCATGGGTTGTACGCAAAATATGTTATTACCTGCTAATCAAATGCAGCAGCAAGCTATATTGTACCCGACTACCTACTGCGATGGTTCGGCAAGTAACGAAATATGTACTGGCGTTGGCATTAATGAAATTGCGGCCATTGAAACACTACATTGTTATCCAAATCCATCAAATGGTCAATTTACCATTGAAACAACGCAAGGATTCAAAGTACTTCGCGTTTTTGACCTATCCGGAAAAGTAATTTTTGAAACAATGAACCTTTATTCCTCAAATTATGAAATGGACTTAGGTTCTCAAAATAATGGTCTATACCTCATCGAGGTAACTTTTGAAAATGGTCAATTAATGAGAAACAAACTTTTGATTGAAAAATAACAAATGAAAAAAATTCTACTCGTTTCTTCAATTCTGTTCCCTTTACTGCTCTCTGCTCAAACTTGGAGCAGTGATGTCGCTCAAATTTTTTACAACAAGTGCACGGCATGCCATCATCCGGGTGGTGCGGCTCCGTTTTCACTCATGACCCACGCCGAGGTGAGCCCATTGGCCGCGGCTGTATATCAGTGCGTCAATACTGGCGAGATGCCGCCCTGGCCGCCAGACAACAACTACCAACAATACCAACACAATCGCGCACTTTCAAACACCGAGAAAACAACGATTATCGGGTGGCTCAATAATGGAGCCCAAGAAGGAAACCCCAACCAAACACCTCCTCCACCAGTTTACACCTCGAATACTTTCTTGGGAAATGGCGATTTGCAAGTGCAAATTCCAACCTATATGTCCAAAGCAACAACTCAAGATGACTACGTTTGCTTTAATATTCCGACCAACATGACCCAAAACCGTATCATCAAAGCCGTTGAGGTTGTTCCGGGTAACCGAGAAATTGTGCATCATTGTTTGGTTTACTTAGATCCTACGAGCATAGAAAGTACCGATACCATTGGCGGCAATTGCGCTAGTCCAAGTAATGGCAGCACCAAGCTCATTACTGGCTACACGCCAGGTGCCACACCAATGATTTTGCCCTCCACCGATCCAGTCAAACTTGGCCTCGATATCGGGCCCGGTTCCTCGATTTATTTTGCCATGCATTACCCAATAGGTTCTTATGGACTCTACGACTCCACCAAAGTTATCTTGCACTTTTATCCAGTCGGAACCACCAACGTGCGGCAAATCAGTGCCGGACCTTTACTGGCGAATTACAACTTTAGTTTGCCGGCCAATCAGGTTTCAAATTTAAATGCTGTGTACCCGCCAGGAGCCAATACCATTCCGACCAATTTCTCAGTGCTTTCCGTCTTTCCGCACATGCACCTTACCGGCACTAAAATCAAGGCCTATGCATATAAACCTGGGGCCGATACCATCAAGTTTGTCAATATTCCCAAATGGGATTTCATGTGGCAAGATTTCTATTTCTTTAAATTCATGCAAAAGGTTCCTCAGGGTTACAAACTCAAAAGCGAAGGTACCTATGACAATACAGCCAATAATCCCAATAATCCAAATACGCCACCACAAACCATCTACAGCGGTTTCAATACCACAGATGAAATGTTTTTAACTTATTTCCATTTTTTGCCATACCAACCTGGTGATGAAACCTACGACCTCGAAGCACTTATCAGTGCATCTTTGAATGATTACCCAATTAATGACAACAGTTCTATTGTGGCCTACCCTAACCCTTTTGATCAACAGCTGACGTTGTCCTTTCCGAAAAGTCTTGAACCTAACGACCAACTCTATTTCTACAATGCAAGTGGTCAACTTGAATTCAAATTGGAACCTGAAAGCGGCACAACCGAACTTCAATTAGGTCCAGAACAAATCGATTGGAACAAGCTGCCCAATGGCGTTTATTATTTATCGGCACGCCTTGGTGGTCAGTTGTTGTCAAAAAAACTCATCAAGTTCTAATATACGCTTTTTTGAAACTGTAAAAATTGCTATCTTTGCAATCCTGATGGTCTCATGGCCGAGCGGTTAGGCACCGGTCTGCAAAACCGTCTACAGCGGTTCGAATCCGCTTGAGACCTCACCTTAACCCCTGTTTCTTATGATGCAGGGGTTTTTTGTTTTTTCAACCACCGCCATACCCAAAAGCCAAAGACCCAAAGGGTGAGGTTGAACAAAATCCATGTGGCCAACGCTTCGTTCCAATTTGGTTTTAAGCCAGCCATCAATACTTCATTCTGAACCGACACACCACATTTTTCTAAGACCGCTATCCAAATAAATATCAATGGAATCTGAAAGACGTAAATCCGCAGTTGATAACGCTGCAGTAGCTCTTGCCAAAATGAAACTTGCGAAGCTTCTTGCTCTTTTTTTAAAAACCGCGATTCTATTTTGAACCAAATAACCAAAACGGCAAAAAATACCAGTGGATCTATAAGTGCGCTTAAAATTCTCCAAACGGGAGCACTAGACCACGAAAAAATCAGCGCAGCCTTACTCAAAAAATAAAATACAAGAAAGGTTATTGGTGTAACCCAAGTCTTCATTTTTGGAAGCTCAGGCAAATCCAAAACAGAATTCAAGCTCAGGCCATAGCAAAACCATATGAAATATACGACCAACGAAAGCATTGTGTTTGTGTCAATTTGTGTAGGTGTCTTTAAAAAAATTCCGCCTTGTAAATAGAGGCAAATGGCATGTGTGGCAATCGGGATTAAAAGGGGGATAGGCATTTGCAGCACTGAAATACCTCCTAATTTTTTAGCTGCCCAAATAAAGAACTGAAAAAAGGCGAGCGCCACCAAAAACCATAAATGATAAAGCGAGTATAAAAAACCAAGCTCATCGGCGCGCAAAATTCGGCCTTTAGATAGCGTCAAGAGCAAGTAAAATAGGACGGAAAGTAATATATAGTAGCCTGCAAAGCGAAAAAGATTTTGCTTGGCTTTTTGCAATAAATAAGAAATGTTGGTCAGGGCTTTTTGACGCAATAAAACGCCCGACAAAATAAAAAACAATACCAAACCAAACAAATTGAGCAAAGCTGCAAATCCAGTGAGGTTCATGCTAGGCGCTTTAACGGCAACAGGCCAAATGCCGAATAAACCCGGAATCCAGGTAAAAGAGAGCGTCAGATGCAGCACCAATAAGGCAACAATGGCCAAGGCCTTTAAGCGCAATAAAGACAACGCTTCTTGTTTTTTATTCATTGGATTGAATCATTTCAAATGCGTGGCTGAGGTCGGCAATGAGGTCTTCAATTTGTTCCAGACCAATGCTCAAGCGCACCAATTGTTTGGTGAGGCCCATTTGCGCTTTTTGGGCATCGTTCATGGAGGCATGGCTTCCGGTATACGGCCTTGCCACCATTGAAGTAACGCAGGCCATTCCAGTTCCGGTGTCAAACAAAGTAAGCGCTTCAATAAATGCATCGTACTTTTCGCTGAGGCGCGCTTCCAATGTAAAAAACAAAAGCGTAGCGTAGCCGGTTAACTGAACGCCATCTATGGTCGGGTAAAATACTTCCTCGACACCATTCTGTTGTGCAAGCCAATCTCGAACAATTCTTGTTGCTTCGCCTTGCGCTTTCATACGTAATTCAAAAGTTTGCATGCTGCGGCGCAACAACCAAGCACTATTGGGATCGAGAATAGCTCCGTGGTAAAAACGTGCATCGCGCAAATGCTGTGCTAAGCCGTCTGAATTTGTGGTGAGGACGCCTCCCATGACATCTGAATGACCTGAAAAATATTTCGTGGCAGAGTACAATGCAATATCTGCACCATGCAACAAAGGTTGCTGAAACAATGGTGTGGCCCAAGTATTATCCACGACAACCAATGCATTTGGATTATGCGCTTTGGCTTTCGCACTCACATTTGAGATGTCAATACTGCGCACAAATGGATTGGTGGGTGTTTCAAATAATACCATCGAAACATCTAGCGGAATGGCTTCTATTCCTTCATTCGAAGAAAGATCCAAAACCGATAATTTGATGTTATATTGCGCACAAAATCGCTCAAACAAAACATAAGAACAACCATAAATGAGCTGATTGATCACCAAATGGTCACCGGGTTTGAGCAGCAATAAGGTATTTGAAATGGCTGCCATTCCTGTCGAACAGCAAACAGCGAAAGCTGACTCCTCGAGCGCACAAAAGACTTGCTCTAATTCTTCTACATTCGGATTGTTTTTACGCGTATAAAAAAACGGTGAGCTGGCAGAAAACGCACTGTTCTGGTAGATTGGTGTAACCACCGGATCTGCATTAGTGGTATCTACGCGGTGCTTTAATACTTTGGTGAGTTTATGCATAACTCGAAGTTTTGGTTTCGTCTATAACTGGAAAATGGGCGCGGTCGAGCACCGGTAAAATATGCAATGGCGTCTGGCAGGCGGCCTCCAAACGAAGTTCGCTTTCATCAGCGCTACTTTTGGATAGAATAATTCTTTCAAGACCTTCATTCAATTCGAGGTACTGTACACTGCCTTGAGGTAGGCGGGTCAGCTTGATCTGAACAGGTTCTTTTTGCGGGTTGGTTAAGAAAATGTGCACTGAACGGATCTCGTCGTTCCAAGTAAACGAATGCGTTTGTACGGCCTCAAAATGAGCAAGCACTTGCTTTCTTTCGGGCTGCCCGGCCAATGCATGGCGTATCACCGAAGGAGTCTGGCACTTTTTGCATTTTCCATCGGCATCTAGCCCCGGTACATGAACCGATAAACCGAAGCGCTCAACAAGTAAATTGGAACAACTTTTACAGTGGGTGTTGCTCATGTCATCGGCATAAACGTTGCCTAGATAAACGTATTGTATGCCCTCATTGATTACCAACTCTCTGAGCTTAAGAAGTGTAGCCAGTTCGGTGCGGGGCTTTTTATATTTAAAACTTGGATGATACGCAACCAAATGCAGCGGCACCTCAGGTTTCAACTTTTCGCGCATCCAGCGCGCCGTCTTGATGGCATCGGTGCCGTCGTCGTTTAGACCCGTCACCACCAATTGCGAAATTTCTAAATGGCGATCAGAGGCGGCAATCAATTCAATCGCATCCAAAACGGGTTGTAGCTTACCTTTGTTTTCTTTACGGTAAATGGCGTCGTCCATGCACTTGAGTGAAATTGAAAAAATATCGATGACCTCAATTAACTCACGTAGCGGCTCAAGCTCGATGTAAAGGGCTGATTTGTAAAGCGTAGTAAGCCCTGCTGCTTTCGCTAATTTGGATGTTTCCAATACAAACTCGTGCCAAACTACGGGGTCGTTGTAGGTCCAAGAAATAACTTTGATGTCATTGGCTAATGCTAAATCAATCACTTGCTGCGGACTGTATTCAAAAACGTGTGCATCGTTGAGGTGTTTGATCTGCGAGGTCTGCCAGTTCTGACAATAACTGCAAGCCATCATGCAACCAATATTACCCAAACTTAAAATGCGTGCACCGGGCATGTAATGATTCACCGCTTCAGTTTCAATGCACTCTTGTGTGGCCGTCACTGACTTTCCGAAATTAAAGGTATGAAAGGTGCCATCCACATTGCCTCGAACTTTGCAAAAACCCATCTGACCGGGTTGTGTTTGACAATGTCTAGGACACAAATCACAAACAATTTTTGTGCCTTGTTCATTTGTATGCCAATGCATAGCTTCTCTTGAAGTTTCTCTCCAATTCATAATGATGGGTTTAATGGTATAGGTTTAAATGGGACTTTTATAGCAGTACAAGCTTCGTTAAATAGTAAAATGGGTAATTTGGATTTTTCCAAACCAGTTTGCTTGGCCAACGCAACGAAATCTTTACTAATGAGTGGGTTGCTGAGTGAGCTAAAAAAAGTATCAATATTGGCCTGATGAGGCTGGCGCTTGGTTCCTGGCGGAAATTCTGTGTAGTGGTCACAAACAATTAAAGTATTTGCATTACAATAAGGCAGAAAACGCAGTGTTTCATAGCGCTCAAGGCCAAGTAAGACATCCAGGGTGCCCGGAATAATCTGACTACTCATCTGTTCTTGTTGAGCAGTATCTTGAAGAAATATTTTACATTCGGCATGCACTGACCCCAAACTTTGGGCGCCCCCTTTGTAACGAGCACTGATGAGTTCATATCCTTCAGCGTACAGATGTTGTTGCAAGATTTTGACAAAGCCATGGATGCCTTGCCCTCCAACTCCAGCAATTAGTATGCGCAAAACGGTAGTCATAGGCTATGATTTTTAGCTTGGAGATCAATTGCGCCATTTGGGCATATTTCATAACAAACACCACAACGCATACAGCGGTCAAGGTTAATTTCTAAATTCCCGAGTGGATTTTTGTCAATGGCGGGGCAAGCCAAGGCTTCGTAGCACAGGGTGCAGTCCTCGCATTTGGAAGCATTAATTTGAGGCGCATAATTGGCACGTCTGAATGTAGCGCGTTCGTCCGGAATACGCGCGCACGCGCCGCTTACCCAAATGACATGCACGCCTTTCTGAGCTTCTTTTTCTTGAATAAGGCGCTCTAATTCTTTTGGATGAAAAGCACTCGCCTCTGTAAACGAAGCAACGCCTAATCCTTCTACAACCGAACGGTAATCTACGAAAGTGGATGCAGAAACTTGGTGCCCGGTCATAGCTACACTTTTGTTGTCAAAAACTAAATGTACTAAATCGATGTTGTTTTGAACGGCATTCAGTAACGCCAATAAGCCGCCATGAAAAAAACTGCCATCGCCACCCGTAGAGACGAGCTGTTGGGTTTGCAAGAATGGGGCAATTCCTTGAGCAATCCCAATTCCCGCATTCATACATAGTAACCAATCGGCACGAAAAGGTGGCAATGAAGAACAACCGATATCACCACCTACGATTCTTGTTTGCTCTGGCAAGGCTTGCTCAATAGCAAAATAGCTTCCGGTATGCGGGCAGCCTTCACAAAAAGTACCCAGTCGCTCGGGTATTTCCGGGGCAGGTAGTCCAGTGAATGGATAAGGCTGATCGAAATACTTGCATAGGATCTCTAAGATTTCATTGACCCGGAGTTCATCATAGGCTGGAAATAAATCTTTACCATGGATGCTGGCCTCAAGCTCATTGAAACATTCCATTTTGAGCAAATATTCTAAAAATCCATCTTGATCTTCTATGACCAGAATTTCTTTTTTACCGATTAAATGAGGCAAAATGACTGTTTTGGCGAAAGGATATACACCTAAAACCTGAATCCAATACGCATTTTGAAGTGCTGGAATCAGCTGCCTTACTTCGGCAAAATGTAAACTGCTATTGCCACGCGTCAATACAGCCAATGAAGAAGTGGGGTCGCCTTGCGCTTCAATAAAGTTATTTTCCAACGCGAAACCTTGCATTTTTTCGATCAAAAAGCGGTGATTACGTACCGCACGCTGACCTACATTGATGTAGCGTTCCCTATCTTTCTCAAAATGGTATTGACGCTCTTTGACCACGGCCGCTCTGGTCTGAACTCGTGTACTTTGATGACAGATCAAGCCGGTGGCAAAAATGAGAATCGGTAAGCCCAAGCGCTCAGATAATGCAAAACCATCATAACAACAATCGTAAAGCGCCTGCGGACTCGTGGGTTCAAATAAAGGCAAGTTGAATTGTTTGGCGTACCAATGCACGTCTTCTTCGCCTGTGCTCGAGTTGGCCCCAGGATCTGTACCCACGATTATGAGCATACCTCCTTTTACACCTGAGTATCCTACATAATTAAGCGGATCCGCGGCAATATTGAGTCCCACGTGTTTCATGACGAGCATGGACCGCGCACCGGTCATACTGGCTCCCATAGCGGCCAATGCGGCTACATGTTCATTGAGGGCATCGTTGAATTGAATGCCGGCTTGGTGCCAGTCATTGAGTTGTTTGAGTTTAGGTTCGATGCCATTTACCGGAGAACCCGGATAATGTGCAAAATAGTCTAGGCCCGCATGGAGTGCCGCATAAGCCATGGCTTCATTGCCATTCAAAGCCCAAACTTCTTTTCTTTTATGTTGAATTGCTTGCGTCATCTTTAAGACTTGATGCGGTTTAATATCCATTGAAAGAGCGTGAGTTCACCGAGTAGACCGATTAAAAATACAAGCGCACTGACGCCGCCAAAAATGCGCGTGGGCTCAAAATTACTGACCACAAAACATCCAAAACCTATAGACAGCAATACAGCCGCATGAATGATCACAGCATTCATTTGGGTAACAGGTTCTTTGAGCACATATTTGTGATACAATACGTGAATGGTGTCGTCGTCGAGCAGACCGATGCAAACGACAAGCGTAAGTGCAGTGAGCATATTGAGGCCTTGGTCGAAAAGCACGAAAAAGACAACCACAGCAGCCAATGGTATCAAATTCGGTATAAAACCATACAACGCTTGTAAAGGGCTTTTTGTGAGAAAAAGCATCAGTAAAACAATGGCAGTACTGGCCGTCAGTAAGCTCCAAAACAAAGAACTAGCCACTTGCTTATTGACCACCTCAAATACCACAAAAGGGCTATAAGCGTGTAAGCCAAGACGCGCATTGTCAAAGAATTTTTGCGCTTGGAGTTGACAGTAACATTTTGCAATGGCGCTTACCTCAGTAAAATAGAGACTCGCGGAAAGTGGTTTATGAGCTGTTGCAGGGTGCAATTCATAATGTAACAATTGGGGTGATTTGATCGCCTGGAGGCGTTGCTCAACATAGTTGGGGTCAAGCTTTTGGGGCTTTTGAGGGGCAAACCAAAGATGCAATACTTTTTGCGCATTGAATTGTGTTTGGAAATAAGCGTGATCTTTGGTAACTACTTCACCCTTTGGGAAAAAATCATCGGTACTGGCTTCAAAACGGAGTTGCGGCAGTAAAAATAACCCAATAAATACCAACCCCAACAAACCCAAACCTACCTGTTTTTGGCGGCGCTGCATCCATTGACTCAATTTTTCAATCAACGGTTGCTCTGCTTCTTGCAATTTGACTTTTTCTAAAAATTGTTGTGCCAATGCCATAGAAATCAAAAATTCAAGAAGTACCGCTGTTCCTGTAATATGGCCGAGTTGAACCATATTGGGCGCATCATTGAACTGAAAACTAAAAAATGCCAACGCCGTTGTAAGACTACTCAATAAAGAAGGCACCCAAATTTTTCGGATCGTTTGCAAACTATTCTGGCCTTTGGATAGACCGCCTAACAAATGAATGGCGTCGCTTAAAGACAAAACCAAGACAATGGGTAAAGCCAAGATACTCACGACCGTCATTTGGTAGCCAAAAATGGGAAACAAACAAACCGTCGCGAGGATGGCCAATAACATATTGCAAACCAAGTAGATGATGGCTGTCCAATGACGATAACGCCAAAATAGATAGGCGCCAAAAAGCAAAAAAATAAGTCCGGTAATTTTGAAAATATCTTCTTGCATGGAGTGAGCAATGGCCGCCTCGAGTCCTTGCATACCAAAACCCCTAATGGGTTTCAGGTGCCGACGCGGAATTTTTTGCAAAGAGTCAAGCTGATCGAGTGGGATTTTTTTGCCTTTGAAATCGGCAATAATTAAAAAAGACCGGTGGTTTTTTGAGATCAGCTTGCCTAGCTGCGGATGCGCAGCAGCACTGGCAAGCAATTCGGAAGCCGGGCGCTCATTCTTCAACAGCCTCGCGCGTGCAAAACGGCGCAACTGCGACACCTTGCTAATGAATTCAACTTGAGGAGCTAAATCTTGAATGGCTGCTTCGAATTCAGCTGCCGAATTAATAAACCCAAGATCAGCATGCGCTTTTGGCGAAACACTGAAATAATAACGGTATTTACTTTGACCAAACAAAGAATCATAAGCGTGTGCATCGACAAAAACGGGTGTTTCGCCAGCAGCAAAGCCATCGAGGCTTCCAGTAAGTTTAAGTTTGGGTAATGCAAGTAAACAAACCACTAAAAGTATAAGCACGAGTAGAAAGGACTTCTTTACTTTTAGAAATGTCAATCCGGCAAAAAGATGCGCCGATTGGATTGGTTCTAGTTCTAGATTGGGTTCTAAGTCATGATAGTGCACTTGGGGACGGTCGTGGTGCTCGGCATGTAAGCCATTATTGAGCGTCAGTATATTGTACCATTTTCGATGGATACTGGTTGTGTGCGGTGCTCCTATTCTTGGTAAATGCTGCCCATAATTTTGTGCTGAGATCAGCACCCAACCGAAATAAATAAAAACAAAATAACCCAATGCCAGCCAAGGCTGAGTATAGAACAAAACGCAATAAAAAACACAAAGAAGAAGGGTTTCCACGACCAATAATTGAAGGTCTTTGGTAGGTAAAAGGTCATTTTGCCGGCCTTCTTTGATTTGTTGCGGCAAGGGCACTGTGGGAATAAACCAGAAAAAGATGTATCCCAAAAAAGTACGCGGCATTTGTTGACCACTTTTTTCCTTCCATGTACTTGTATAATCTCTTGGGTTGTTGTTGTACAAATGATGGGTGCGATGCAATAATTGGTAGTAATGGTAAGGCAAGCCAATAAGCAATGTAGAAATCAAGAAAAATAAATATCGTATCACTTTATTTTTTGGCGGATGATGTACCAAATAATGGATGCTTACATGAAGGTTCCAACACAAGATAAAAACGGCAACACCAAACAATAAAATCCAATCAGTACGTAAAAAGGGTAATACCCATAACCCGATCATGGCGGCAACTTGCAGCAAAGGAAACAAAGCCAAGTGAAGACGTGCACTCATGATGCGTTATTTGTTTGAACTTGTTTGAATTGAAAAAAGGTATTTTGACTCAACCAGTTTATCCCGTTCTGACCGAGAAATTCACCAGGACTCAGGACGCCAAATTGATGAAGCTCAGATGACAACTTTTGGACAGCCAATAAAACCAAAGCGGACGTAATTTGATACATGTCATGACCCTTTAAATGTCCGATATATTGTTGATTCTTACTACTAACACTTACATATAACTCAAAAGATTGTTGCGCGCGTTCGGCCTCATTTGGTCCTGCATGAAGGATTTGTTTGAAGCGTGTAATGATGTCTTGAATTTGTGCGGGAGCGTCTTGGTACTTAGCTTTGAGCATTGATCCTGCAAAAGCCATATTGCTATTGGCTTCCAATAAAAAATGCGAGGCGCCTTTCTGAGGCGTACAACGCTCAAACGCAAAAATTACTTCCGGATACGGAACAATTCTTGCCGACTCAAAAGGAATACCCACTAAAGGCGCCGCTTTTTGCTGTGTGAACGGAACTAATTGATTATTGTCGATCATAAAATTAGACGCATAATTAGCTAATTTCATAGTGAGTTTGGTCCCGGGGCTCATTTGCTGGCTAACTAGCCAATAATAAGAATTCACAGATTCAATTTCCGCCTCTTTCAAATTAGAAAGCGCACAACTCAGTAATAAATCAGCAAGTGCCGACTCAAAAGCCATTGAGTGCAATAAACACATCTGATTTTGCCGGGCGCTTTGTTTATAGAGTAGGTAACTATCATGAACAATCGCTTGCTCACCTGTTAAATCGATGTAATGTGCGCCCCTTTCGACACAAACGGCGATTAATGTGGGTGCAAATTGGTTAAACGGCCCGGCGCAATTGATCACGATGTCTTTAGACTGGATAAATTGCAAATCGGTCGCAGACAATACATCGGCCACTATAAAATTCGGTTCGAGCTGCATTTTATCGCAAAACGCGGCCAGTTTCTGTGCGTCGCGACCAACCGGAATAAACGAAATTTGGGCACCGCAAAGCGCTTTGGCAATTAATTTTGCCGTATAGCCATAAGCCCCCATCAAATAAATCGTTTGCGCTTCCATTTAGTCAAACTTCAAAGTGATGAAATCAGGTGGATTCAAGACATAATCATTGGGTACCAATCTGCCCGCAGCAATGATATTCGACCCGCCAATTTTACAACGATGGCCGTAAGCAACGCCTAAAAATATTTGCTTGGAATCAATGACCCCAATAGCGGTCGGAATCCGAATCGTCTTGAGGTCTAGTCTGATGTCAGAATTGATCGTCGCAAATACGGCAGCGTTTTTACCAAAAATACTGTACTGATATGGGCCATGAATCGTAAATACATCTTGGTAAGTCATGGAGTTAACCAAATGGTTTCCGGTGCTCACAAAATTATTTTCGCCTATTACAGAAAAGCTAACCACAGCCGTATCGGCAATGAAACTTCCACTGCCAATCACACTCATTCTTAGCACTGCATTGGCCCCAACGGTAACGTTGTCTCCCAGCACACAGCCTTCCACAACTGCACTCGGATGAATCCGGCAATTTTTCCCTTTTTGATTCATAAGGCGTAAACCCATTGAAGTGAGCTTTGTGAAGGGTTTGGAAATACGTTGGCGCAGCCAATTGGGTAATTTTTCCTGTAAAGAAAGGCCTCTATTTAGGTTCAGTGCCATATTGGCCCCCAACAAATGAAAAGGGGACAATAACAAAGCAGCAAAAACCGGGTTCTGATTCAAAGCGTAACGTCCGCCAGGCATCACCTGAGGCGGCATTTCGATGCCCCATTCATATTCTTTTCCCGAAAGTAATTTTTCTTCAAAAGCTTTTTGCTTGCTGTTTCCAACATAATAAAACGGAAACAAAAGCGGACCTTCTTGGCTGCCAACAGGTAGCGCGTGTTGCTGCGCACTTGCATGCCCCTCCAGCCCAAATTGAATATTCTCACTGATTTTCGTATTGGCATAGTCTAAAGCAGCACTTAAGAACTTTGTTGTAAAGACCATTTTGGCATCAAAACAAAAATAGGGTTCTTCGGAAACGGGGATGGCATTTTGATCGGCAACATCTATGAGTTCAAAACCCCATTGCGTACACGCTTTTGCTTGATAACTTCCAAGTTTTTGACCAAGAATTGGGACCTCTAAAATGGGATCATCAAACCCATAGAGCTTTGCCGAAGCACCTATTCTATAAATGTAGTTTCGCACCTAACTATTTTTTTTAGCCAACTGATGTGCGACCATATTAGCCATACTTTGGATATTGATCAATTTGATCACTTCGAACATCGTCAGTCCTTCGGTCAATTTGGCGGGGTCAATTTCTGGCATTCTGCGGCGTAAAACCTCTAGCCCTTTTGGCGTAATGACTTGGTCTATTTCAAAGGGCTCATCCCCCATTTCTAATTTGGACTGCTGTTCAATTTCTGAGATTTTTAGTTCGATGTCGTAATGTCTCTCTAACTGAAAAAGGATGTCGACCATATCTATTGAATCGATACTCAATTCATCAAAAATGGTAGAATTGGCATGCATAATTGCGGGGTCTATCCCGCAAGACTGCTGAATGATAATTTTAATTTGCTCAATGATTGCTTCGTTTTGTTCCATTATAATTGATTTATTTCGCTTTTAAATTCCTAATCCGCCGTCGACCGATAAACAGACTCCGGTTATATAACTAGCCCTTTCCGATGCCAAAAAAAGAACGGCGTTCGCAATTTCTTCTGGTGTTCCCGGTCTGGAAATGGGGCTCATTTCCAAAAATTCTGAAGGCATATTCGCTTGTACATTTTTGCTCATTTTAGTCGCCACCAAACCAGGATTGATGCTATTTACGCGAATCCCCTTTTTACCTACTTCCAACGCGAGTGTTTGGGTTAAACGATCCATTGCAGCTTTTGCTGCTGCATATACGGCCACTCCTCTTCCAAGGCGCTTACCGAGAAGGCTTGAAATATTAACAATTGATCCTTTTCGTTGACGCAGCATCACTTTGGCAACTTGTTGGGTAAAAAGGGCTTGTTGGCTAAAATTGGTACTGATTTGTTGTTGAACCTCTTCCGGGGTCAGCAGTAAAAAAGGTTTCTCAAGCGCCGAACCTGCACAATTTACCAAAATATCAATACGCGTATGGTCATTGCAAATCGCAGATATACATGTTGCTTGACTTTTTGAGTCGTGCAAATCGAGGTGATAAGTAAAAAGTAGCGCTTTTTGTGCTTGCGAAAGTTCTTTGGAAAATGCATCAAGTTTATTTTGGTGTTGCCTGTAGGTAGCACATACAACAGCGCCTTCTGCTAAAAATGCAGTGGCAATGGCCATGCCGATTCCACCAGAGGCCCCGGTGATACAAACTACTTTGTCTTTTAAGTCGAGATTCATATATTTAAATTTTCCAGTACCAGACTGCAATTGACGCCTCCAAAAGCAAAATTATTAGTGAGTGCGTATCGGATTGGATGCGTTTTATTTTCGCGGAAAGGTAATTGTAAGTTGGTTTGCAACGGATTGCTAAAACTGAGATTGGCAGCAATAAGATTTGCCAGTATACAAGTGGTCAGTACATGAAATTCTTGGATCCCAGCAGCGGCAATTGCGTGGCCATGGCGATCTTTTGTTGAACTCACAAATATATGCGGTGCGGCAGCGCCAACGACGCGTTCTATGGCGCGTAATTCCGCTTCGTCATTGGAGCGCGTTCCTGTGCCATGCGCATTGATGTAATCTATTTGTTCTGCTCGGATTCCCGACATTTCAATGGCACTACGCAAAGCGCGCTCTACGCCCGCTCCGGAAGGATCAGGTGCAGTAATTTTATAAGCATCCATGCTGTTTCCAAAGCCAATGAGCGCAGCTTTGGGTTTGAGGTTATTTTTATGTACAAACGCCTCAGAAGCAAGGAGTGTAAAGCCAGCACATTCGCCGGCAATTGTGCCGTTCCGACCTACATCAAAAGGCCTGCACTGGTCAGGACTGAGCACGCCTAATTTGCCAAAAGAAATATATGCGAACTGATTGATAATTGAATCTGTCCCTCCAGCCAATACCAAATCTGCCTGACCAGCCATTATATGGGCCGCACCAAAAGCAATGGCTTGGGTACTGCTCGAGCATGCTGTCATGAGATTGCGGCAAAAGGCAACCTCAGCAATTTCTTGCTGAAAATAGGCGCCGTATAAATCGGCATGATTGAAAATAGAATTGGCCTTATGACCATTGTTGTAATTGAGTTTTGCAATGGCTTCGTTGAGTCCAAATGCAGAATAATTCTCTACTGCTTTGGCAATGCGCAATACAGGAAAGGCATTTGCGCCCAGACCTAAAAAAAGAGCTGTCCTATTGGTAGGCGTGTTGGCAAATATTTCTTTGAGCATTTGTTGCTGACTCAATAATGCAATTGCCCAAAGTGCAAATTTTCGGTCATAGGTTGCTACATCTTGCCATTCAGTTGGCAGTTGGTCCAACCATTTTTGCTGCGCTACTGCCACCTCACAGGCATGTGACTGCGCAAGTCCGCTAGGGTCAAATTGTTCAATAAGCGTGGCTGCCTGTTTTTTTTCTTGAAGGGCTGCCAATAATTCGCTGGTCCCTAGACCCAAAGGGCTGATCGTGTGGGTGTCGATAATATATGCTTTAGTTGAACTCATGCCTTTTGAACTTTTATAATTTCAAATATATCATAGGCATCTTTGAGCAATACGATGGCAGTCTGACCGGCATGGAGCCAATTCACTGCAACGGCGAGCAGCATACCAAGCTCAGCCGCACCGAGATTACCAGTGTGCGTAAACCAACTAAAAGCCTCTTTATAGTCTAATTGACCGCAGCGTTTATGCAATTCTTGATCTTGAGCTGGTGTAAATGCGCCACCATAAAATAACCAATCAACTTGATGCTGAGACAGCGATTCGAGGCTATCAATGTGCTCAACAATATGCAAAGCAGCTGGCGCTTTTGTTTCTGGATGATAGGGCTCGAGCATAAAAAAACTTGTAGCGCTCGCCTCGGCATAACCTTCTGTGTCGGATATTAATAAGCAATTATTGACAAAAGAAAACAAATTGGCAAAGTGTCCGCCTCCCACCAAGGCTTTTTGACAAGCGCCAATTTTCAAAAAATTGCACGCATCGTGCAGGGCTTGAACAGTAGCAATTCCTGTACTGCCATATGTGGTGGAACTCCCAAAAAAAGATAAGTACTGCGCAATAAAGCTCTGTGCACCATTGGTAAGGGTTCTTAAGGGAAGAAGCGGAGACACCCCTGATCCAAAAAGCTTGTTTTCGCTAGCCTGATCGGGTGCATTTTGGAGTTGGCCAATAGCCAAGGAAATACCTTCGAAGTCAAGTACGTCATCATCGATAAAATTACTATTTGCAACAAACAGGGCGCCGTTTTCTGTAAAAGAAGGTCCCCACTGATATAGTTCAGCCATCTCTTGACATAAAATCAAGGCGGCAATGGTATCACTGCGCAATATTTTTAAATCGCTTGGCTTCGGGTATTTTGGATGATTTTGATCTAATTGAATTTGTCTAAATGCTGCATTTAGATGTTCAAACTGACGTTGCACACGAGCCGAATTCGTTTGTAATGAAGCGCTTGGGCCTAATTGCCCACTTGCAGAAAACTGTTCACTTTCCCAAAATCCGATGGCTGTAAGCGTTGCAAGCATTAGCGTTTTTTCAGTGTTTCTTTGACTTGTAGCGATAAATAATATTCATCGCGCTGAGCGATAAACGGATTGGTGCTTGCCTGCTGTGCTTCGAGAATAGTAAAACTCAGATCAGCTTCTGCGCGCACTTTTCCTTCGACAAGCAATTTTGCACTACCTGTGGCGCGCATGGTATCTAAGGATGTGAGCACGACTTCAATAATGCTTTGGTCTCCAGGTATAATAGAATCCCTGAACTTGGCTTTTTGCACAATACTTAGAATCGGATAACAACGTCCCTTTTCTAGATGCGCAGCGGCATATGACCGCTCAATGAGTATACCCATGAGCTGCGCCATAGATTCTATCTGCAAAACTCCCGGCACAATTGGGAATCCAGGAAAGTGTTCTGCAAAGTAATCCTCTGATAGCGTCCAACATTTGATGCCTTTGGCTGTTTGTCCAGGAATTACCTCTTCTATACGGTCGACTAAATAAAATCTCATATGTAGACAAAGCTAAATGTTGAAGGTAAGAAAATTGTATTGAAAATCGCAAGTCGAGAGCTTCTTACTTTTGAAAATCACAAGTGACTGCAAATACTACTTATGCGCTCAGATTTCATGTTAAATCTACATTAAATTTCATTTGGGAAACTTACCTGCTCTCTTCAAAATAAGCCTAAAAAGGCCGTCTTTATGTTAGAAAGACAATAATTATGCGTTGTCCTACCAGAAACATTAATATTTCGTTTTGAAAAGGGGCTAAAGTTTTTTTATATTTGGCGTTCAATTGTAAAAATGAAAAATTAAAAACAATCATTATGGACAAAAATCAAAAAACCGCCGGGGGATTTTCAGCAATTATTTCGTTTCTGGCTATTGCACTTGCACTCATTGCAGGTATCTTAATTTACAAATTTATTTTTGGGGACCCGAATAACTTCGTAGACAAAAACCCAGAAGCAGAACCAATTGAAGGCAACCTCTTAGGAGTTATCTATAAAGGTGGTTTCATCGTGCCAGGTTTGGTTGCGGTTAACCTTATCGTATTGATCTTCACAATTGAGCGTTTGGTTACTCTCATGTTGGCTAACGGAAAAGGCAAAGCCAATCAATTCATCGAAAAAATTAAAGAATTCATGTCTGCCAAAGATTTTGACGGTGCTATTGCAGCATGCGACGAGCAACGCGGTTCTTTGGCCAATGTAGTTCGTGCAGGTTTGGTAAAATACCAAATGATGACCAAAGACGCACACATGGACAAAGAACAGAAAGACGCACACATGGACAAAGAACAGAAATTAGAGGCCTTGAAAAAAGAACTCGAAGAAGCTACTTCTTTGGAGTTGCCAATGCTTTCTAAAAACTTGCCTGTACTTTCTACCACTGCATCTATCTCGACACTTATTGGTTTGATCGGTACCGTACTTGGTATGATCCGTTCATTTGCCGCAATGTCGCAAGGTGCGCCAGATACAGCAGAACTCTCTACTGGTATCTCCGAGGCCCTTATCAACACCGCATTCGGTATTTCAGGTTCAACTATTGCAATCATCGCATTCGGCTTCTTCTCTACCAAAATCGACGCCATGACATACGGCATTGATGAAGCAAGCTTCACGATCGTTCAAGACTTTGCAGCCAACAATTAATTGTCAACCTTAAGTTAAAACTCAAGCAATGCCAAAAATTAAAATGCCTAAAGGCTCTCCTACCATAGACATGACGCCTATGGTGGACTTGGCGTTCTTGCTTGTGACCTTCTTTATGTTGACGGCTTCTTTCCGCAACGCTGAACCCGTTACCGTCGAAACCCCATCTAGTATTTCAGATAAAATCATTCCAAAGAATGTTTTAATGGTGACCCTAGATAGAGACGGCCGCGTGTTCTTCAACCTTACGGATCCAGAAGCCCGCAAAGAAATGCTCAACAATATGCTCAGCAAATACAAAGTTTCTTTAAACAATGAGCAAATTGAAGAGTTTTCTTTTATGTCAACCTTTGGTTGTACCATGCAAGAACTTCCTGCATACATGAGCACCGAAGCAGCAAAACGCGCAAGTTTCCCAACAAAAGGAATACCCACCGATTCTACCAAAAACGAACTTTTAGATTGGCTTTCCTTTGCTGCAACTGCAGCTGGTAACTCTGGCCGAACCGCATTTGAAGCTGCAAAGCTCAAAGGCGTCCAACCCAAAATGGAAGATTTCAAGCCAAAGTTTGTGGTACGTGTAGACTCTAAAACTTTGTATAAAGACGCTGCTACTGTTATCGATGTGTTCAGAGAATTGAATCTGAATAACCTGAATTTTGTAACCTCTGCGGAAGCAATTCCCGTAAATTAAATTAGCACATGGCACAAATCGTAGAAAGCGGCGGCGGCGACCACGGCAAAAAAGGGAAGAAAAGAGCTAAGAAAGGATCTACCCACGTAGACATGACCCCAATGGTGGATCTTGCCTTTCTACTCCTCACCTTTTTTGTCTTGACCTCGACCTTTAGCAAGCCTAAGGTCATGCCGCTCAATTACCCAGCAAAAAAAATAGACGACGGTAAAAAAGCGCCAAGGGTAAACAATGCCGCCACCTTTATTTTGTCTGGTGACAAAGTTTACTATTACCGCAACGAATTTTATCCGAAATCCAAACCCGGACCCAATGGCCCTACTGTTTTCGAGGAGGCTAATTTTGGTTCCGGAGAAAATAGTGTCAGAAAATTGTTAGCTTCTTGGAACGAGTACGTTATTAAAAATAAGGTGGCTTTAGACAAGCAACTCGACAAAAAGCAAATTGCAGACACTACCTACGATCGCAAGCTCAACGAACTCACCGTCAAAAGAGAAGCGGTCAAGGTTCTGATCAAAACCGACGACAAAGCGCTTTGCAAGAGCTTTATTGATTTAGTTGACGAACTCAAGATTGCCAGTGTGGGCGTTATTGCCCCCACCGACTTGTCACCTGGAGAAAAAGAGTTATTAAAAGAAAAAAACTAACGCCATGACAGTCATTTATGTAATCGTCGCCCTCGTTACTGGCTTCTCTTTGTTCGACTATTATGTCAACAAAAATTGGGAAGCAATTACCTCTGTTAGCCGAAACGAAGCCGTCTTTGCTCACCGCAACCGCGAATACGGCGCCTACGTTCTTCGCTCCGGCTACAATAAGCGCATGTCGCTTATACTAGCCG
Organism: Sphingomonadales bacterium; assembly: GCA_016872115.1. Taxonomy (GTDB): domain Bacteria; phylum Bacteroidota; class Bacteroidia; order Flavobacteriales_D; family Crocinitomicaceae; genus UBA952. The sequence continues at coordinate 109,944 of VHBC01000005.1, read as the reverse complement.
GTTTAGTTGCATTTGCAGGGCTTGCTTTTACGGTTTCGTTTATCATCAAGAACCTACCTAAAGAAGAAATCAAAAAGCCACGTGTCAGCGAACAAAACTTCACTGTTACCACTCCTAAAGAAGACGTGCCGCCGCCGCCGCCAACGACACCACCCCCACCACCCATGACCCAAACCCAAGCGTTTATTGCACCGGTGGCCGAAGACGACTATGTCGAAGACGAAGTGGTTTCACAAGCGGAACTCAACAACGTTACTATTTCTGATGAAACCAACGAAGGTGACGAATCTTGGGGCTTAGCTAATACTCAAGAAGATGGACCAAGTCTCACGGATAATCAACCTGAAGCAGAAGCAGTAGTGGATGTAGCTGAAGAAGACGCAGCTTTCCCTGGTGGCTATGAAAAGCTCAACGCTTTCATTAATTCCAATTTGAATTATCCTGATGAAGCCATTGAACTCGGTGTAAAAGGACGCGTAGTAGTGCGCTTCGTTGTTGAAAAAGACGGACGTATCTCCAATGCCAGCGTTGAACGCCCAATTGTTGAATGCCCATCATGTAACAAAGAAGCCTTGAATGTGGTTAACAAAATGCCCGCCTGGACACCAGCTAAAACGTCTGGTCGTCCTGTAAGACTATGGGTGCGCGTTCCGATCATCTACGACACGCAATAGTCTATCACTATTCATCTTTCAATCCCCATCTCGATGGGGATTTTTTTTCCTTCAAAATATGAAATACATTCAACTTTCTTTGGGCTTATTGGTGGTTGTACTTTGCTTTGTATTTGCAATTGTTTTAATGGGTACGGACCTCTTTGAAATGGAAACCTGGAGGCGTTCTATCCTCACGGCCGTATTCATTGGCTATGGTCTGTTTCGCGGATGGCGCGTTTATAAAGCTTTTAAATCAAATTCAACACTATGAGAAATTTGTTATTTATGGCTATTGCCTTGCTCTTTGCGGCTTGCGATAACAACAATAACCCGTTTGTATACCAAAAAGACGCCCATGGGCGCGGCAAAACGCATTTGTATATCGAAGAATCATTCAAGCCGCTTTTTACCACTTGCATCGAAACCTTCATGAGCCAATACCCAAAAGCCAGAATTAAAGGTTATTTTGATGCTGAAAATAAGATCATTGAAGCTTTTTATAATAACAAAACTAAAACAATCGTCATTACCCGTGACTTCAATGACCAAGAAAAGGCCTACCTTAAAAGCAAAAATGTGTCGTACCACAGTGACAAAATTGCAACCGACGCCATTGCGCTCATTATGCATCCTGGCATAACAGATACGGTAATGAGCGTTGACCAAATCAAAGCCCTTCTTTCCAATAATAAAGAAGTTTTGCCGTCAAAAGCCGAAGTGAAACAAATTGTTTTTGACCAAAAAGGTTCAGCAAACTTCAATTTCATGACCAACATGCTTCAAATTGAACAATTAGCAGACCGTGTTGCCGCACTCAACTCCAACGAAGAAGTCATCAATTACGTCAAAACGCATCCAAATACAATAGGGGTAATTGGCCTCAATTGGATCTCTGACCAAGACGACCCAACTTCTCTTGAATTCATGGAAGGCCTACGCGTTGCAGCCGTTTATGATAAGGATCCAGAAACTGCCTACAAGCCTTATGCTGGCATGATTTACACCAAAGAGTATCCGCTGATTCGCGATATTTGGATCATCAACAAAGGACGCCGCTCCGGGTTGAATACCGGTTTTGTTCTCTTTATGAAAAAGGACGACAAAGGCCAACTCATTATACAAAAGTCGGGTTTGGTTCCTGCGCTCACACCAGTTCGGCTGGTTTTACAATAATTCAAGAAATAATAACAGGCACAATTTTTGTATCCCAAAAAACTAGGTTATTTTTGGCCCGAAATTAAAACGCAAATCTCATGAAACGCATCTTACTCCTCAGCACCATCTTGCTAACCGGTCTCAGCTATGCACAAACGCTTCAGCAAGCCATTGGCAAAACAGAAAACGAGCGTTACCTCGACGCCATCGCCGATTACAAGAAATTGGTTGCTGCTGACCCTATCAATGGTGACAACTACTTTTATTTTGGCGATTGTTACTTCGAAAAAGAAGAAATCGACTCTGCCAAAATGATGTGGAAGAAAGGTTATGAAGTCGATAAATTGCGTGCTTTACCGCTAGTTGGTTATGGTCGTGTTTTATGGCTCGAAGGTAAAACCACAGAAGCTGAAGCCGAGTTCACCAAAGCTTTGCTAATGACTAAAAAAAACAAGCTGAAAAAAGCTGAAGTGATTCGCGGTATTGCTGAAATCTACATCGAGGCACCTAACAAAAATATCGACAAAGCCCTTATTTTACTCGAAGAAGCTATTCTGAAAGATCCTACAAACGAAGACAACTACTTGCTCAAAGGCGATGCCCTCTACGCACGCAATTCTTCCGACGCTTCTGAAGCGCTCAAAGCTTACAACCAAGTGTTGGTGCTCAATCCAAAATCGCCGCGTGGTATTGTGCGTAAAGCGCTCATTTATCAACGCGCGAAAAACGAACCAGAAGCCAACAAAATGTACAATGAAGCCAAAACCATTGATCCAACATATGCACCGGCATACCGCCTCAATGCAGAGCTTTACCTCATGTTTGGCAAGAACAAGCAAGCCATTGAAAACTGGGAGAAATACCTTGAACTCAACAATAATACTGAATCTCGCTATCGTTATGCAAACGCTCTTTTTGCTGCCAAGGAATACACCGGCTTATTGAGCCAGTTGGAAGTGCTTAAAAACAGTGGCTTCAGCAACTTCTATACTGAGCGCATGTTTGCATTTGCCTACGCTGAAAGTACAGATTCTCTTAGCTTGGTAAACGCGCTCAATGCTTCTAATCGTTTCTTTGCTATCGTACCTGCGGACAAAATCAACTACCAAGACTACAAAGTACGCGGAAACACTTATCAAAAGCAGGGCAAAGATAGCTTAGCGATCATCGAATTTGAAAAAGCTGCGAGCATTAATGATATCTCGTACAAAGAGCTATCAAACGAACTTATCAAGCTTTATACAAAAAACAAAATGTACGATAAACTCATAAGTGCTTACGAATTACGTCGTCAGAAAAATGGAAAGCTACAAGCTCAAGAAGAATATGAACTTGGTAAGGCATATTATTTTGGTCGCAATGATTACAAAACTGCAGATAGCATTTTTCAAGTTGTTATTAAGAACGACAGCACCTATGTGCCTGGCTACATCTATCGTGGTCGTGCCAATTACAAAATGGATACCAATAATGAGAAATGGTTGGCCTTCCCTTATTACTTTAAGGTAACAGAGATTGTCAAGCCGGAAGACCGTACACAGCCATCTAAAAAAGCATTTGTTCTTGAGTCCTTGCGCTATGTTGCAGACTACTACTCAAAATCACCTGCAAAGGATCTCGACAAAGCGAAGTCTTTTTTTGAGCAAATCTTACAGGTAGAACCAAACGATCAAGTTGCCAAAAAAGCATTGGGTATCAAAGACCCTGCACCAGCAACTACACCAGGTTCTACGCCGAAGCCTGAGGCACCTGTGCGCAACTAAGGATGTTGCAAACTTAGGTAACGTGCAACGTACTTGCCGATAATATCAAATTCCAAATTGACCTCAGCACCTACAGTAAGGTCATGAAAATTTGTATGCTCATAGGTGTAAGGTATAATGCAAACTGAAAAGCTTCCTTTTTGCGAATCGACAACGGTTAAACTTGTGCCATTTACCGTAATTGAACCTTTCTCCACGGTAACAAAATCTTGTGGATGCGCAAAAGTAAAACGCCAAGAGCCGTTTTCGTCCTGAACGTCAGTGCACGTTCCAATGCAGTCGACATGGCCCTGAACCATATGACCATCTAGACGACCGCCAAGTTGCATGCAGCGTTCTAAATTGACTTTGGTGCCCACCACCCAAGATCCCAAATTGGTTTTGTTGAGTGTTTCTTGAATAGCAGTAACTGTATGTTGGTTGGCTTGCTGTGCCACTACGGTTAAACAACAGCCATTATGTGCTACGCTTTGGTCAATTTTAAACCCTGACGAAAGCAAAGAACCAATTGTAAAATGGATATTGCCCGCGTCGTGATCAATGGCGAGTACCTGACCAACTTCTTCGATGATTCCTGTAAACATAGTACAAACTTACGTAAAGTTAGGCGCTCGTGCACAAATCTTGAATGACGAGTTGCAAGGTCGTTCTGTTTTGATAAGTATTGGCACTGATCTGAAATGCAATATCGACAAAGAAACCCACGGCAAGTTCCGCCTCCAAAGTTGCTAAATTGAAACCAATTGCCTCGATGGCCACTTGGCTGTCTTCTTGAATGAGTTTGAGCTTAAGATGTGACCCTTTGAGAATCCGATAATCTAAAATCAAACATCTCTTGGCAAGAAATACAGGATGAAGATTGCCAGGGCCACAGGGCTCAAAGGCGTTCAAAATTTGCAAAATACGTTTGAAGTGAAGGGATGGATTACTTCCTAGCTCCGAAAATTTGAGTTGGGTGTCAATAGTGATTTTGGGTTCTAACTTTTGCTGTCCAAGTGCATTGGCTACAGCATTGTCGAAGGCATTCCTAAATGCATAGAATTGTTCAGGCATTAAGGTAAGTCCGGCTGCAAACTGATGCCCGCCAAATTGAAGGAGGTGCTCCTGACAACTTTCAAGGAGTTCATAAAGATGTAATGGTGCCATACAACGCGCAGAACCCGTCAGTACTCCATTAGATTCCGTCAATACTATTGTTGGCCTATAATGGGTTTCTATGAGCCTTGAAGCGACAATGCCTACCACTCCTTTGTGCCAAGTCGGATCAAAAACCACGGTAGCATACTGCTGCTCAAATAACGTATTGGCTGCGATTTGAGCGAGTGCTTCTACGGTGGTTTGTTGATCTAAGGCGCGCCGTGTAGTGTTGTCTGTATTGATCTCTAACGCAAGTTGGTCAATTTCATGTTGGTCTGAACTGCGCATCCAGTCTACGGCGCGCTGACCAGATGCAATTCTACCTGCTGCATTGATTCTAGGTGCTAGAGTAAAAACGACATCGCGCAAAGTCAGAGGCAATTGTTTAGTAGCCAGTTCGAGTATGGCTAAAAAGGCTGGCCGAGGGCAAGCATTGAGTTGCGCCAAACCTTTTGCGCAAAGTATTCTGTTTTCTCCGAGCAATTCAACGATGTCAGCACCGATAGACAAGGCAACTAAATCGAGACTTTCCTCAAGGGGAGCCTCATCTTTTTCGAGTTGCTGGTAAAGTCCTTGTAGTAATTTATATGCAACAGCACAACCAGAAAGTTCTTTGTAGGGGTAAGTACAATTGGGCTGTTTGGGATTCAGTACAATTGCAGCAGGAAGGGTGCTGTCTGGCTGGTGGTGATCACAAACAATACAATCAATACCCGCCACATTTGCACGCTCAAATTGATCGTGGGCTTTGATACCGCAATCTAGTGTTATGAGTAGTGTAATGCCTTGGCGAATGGCGTGTTCTATGCCTATTTTACTCACGCCATAGCCTTCTCGGTAACGATCTGGAATGTAGTGTTCACATTGGAGACCTAAGCGCTGAAGTTGCTCTGACATGAGGGCTACTGCGGTGGTGCCATCAACGTCGTAGTCTCCGTAAAGCAAAACGTTTTCTTGCCGACTGATGGCCTGTTGCAAGCGCCCTACTGCTGCATCCATGTTTTTCATGAGAAAAGGATTGTGCAGGGCTTGTGCAGTCGGATTAAAAAAATCAACGGCTTGTGCTCGGTTTTGTATTCCACGCAGTAAAAGAATTTCGGCAACAAAATTCGGTACCTGTAGTGCCGAAGATAGCGCCGAAATTTGAGGCGGTAAACTTGCTGGTCGCAAGAGCCAATTTGCTTTCATTCCCTAAAAGTACGTTTAAAAAACGGGGGTAAATTCCGTTAATCTACGTAGCTGAGCTTCAACATATTTGATCCGCCTAAGTCCTCAAGTGGAATCGATGCCACATTGATCACGACATCGCCAACATTCAAGTAACCATCTTCTTTCATCAAATGTTTGATATCTGCGATTGTGTGGTCAGTAGAAATTCGCTTATTGTAGTAAAATGCACGAACGCCCCACACTAAATTGAGTTGCGTAAGAATTTTGCGATTGTGCGTGAATACATATATAGGAGAAGCCGGACGTTGAGAAGCGATTTTATATGCGGTGTAGCCAGAAAAGGTCATGGTGATGATGGCATTGGCCTCTACGCGTTGAGCCAAACGGCAGGCATTAAAACAGATGGAATCGGAAATAAAACGCCGGCTTCCTTTGGGTGGCAATTCTTCTTTATGGTACATACTGGGGTGCTGTTCCATCTCTTTGATGATGTTGGCCATGGTTTGCACCACTTGTACAGGATATTGGCCTACCGAAGTTTCGCCAGAAAGCATGACGGCATCGGCGCCATCAAGGACCGCGTTCGCTACATCATTGACCTCGGCTCGGCTCGGGGTAAGGCTATTTAGCATGGATTCCATCATTTGGGTTGCTACAATAACCGGCTTTGCTTTGGAAACCGATTTGCTGATGATCATTTTTTGAATGAGCGGCACATTTTGATATGGAATCTCGACGCCGAGGTCACCACGGGCCACCATTAGGGCGTCGCTGAGTTCTATGATTTCATCGATATTCTTAAGTGCCTCTGGTTTTTCAATTTTGGCAACAACCTTTGCAATGCTTCTTTTTTTGGCTATTCTTTCTTTGAGATCTGAAATACACTTTGAACTTCGCACAAAAGATAAACCAATCCAGTCTACACCTAGTTTGAGTGCGAAGTTGAGGTCTTCGATGTCTTTTTCTGTAAGAGACGGCATCGATATTTTCGTGTTCGGAAAATTGACACCTTTTTTTGAGCACAATAAACCACCTTGAATGACGAGGCAACGAATCTTTTCTTTTTTATCCGTTTCGAGTACTTCAAGTACCAACTTACCGTCGTCGAGCAAAATACATTCGCCGGGATTCACGTCACGGGGTAATAAATGATAGTTGATTGAAAATCTTTGGTTATTACCAAGAACTTTTTCCACCACAACCTCGATGTGTTGCCCCTCCTCTATGAGCACGCCATTGTTTTCCATTTCGTGCGTACGGATTTTGGGGCCTTGTAAATCGGCAAGAATGCCTACGTTTAATCCGAGTTCGTCATTGAGCTCACGGATAAGCGCTACAGCACCTGAATGATCTTGATGACTTCCGTGTGCGAAATTCAAACGACAAACATTGAGGCCAGCGCGCATCATGTCTGCAAGTACTTCTTTTTTAAGTGAGGCTGGGCCCATAGTGGCCACTATTTTGGTGTTTTTCATGTCAGCTTGTAAGGTAATCTAAAATGTCAAATTCTTCGTGGTTGAATTCAAACACGGCAACCACACCGTTGATTTTTCTGAGTTGATCAATCAAATCTATAGGCTCATGTGAAAAGTTTTCTTTGAGTACTAAAAAATAATCAATCATTGGCCGATCTGCTTGCAAGAGTTGTTGCTCTTGCTTGTTTTTGATCAAATAAAAACGCGTGAGCAATTCTTGGTCCTCGAAAAAAAAATAACTAAATGCGTGTTGCGCTTTTAGTTTCGGGATAAACATTTCAAAGTGTTTGGTTTGTTTCTCGAGGAGAATACCAAGTGTTTGATTGAGCTCCCAACAGAGTCGGTAATCGGCAAAAGCAGTAGAAATTCCGTAAACTTCGAAGGGTTGTTCGTCGTCGAGGGTGAGTTCGTATTTTTTAACTTTTCCCATTGGATTCAAATTTACTCATTTAATGCCAAACAGAACATCAACAAAAGATTGTCAATTCATTTATTTACGGGAAAGTTCAGCGTTTGCTTTAATGTTTAAATTTGTTCTTAGAAACGATCATATGCGCGCATTCTCTCTCTTCATTTGCTCTATTTTACTCATTGCTGGGTCAATCTCTTTTGCCCAACCTGATAAAATGATTACCAACCGGGACAACTACTTTTGGCAATTTGGCATTGCTTGGACAACCACTGACGATGACGGCCAAGAACTCAACCCAGTTCCAATCGATCAATTGCACGGCCTACCCTTTCCATCGAGATTGTATGCGGACCGTTACATCTACAATGGTTGGAGCGTCGAGGGGGTTCTCGGAGCGCAACCCTATAAATCAGACAGGTTGGTCAACGATTCCATTAATGTCAATGGTTTTATCGGCTATTTCGACGCTGCACTGAAGTACTCTTTTTATAAGCAATTAGGACGCGGTGCCATTGATCCATATTTAGGTTCCGGCCTAGGATTCAGCCTGCGCAATGCTGACGCTAAACAAAGCGCTCCAATGCTGACGCCAACGGTTAATTTATCCGCAGGCTGCACTTTTTGGTTAAGTAAACAAATTGGGCTACAGGCTCAGGGTGTTTATAAATTTGGACTTGTAGATATTTTAGGGAGTGCTTCTTATAGTCAGTACAGCCTTGGTTTGGTGTACCGCATAGAAAAAACAGATGGCTACAAAAGTGATTTTCATAAGCCGAAGTACAAGCTACCTAGAAAACCCTCCAGAATCAAAGTCGAAAAATCGACAGACGAATCTTAGTTAGAGACAGTCATTCGTTTTTTGGTCTCTTGTTGAGCTGTAATGATACCATAATAGTAAACACCATTTGCTAGCTTGGCGCTATCGTAGCGCAAGATATGGCCACCCTTCTCAAATTCTTGATTGGCTAATTCTGCAACCAATTGTTTGTTTTGCCAAATGGCAAAACGCACATGAGTGGATGCAGGACACACAAAATAAAATGCTAACTCACCATTAGCGGGTTCTTGATCTAAGGTATACAGTTCACAAAAGTCTTGGTGTTGCACTTGTCCGCGTTGAAAGCGCCTGAGTAAGGCCCTATAGGCAATCACAGCCAGTAAAATGAGAAAAGAGACGAATAAAAATTTAACAATTGCTTCCATTAAAGAGAGATGATGCCGGGAATTAACGCGGCGCGTTCATAAACTGCGATGATGTCGTCGGCCGAGAGCATGATTTCTTTGGCGCTAAGACTGACATATTTTCCGTTACCGGAATGATGGTAACTAATTTCACTGTTGGCATTGAATAAAGCGGTGACTTGCGCTAAATGATGATTGTCATTGGGAACTATAAATTTGAACATATAAAGGTTCGGCCAGTCTTGTTGTTCGAGTTGAGCTTTAAGTGCATCGAAGGTTCTCATGACACAAAATTACGAACTTGTGTCAGACCAAAGCAAGCAATTTTTATATTTGTTTACATGCGCATCTATAATCTGTTTTTGCTTGCCCTCGGGTTTGTACTTTTAGCATTTGCTTATTGGCCAAGCACTCCGCAATCGTCTGCCTGCAGTGATGAAATGCAGCTATGCCAAACTCAAGTATTAGCTGACCAAGATCCAAATACCTACACGATTCAACTCAATAACCGCTTGGTAGAATACATGGACCGATCTGTCAAGCAGGGGATACAACCAGTTGCCAATACCAACGGCCTGCGTCGTGCCTATCGTGCCAAAAAATTAGTTCTGGTGAAGGCCAATACTGGTTTTCGGTTAGATACCTTTCAATATTCCTATGCTTTTTTGACGCCCTATGCAGAAGAAATACTCAAAGAAATTGGCCGCGCATTCAATGATTCTTTAGCGCATACACCACTCGCAGGTTGCGAGCTCATTGTGACCTCCATGACACGCACCAAGCATACCGTTTCAAAGCTGGTGCGCAAAAACCGAACTGCAGTTAATAGAAGCCCTCATCTGAATGGCAATGCATTTGATTTCTCATATGCGCGCTTTGCTTCCGATGAGCCACTTAATCAGAACCAAAAACAATATTTACAAGCCACGATCTCTCGTATTTTACTTGAATACAAAAAGAAAATCAAAATCTGGGTAACATTTGAGAAGCAAGAAGAATGCTTGCATGTGGTTGCCCGAAAAGGCAGATAATTGTAAATTTGCCTATGCGTTTGCAACTTCTTCTTCTTCTTCTTCTTCTTAGCTTCTCCACCTATGGTCAAAAGCAAATCAATGCCATTCGCTGTAATGAAAAAATCACAATAGACGGCAAGTTACAAGAAGCAACCTGGTCTAAAAATCCCGAATTCAGCCCTTTTATTCAAATCAAACCAGAACCAGGTAAACCCTCAAAAAGTCAGACCAGCATTCAATTATGCTATGACCAAGACGCCATTTATTTTGCATTTTATTGTCAAGATCCACCTGACTCCATATCAAAAGTGCTCTCCTTGAGAGACGATTACAATCCGAACCTCGACATCATTGGGATTTTTTTAGACACCTACAATGACAATCAAAATGGTTTTTATTTCGGTCTCACAAGCCGCGGCGTTCAACTAGATGCTAAAATTGCAGCCAATGACTACAATGATCAACTTAACCTTGTTTGGCATAGCGCAGTTGAGATAGTAGAAAATGGCTGGATTGCAGAGATCAGGATCCCCTATTCTGCTTTGCGTTTTCCGCAAAAAGAGGTGCAAGATTGGGGCATCAATATCGGCAGGCAAATTGCGCGTTTGCGAGAAGAATCTTCTTGGGTAGCTGTAAATCCTGACCTTGAGAATATGCTGCTCGAAAGTGGAGATATCACAAACCTTTCCAATATCAGTCCACCACTTCGTTTGGCACTTATTCCGTATGTGTCTACCTACGTCGACGAAATCAGAAACGAAGACAACTCAAAAAGTTTACTGCGTTCTTTTAATGGCGGAATGGACATCAAATACGGAATCAACGAAGCTTTTACCCTCGATCTTACTTTAGTTCCTGATTTTGGTCAAGTCGTTTTTGATCAGCAAGTTTTAAACCTAACTCCCTTTGAGATACAATTCAATGAAAACCGCCAATTTTTTACTGAAGGCATGGAGCTCTTCAACAAAGCGGGCATTTTTTACAGCAGAAGAATTGGCATTCAAGCGCCTTACAAGGTTACACAAACCATGCTCCAACCAAATGAGTACCTCGAGAATGTTCCGGGCTCCTCGCAACTTTACAACGCTTTTAAAATTTCTGGCCGCGACAGTCATGGCCTTGGCATTGGGTTTTTCAATGCTGTCAATGCAGAACAAATCGGCACAGCAGTTTCCACCCTTGATAACAGCAAAAGAGAGGTGCTGGTCTCTCCGTTGACCAATTACAACGTACTCGTTTTTGATCAAAATTTGAAGAATAATTCTTCCTTAACGTTTACTAACACCAGTGTTTGGCGCGCAGGTTCGTTTTACGATGCCAATGTTTCTGCTTTCAATTTCAACCTGAATACCAAAGACAACAATTACAATATCAACGGCAAAGGAATTCTATCGGCACAGCTCGATGCCACAAACACACTCGGACACAACATAAACTTAAACGTCCAGAAGCAACGTGGTGCACTCATTGGCGGCTTGGGTTATTTACAGGAATCTGATACTTATGACCCCAATGACCTTGGTTTTAATTACAATAACAACCGCAGAATTTTTGAAGCGAGTGTGGCCTATCGAAATTTCACACCCAAGTGGCAACATTTAATGAAGTGGAGTATGAACGCTTCATTTTCACAATCCTATCTCTATTTGCCAAATGTATTTACGAGCAATATGTTTTCGCTCAAAGCGTTTGCGGTTAGTAAAAAATTCAATGCATTTGGCCTAAATGCTGGCACTGCCCTACAACCTAGTAAGGATTATTTTGAGCCTAGAACTTGGGGGGCAGTATTTACCGTTCCCCAATTTGCATTTTTCAATTATTGGTTCTCAACTAATTATCAACGTAAAATTGCTTTAGATGCCGGTGCTAGCATGGATATTTATTACAACAACCCTTGGAAACAGTACGCCTATAATTTTGAACCTCGTATTCGGCTTTCTGATGCCATCTTTTTGGTTTATTCATTTGAGAAAGAGCTACAAATCAATAGTCTTGGATATGCCATCCCATTTGCTACACCAGTGCAATCCTATCAAGGTATTTTATTCGGAAAGCGCGACCGCAATACCACTATCCAATTTATTTCTTTAGACTACATTGTAACCAACAGAATGTCATTAAGCTTGCGTTTGCGCCATTATCGTTCGACGCTGAAATACCAAAATTTCTCTATTCTTCAGCAAGATGGCAGCCTAAACCCTTTACCAGATTTCAATGGCCTTACTGTCGAAGGAAAATCTGCCTACGATATCAATTACAATGCATTTACCATTGACTTTATGTATCGCTGGGTGTTTATGCCCGGAAGTGAAATCAATATTGTTTGGAAAAATGCGGTGTTCTCCAATAACGATGCCGTTAATGTGGCTTATTGGCAAGACCTCTCTGGCACGCTCCAAAACGGCGCGCTCAACAGTTTTTCTATTAAACTGATTTACTGGCTCGATGCCCAACAATTGCGCAAAGACCGTAGCTTTTTACCACGCTGAGTATTCTCCGTCGCCGTACACGTAGGCGCGGTCGCTGGCCTGATCAGGTTCAGATTCCGAAAAATACGGGTAAACCACTTTGTTCTGATGCAATACCAATTTACCGTTAGGCACCTCTATGTGCAACACGACTTCTTGATCGCGCAAACGATCTTTTGCAGGAAAAGAAAAACCACTTGAAATCACTAATTTACCTCCCTCCAACAGACATGGAAACTGAATATGTGCAGCTCTCTGATTGGCTTTTAAATAAGAGGACCCATTTGCTTTTTTCTCAATACGCACATGAAATAAACTGTCATTCGAAGCGGTGTATTCAATAGCAATACCGCTGTTGTAAATTTGACCGTTATCCACGAGTAACAAGCCTTGTTCAGGATTTCTTGTTGGCTGAAAACCTTCTTTATTTAGTTGAAATCTTTCGTGATTAAAGGCTTTAAGGTGCAGCTCGGTTGAAACTTCAATTTGCAGCGAATCTCCAAAATAAGTGCCTTTTTCAGCACTCATGCCGCCATCGATAGCGAAGGATTTAGCAGTAGAAACCCCAGCAAAAATCAGTAAAACAATGCCAATAATAGAAATGGCGCTAAAGAGCCCTAGCGCTGTTCGCATCCATTTGCCTTGAATAGTCAATAACAAACGCAAACCGATTAACATACTTGATAAAGCCATGGAAAAAGCAATCAAGGCGGCACCCAAATAAATGAAATCAAGGATTTGACCTGTTTCAAAAAACAGTGCGCTCAGTTCACCTAAAGAGGTGAACTCACCATTGATTTGTGCAGGAATGAGTTTTGGATCGACAAATAAAAAGATGGTTGCACTCACCAGAACAAAAAGACCCCACACAAAAAGTAAAACACCTAATGCCTTACTTATAAAATCTACAAATCTTTTAGCCGTATCGCTTATGCCTGAACCTGTGCGCAATTGATTAGACCATTTTTTGGTATTCTTTTCAACACGCTCAGCTGCTTCTTTGAACTCCGTTTTTATGCTTTCGACATTTACAGGCATTCCTTTCATTTGCAGCTTTTCACTTGCCGTTTTGGCTACAGGCGTGATAATCCATAAAAGGATATAAATTGGTATGCCCGAACCAAATACCATGGTAAATAGGACAAAAGCAACGCGGACAAAAACAACATCTATATTAAAATAAGCTGCAACGCCGCTGGCAACGCCACCAAGTATGGCGCTCTCTTTATCTCTAAAAAAGCGCTTTTCTGCAGCCCAGGTTTCCGTTTTTTCAAATTTTGCCTGATCTGATGAAATATTTTCATCGTCGCCAAAAGCCTCAGGGCTTCCAAGCAACTGAATAATTTGCTCGATGATATGTAATTGAACGACGGGTTGACCGCTCACTTTTTCTTGAAGCAATTCGACGATTCTAAGCTCGACATCTTGGATGATTTCCTCTTTACCTTCTTCGTGCTGCAAGACCCGATTTAATTCGTTCAAATAGGCACTGAGCTGCTCATAAGCTTGGTCTTCAAGGATAAAAGCAAACCCTTGGATATGAATTGAAACGGTTTTATTCATGATTTTGAATTTTGAGTAAGTGTAGAAACGGCCATATTTAGTTCTTCCCACGTTTTGGAAAGGTCTTTGTAAAATTGTTCTCCTTTTGAGGTGATTTTATAATATTTTCTGGGCGGTCCAGCGTTAGATTCTTCCCAACGATAAGTCAAGAGCTCGAAGTTTTTAAGGCGCGTCAACAAAGGATATACCGTTCCTTCCACCACAAGCAACTGAGCAGCCCTCAATTTTTCTAGGATTTCTGAAGGATAGGCCTCTCCTCTATGAAGGATACCGAGAATACAATATTCCAAAATACCCTTTCGCATTTGAGATTGTGTGTTTTCTACATTCATCAAATAAAATTTTATACAAAGTTATATGTTTTATTTTGGTATTATGCAATACATAGTACTAAAAAAATAAAAAAGGCCCGGAATATAGGCCTATTTAAAGCTGCTAACTTACTTTACTTCAAGCACTTGAAATAATCAAAAGGTTCTAGGCACACATTGCATTGATAGTGCGCTTTACAAGCCGTACTGCCAAATAAACTCACCATACGGGTATCTTTACTCGTACATTTAGGGCAAGCTACCTTCGGGCCATCGGCAAATAAAACACCTTTATCAGGTTCATTGACTGGAGGAGCAATACCGTACATACGCAATTTTTGACGGCCTTCTTCGGAAATCCAGTCAGTGGTCCAGGCTGGGCTCAAAATATGTTTTACTTTGGCGTTATGGATGCCTTTTTCTTTGAGTTTAGCCAATAAATCAACCTCGATTTGTTGCATGGCAGGGCAGCCGCTGTATGTTGGGGTAAGCTCCACTATCCAAGCGTCGTTATTTAAATATATTTGCTGAACTACGCCTAAATCCGTAATCGTAAGAACTGGTATTTCAGGGTCGCTTACTTCAGCCAAAAAAGACCGTATTTGATCGGCATTTACCATTCCATATTTGGATAGGCTCTTTGCATGTATTGGAGATCAGAAAGAATATAACCCATGTGTTCTGAGTGGCGCCCCTCGCGACCACCTTCGAATTTCCAATTATGGGCTGGAACAGAAAGTGTAGCTTCCGCTAAGATATCTTTAACCGTTTGATTCCATTTTGCTTGGATGATTTCCAACTTGGGAACCAATCCTGCCGCATGCAGACTGTGGTCGTGCGCGTTTTCGTAGAAGAGCTCGTTGGTATAACGCCATAAATGATCAATGGCATCTTGGGCACGTTGGTGTGATTCTTCCGTACCATCGCCGAGGCGAACAACCCATTCAGAAGAATGCTTCAAATGGTAACGCGTTTCTTTAACAGATTTGGCCGCAATTGCAGCTATTTGTTCTATTGGACTCTGCATTAATGCTTCCCATAGCGGCAAACGAAAAGCGTCAAAGAAAAACTGACGAACAATGGTCATGGCGAAATCACCGTTGGGCTGCTCGACTAAAAGGGCATTCTTGTATTCATTTTCGTAACGCAAATAAGCCAATTGGTCGTGGTTGCGTCCTTGGCCTTCGAGCGTAGCAGCAAAGTCATACAAACTGATTGCCTGCCCAATAAGATCAAGGGCAATATTGGTTATGGCAATGTCTTCCTCAAGGATAGGACCGTGCCCACACCATTCTCCAAGACGTTGACCTAAAATAAGACTGTCATCAGACAAGCGCAATATGTATTCAAATAGAGCAGCTTCTTGCATCATTACATGTGTTTAACGCCATCTGGCACTTCGTAAAACGTAGGATGACGGTATATTTTGGTATCCGAAGGCTCAAAAAAAGAGGCTGCTTCGTCGATGTCCGTAGCGTGAATATGCGCAGACTCAACTACCCAGATGCTGATGCCCTCTGATCTTCTGGTGTAAACGTCTCGGGCATTTTCAAGTGCAAGGGTGGCGTCCGGAGCACGAAGACTACCGACATGTTTGTGGTTTAAGCCTTGTTTGCTTCGGATAAAAACTTCCCAAAGAGGCCATTGTGATGTTGACATTTGTTGTTGATTTGATTAGGCTGTTTTCTTTAATGCTCTCTTTTTGGCAAAAGCATTTGCTGCTTCGCGAACCCAAAGGCCATCTTCTTTGGCTTTAATTCGGGCCTCAAGTCTTTCTTTGTTGCACGGGCCATTCCCCTTTACGACTTGCCAAAATTCATCCCAATTGATTTCGGAGAAGTCATAATGACCGCGTTCTTCATTCCATTTTAAATTTGGATCTGGAATGGTAAGGCCGAGTATTTCAGCCTGAGGAACGGTGGCGTCCACAAAGCTTTGACGCAATTCGTCGTTGGTAAAACGCTTGATTTTCCATTTGATAGATTGATCAGAGTGCGTTGAGTCGGCATCGCTGGGACCAAACATCATGAGGGCTGGCCACCAAAAACGATTCATGGCATCTTGCGCCATGGCTTTTTGTTGGGGTGTGCCGTTGCATAATTTTATTAATGATTCGTAACCTTGACGCTGATGAAAAGATTCTTCTTTGCAAATTTTAACCATGGCGCGTGCATATGGGCCATATGAAGTACGGCAAAGTGCAACTTGATTCATGATGGCTGCACCATCTACAAGCCAACCAATAGCACCGATATCTGCCCATGTGAGCGCTGGATAATTGAAAATGGAAGAATATTTGGCTTTACCGCTGTGTAAATCATCGATGGTTTGCTCGCGGTCTGTGCCGAGTGTTTCTACGGCAGAATACAAATACAGTCCGTGACCAGCTTCATCTTGAACTTTAGCTAACAAAACCGCTTTGCGTCTTAAATTGGGTGCTCGGGTAATCCAGTTACCCTCCGGAAGCATCCCAACTATCTCGGAGTGTGCATGTTGAGAAATCTGACGCACCAATGTTTGTCGGTATTCGTCCGGCATCCAGTCATTGGGCTCGATTTTGATCTCTCTAGCGATTTTATCGTTAAAGTGACGTTCTTGTTCTGCTTGGGTCATGATACTTACAATTATGATGAAACAAATATAGAAAATAACTACGCCTTCAAAACATCATTGAGGTCAGTTTGTTCATAGATAGTTATTGGTTGAGGCTTGCGCAATATTGCTTACTTTTGACCCAGATTAATTTCAACGATGTCAACACAGTTTCATTCTCTCATTGTCAGTGACCTTCGCCACGAAACCGAAGGGTGTGTTTCGGTGGCATTTGAGGTTCCTCAAGACCTGCAAAACCAATTCAACTTTATAGCTGGGCAATACCTTACCTTTAAAGTCAACCTCGACGGTGAAGAAATCAGGAGGTCCTATTCATTGTGCAGCGCACCATACGAAAAAACCTGGCGCGTAGCCATTAAAGAAATCCCAAATGGCAAGTTTTCGTCTTTCGCCAACCACAATTTAACAATAGGTGCTGGCTTAGAAGTGATGGCCCCAATGGGTAATTTTAAGTTTGAACCCAACGCAAATGCGCAAAATCATTATGTACTTTTTGCAGCAGGTAGCGGTGTTACACCCATCTTTTCCATCCTCAAAACGATCCTAATTGCCGAACCCCAAAGTACGGTGACCTTGTTTTATGGCAATAAAGGCATGACTGAAATCATTTTCAGAGAAGAACTCGAGGCGATTAAAAACCGCTTTTTGGATCGCCTCAACCTCATCCATATTTTTTCAAGAGAGAACATAGGCGTGCCCCTCCTCAAAGGTCGCATCGATGCAAGTCGTACGCAAAAATTACTCCGCGCTTTTCTCAAAGATCAAACGATAAATGGCGCATACATATGTGGGCCACAAGACATGATTCTTGCCGTCAAAGACGAATTGCTTGCCTTTGGTGTTGCAGCCAATCAAATTCATTTTGAACTCTTTCATGCGGCGCCCATTGTAACAAAAGCCGACGATAACACCCCAAAAGCTGCTGCATTTGAATCCCATATTGAACTCATAATGGATGGAGAAATCACCAATTTCTACTTGTCATCTGATGGGCCATCAATCCTTGATGCAGCCTACAAAGCGGGCGCCGATGCCCCTTTTGCTTGTAAAGGAGGTGTATGCTGTACCTGTAAGGCCAAAGTTTTGCGCGGCGAAGTCTCCATGGATGTCAATTATGCCCTGACACCAGAAGAAGTAGAACAAGACTATGTACTCACTTGCCAAGCGCATCCTAAAAGCAGCGATATTCTCATCTCATTTGACGACTAATTATGGGTTTTTTCGACAGATTCAAATCAAATAAAACAGACACGCTTCCCAAGGGTGCTCACCTTTTGGACGTCAAGTCCGTTAAGTCACTTTCAGATGCATCGGTACAAATCGAATTCAATGTTCCGTCAGATCTTGAGCAACAATTTCGTTTTCAGGCAGGTCAGTACCTCACTTTAGAACTCGATATCAAGGGTGAAAAATTGCGTAGGTCCTACTCTATTTGTAGCGGTGTCGATGAAAGTCTTTGTATCGGGGTTAAGGCAATACCTAATGGGAAAGCTTCCACCTTTCTACAACAAACAAAAGCGGGTGACCAAATCGTTGTATTTGAACCCGAAGGAAATTTTGTATGGAAACCTGAACACAAAAAAAATGTGGCTATTGCTGCAGGGTCAGGCATTACACCCATCATGAGCATGCTCAAAACGGCAGGTGTAAAAGCAGAATTTCATTTGTTTTACGGCAATAAATCTGAACAAAGTGGCCTATTTATCGAAGAAATCCGTGCACTTCAAAATACCACTACACAATTCTATTTCTCCCAGGAAGTCAAGGAGGGTGCAGTACATGGCAGAATCGATGACGAAGCACTGCGCGCACAAATTAAACAGCATTTGAACTTACTGCAAGCCGATGCGTTTTTTCTTTGCGGACCTCAACAAATGGTAGAAAGCGCCGAAAAAACATTGGCCTTTTTTGGTGTAAGCCCTCAAAAAATTCACAAAGAATTATTTTTCGTCAGCGAAGCAAAAGCACCTATTGAAAGTGCCAATTATAGCGGCAAGAGCCGTGTTAAGGTCATGATCGACGGCGAGATAGCTGAGTTCGACATGAAAGGACAAGATAAAAGCATTCTCGAGCTTTCTGAAAAAGCTGGGTTGGATGCTCCTTTCTCTTGCAGAGGTGGCGTTTGTTCTTCTTGCAGAGCAAAAGTTTTAAAGGGCAGTGCCAGTATGCGCATGAACCATTCTCTTACGGATGCCGAAGTGGCAGAGGGATACATCCTTACCTGCCAAGCCCATGCCACAAGTGAAGAATTAATCGTAAGTTTCGATGAGTAAAACAGTTGTCATTCTCGGTGCGAGCCAAGGCATAGGTGCGGCACTTGTGAGATATTTTGCGGCCTTACCAAACACCAATGTTGTTGCATTGTCAAGAAATCTTGCTCATATGCAAGACAGCTTTACCTACAACAATGTACAGTGCTTTGCCTTGGATATTGCCAAAGATGTACACCAGCAAATTCAGCAGCTCCCGCTGAATGCTCCAATCGATATTTTGATCAATAATGCAGGTCTTCTGATCAATAAACCATTTGCAGCATTAACGCATGATGATTTCACCGAAAGTTACCAAGTCAATGTCATTGGCATAATGGAAGCTACGCAAGCGCTGTTGCCTAAACTTGCAACGCAAGCACACATCGTCAACATTAGCTCAATTGGCGGTTTTCAGGGCAGTCTTAAATTTGCGGGCTTGGCAGCATATTCTACCTCAAAAGCTGCTTTGTGTGCTTTTACGGAGCTTTTTGCTGAAGAATATAAAGCAACCAACTGGCATATGAATTGTCTTTGTCTAGGAGCAGTTCAAACCGAAATGCTCGAGGCTGCTTTTCCAGGCTATATTGCCCCTACCCAACCAGCTCAAATGGCTCAGTTCATTGCAGACTTTGCTTTGCACTCAGGTGCTTTCTTGAATGGAAAAATCATTCCTGTTTCCAGCAGCAACCCGTAATTTCGTAACTTCGTTAGGTGAAGTTCCTAAGGAGTTTGCTTTTTTGGTGTTGCGTAAGCCCAGTGCTTGCACAAGATATCCATTGGACCCAATTCAACAACAATCCGATTTTTCAGAATCCTGCAGGTGCCGGAAACTTTAACGAAGACCTACGCCTCACAGCCAATTACCGCACCCAATGGCGCAGTGTCAGTATTCCTTTTCAGACCACCGCCATTGCTGCCGACACCAAATACAAACAATTTGGACTGGCAATAAATTATTTTCACGATCAAGTAGGCGACGGCAAATTCCAAACCAATGAAATGCAACTGAGTCTGTGCAGGCCTCTTCAAATCAATAAATCACATCAATTAAGAGGTGCCATTCAATTTGGATTTAACCAAAGACAACTCAATAGCAACGCTTTTTACTTTGACGCTCAATTCAACGGCTATATTTTTGATCCGAATGCCCCGACCAACGAAACTTTTCAGACAGCCTCTATGAGTAAACCCATGCTCGGGCTGGGGCTCATTCACCAATATCAAATCAACTCAAAGATTGATATTCAGACTGGCCTTGGCTTGTTCAACCTAACGCGCCCTAATCAGAGCTTTTTTGTGGACAATACCCAAAGAGATATACGCCTTAACCTATTTAGCTTGCTTCGCTATAGTTACACCAATGAACTCTCTTTTGAACCAAGTTTTCAATTGCAATTTCAAGGCCCGTATAGGGAACTTACAATCGGTGGCACTTCCACCTATCTCTTTTCGAAAAAAGACAAAATTTTCCTGAGTGGGGGCTTGTGGTGGCGCACCCAAGACGCTTTTTGTTTGCAATTTGGAATGGCAAGAGGTCCGCTGTATTGCGGCGTTTCTTATGACTTTAATTATTCTTCTTTAGTTCCTGCAAGTCGTGGCAGAGGTGCTTTTGAACTCAGTTTACGCTATGTTTTTAGCAAGTTTCGACCTGCCCCAATTCAATACAGATTATGTCCCGATTTTATCTAATTTGCTTTCTTTTAGTTGCTACGCAAACATGGGGACAAAAGCAACTCCTAAAATTAGTCGCACACGCCGATCAACAAGTTGTAGCGCTCGATTACATTGAAGCACTCAAGTACTATCAACAAGCACTTGAACTCGAACCAACTTCACTTGACCTACAATGGAAAATTGCACAAACCAATGCGCAATTCAAAGACTACAAAACTGCGGCAAGATTTTACTTAAAAGTCTACCAACAAGATTCTGACGGCCAACGCTATCCTACAGCACAACTTCAGTATGCGCTCATGCTCAAGCAACAAGCAATGTACAAGGAGGCACTTGGGCAATTTAAAGAGGTTAAAAAATTCTTTTCCGAAGACAAAACAAGTGCTGCTTACCTTAAAGCCAATCAAGAAATATTGGCTTGTACTTGGGTGCTCAAGCAACTAAAGTTTTTGAGTGCTGAAGAAAACACCCCTCTGATACCGCACCCGCTCAACACCATAGATGCCGAATTTGCACATGGTTTTTACAATGATACCCTGATTTATAGCGCGCTCAAAGCAGATTCTCTCGCCGAAGATCAAGAACAAGTCTACAGCACAAACTACAAGCTGAATTTGTACCAATTTCCTGCAATGGCACCCAAAAACACCGGTATGCTAGTAGGTCAAAAACCACAATTTGAATATGGTAATTTTAGCATTTCACCAGATTATTCATTCGGATTCTGTAGTGAGTGTGAGCGTATTGCTTTAGGTTTAAAATGTAAAATTGTTCGAATACTTCCTCAAGAAAACAGCTGGCTTTTAGATTCTACTTTCAAAATAGATGATTCAGAGGGCAACTACTACAGCATGCCGCATATTTTTGAACTTAATAAAAAAATGCAACTTGTCTATTGTTCGCAGAATGCAGAAGGACTTGGTGGTACTGATCTTTTTTTAGCAACTTTAAATGAACATGGAGCCATTTTAAATAGCCAAAATCTGCGTGCGCTCAATTCTGTAGAAAACGAAGTGTCACCATGGTTTGACCCACTCCTACAAAGACTTTATTTCTCTTCGACCTGGCATGCTGGCTTTGGTGGCTTGGATATATTCTACAGCAATCTTCAAGCCGATGGCAGTTTTGGCCCGCCAATCAATCTAGGCATGCCATACAATAGCGCCGCCAACGATTTGTACTTTTTTTGTGAGGACGATACAGCTTTCTTGAGTTCAAATCGATTGGGAAGTTTATATGCCTCGCACCCTACCTGTTGCAGTGATGTCTTTTTCACTTACCTCGACAGACCCCAACCCAAGCAAGAACAAACAAGTACCCAAGCTGTACAAATTGTTCAATTACCCATTCGTCTCTATTTTGAGAATGATCATCCTAATCCAAAAAGCACAGCCGAAACCACTGA
Organism: Sphingomonadales bacterium; assembly: GCA_016872115.1. Taxonomy (GTDB): domain Bacteria; phylum Bacteroidota; class Bacteroidia; order Flavobacteriales_D; family Crocinitomicaceae; genus UBA952. The sequence continues at coordinate 87,695 of VHBC01000005.1, read as the reverse complement.
ATTTTCTTATGAAGAAACCTATGTGAAATACAAAAGCCAATACCCTTTGTATTTACAAAACGTGCAGGAAGGCCGGGATACCAGTGCCGCAAGGTATCAAGCGCAATCTTTATACACTTTCTTTGAAAACGATGTAGATAAAGGCATGAACGATCTCGCTTTTTTCAGAGAACAAGTTTGGCAAGCCTTACAATCAGGGCAACAAGTAAGTATTATTGTTCAAGGCTTTGCAAGTCCGTTGGCCAAATCGGATTATAACGTACATTTGACCAAACGTCGTATTGCTTCAATTATCAATTATTTCGAAGAAGTCGACGGCGGAAAATTTTCGGCCTACATGCAAACAACACCGAGTCGCTTACAATTTATTGAAGTACCCATGGGTGAATTTCAAGCGAAAAAAGAGGTCAGTGACAATTACTACGACCAACGCAACTCAGTCTATTCCAAAGATGCCTCCTTAGAAAGACGCATAGAAATCATTGAATTGCGTACCCAAACCATTTCGCCCAAATGATTCCAAAGCAACGTATCCATTTCCTTGATTTTAGTCGCAGCGTAGCCATACTCATGATGCTCCAAGGTCATTTCATTTCAATGACACTTGATAGCTACCCTACTTTTATGGCTGAAGTGCGTTTGAATGGATCTTCAGGCAATGTTTGGTTCAGCATTTGGGGATTTTTAAGAGGTCTCACTGCTCCTTTGTTTTTTACGATATCAGGATCTGTTTTTACCTACTTACTTCATAAGGAATGGCAAAAGGGTAAACTCCCTTTTTTTCAACTTCAACGGGTTCGGAAAGGGCTTAAACGCGCCACAAGTCTAATCATTATTGGCTACCTTTTACAATTCAATTTTAAGTACTTCAAGTACTATTTACTCGGACATTTCAACCCACATTTTCTGGGCTTCCATATTCTTCAGTGCATTGGTGTTGGCTTATTTTGCTTATTACTATATAGTTTTGTTATTTCGAAGTTCAAACAATATAGCTGGCTGCTTTACTTGAGCTTTGCCTTGCTCATATTTGCGTCTACTCCTTTGATACGCATGCAAGGTGGCTTTTTGCCAATTGCTGCCCCTGCTTTTATTCAAAACATGATACAGGGCCCGGAAACTGGTTTCTCTATCTTTCCATGGATTGGATATGTCTTTTTAGGAGCCGGTTTTGGTCACTATTTAACCATATTTGGAACTGGTAATGCTAATAAAAACGTTTATCGTTATTTTTTGGCCCTTGGAATCTTATTTTATATGTTGGGGTGGTTGTTTTCCTTTGTTTATGGCGAAGATACCATTTATACCCACTACAAATATTTATGGGCTTTTGACCGCACGCTATTTGTCTGTGTACTTTTAATTACTTTCACTTATTTGAGCGGAATAGAACGTCTTCGGCATCCTTATTTTATGGCCGTGGGCCAAGAAACCTTTACCATTTACATTGTTCATGCCATTCTTCTTTACGGGGCCATTACCGGTTATAGCCTCAGAAGTTTTTTAGAAAACAAATTAAGTGCACTTGAAGCAATTTTTGGCGCTTTCCTCTTTTTAAGTTTCTTTATTATACTTGTGCAATTTCTGGATCCGATTCGTCAATTCTTTCGTAACTTTTGCTCGTTTTTTAACATCAATGGAAAACCCAACTAGTCTCAATAAGCCGAAAACGCGACTGTATTTTATTGATATGGCCCGAACAATTGCTATTCTACTGATGCTAGAAGGTCATTTTGTTCACGATAGCTTAGCTCCAATCTACGCCAGCGATTCCTATCCTGCGTATGTCACCTGGAAATTTATACGTGGCTTTACCTCACCTACATTTTTAACTGTTACAGGTCTAATTTTTACGTATCTATTGTTAGGTAATGAACAGCTATCGTTTTGGCAAAACATGCGTGTCCGCAAAGGTTTCAAAAGAGTCGTTGAATTGCTTTTTTGGGGTTATTTACTTCAGTATTATGCCTTTCATGTTTTACAATGTATTGCGGTGGGTATATTAACCATTATTCTTCTCTATGGGCTATTCCGTTTGGTAAAAATTCTTCCACTTTGGGTATATTATTTTATGGCCGGAACTGCTTTGTTTTTCTCCCAGTTATTCTTTGGTTCGTTGGGTAGCCAGTATTGGCCTGCTGGCGCGCCCACTTTCGTTCAGAATATGTTTCACGGACCTCATTCTGAATTTCCGATTACACCCAGAATGGGTTACACGATGTATGGCGCCATGCTAGGTGTTTTGTTATATCACTATAAAAATCATGTCAAATCGTTGCCCGTCATTATAGGTACGCTCACCATTGGTGTCCTGCTTTTTTTCGGCATTAAGCCGTTTTTAATTTGGCTACAAAGTCTTCCGGGCCTTCATGAAATAGCCTTTTATAAAATGGATTGGCTTTTGGATAAATTTGGGATGGTATTGGTCATTTTGGCCTTACTTCTCGGTTTAGAAACGTATGTCTTGAAAATTCAAAAGGATAATTTATTTCTCAAAATTGGCCAGAACACACTTAGTATTTTCATTATTCACATGATGATACTATACGGAAGCGTGATTCGCATTGGCATCAATGACTTTCTACATGGAAAATTAAGCCCTTATGAGGCGATCCCCTACACCCTTGGGTTCTGGCTTATCTTTATTGTTTTTGTCTATTACATTGATGCAATTAGGGCAAAGTTGCGCTTTATTTTATGGCCCATGAAAAAATATAGCAGTCTGCTGTTTGGGATTAAAGTTTAGATACTCACTTTGCGTTTGAGTAAACGTTCTCCACAGGCATCCTGAATCTTTATTTTGATTTCGTAGCTACCAGGCTTGCTATATACATGTCGGGTTTTGAAAGCGGTCTCAGTCATGCCATCGCCAAAATCCCAAACCACGCTTTTTGCATCGGGGTAATTAGCGCTTAAATGCACCACTTTTTTATAGTCTGGATTAAGCCGAACATCTATCTCTACAGCATTCTGATTGATTCTATAACGTTGCTTATTCAACAAAACAAGGGTTCCTGCCACCTCTTGAATAATGGCAGCTTGCTTGGGGTCTAGGGTTGAAGTAAAACCCAAATTAGGCTCGGTTTTAAATAGAGCGGCATAAAAGCAGGCGGCAGAGAGATAGGAGCCGGCAATCGACGGATGCTGTTTATCTGGCTGATACAGTTGAATTTGCGGATAGTTTTCTTTGACTGTTTCCCAGACTTTGCCAACAGGAATAATCGTTAGGTTGAGTTGCTCACCGACGTATAAATAACCTTGGTGTACACGATCAGACATTTCTTGGTAGGTCCAGTCGATATTGAGTGAGTCGTCCTTATAACCGCCGTCGTAGCCCCAAGTTTGGTATAATAGGACATTTGTACATCGGTTATTGGTGTATATGGAATCCAGAAGTTGTTTGATATATGGAATACTATTAGAATCAATTATAGACTTGTCTTGGGCTAATTCTCTGCTAAACCCTTGAAGCACTACGTAATCCCATTTTTTCGAGCGAATATTGGCATAAAGCTCAGGCCTTTTGGAATGCATTTCAAGGGTATGGCTTGACTTGGCGTCCATAAGTACTTCCAAACGTACGCCTTTGCTATCAGCCATTTGCTCAAAAAGCTTCGGCATATTGTTGTAATGCGTATATGAATTACCCACAAATAGTACACGCATGGGTTGAGCAAAGTAATTTCCGCACTGTAAAACAAATACCAATAAAAGGATAAATGGCGATTTCATGACGTTTATTTTAATTTCCTTCAAACAAAAGTCTTGCCAAAGCAGCCAACTCGTTTGGATCAGCAGCGCTTTTTTCTTTACTGAAATTCATGTCTTGGACAGCTTGCAAAGGAACTAAATGAATATGAGCATGTGGCACCTCTAAACCGATAACGCTTACGCCGATGCGTTTACATGGAACATGTTGTTTAAGAAGAACAGCTACTTCTTTAGCAAAGAGCCAAAGACGCTGATAGGCCTCGTTATCGATATCAAATAAATAATCCGTTTCTCTTTTTGGTATGACCAGCGTATGGCCTTTTGCCAATGGCATGATGTCGAGAAAGGCCAAAAATTCGTCATTTTCGGCAACCTTATAACAGGGGATTTCGCTAGCAATTATGCGCGAAAAAATACTTGCCATTAGCGAGAGATGGAAATGATTTCAAAGTGCATGATGCCCCCTGGTGTTTGGATTTCGGCGATATCTCCAACTTTTTTACCCAAGAGTCCTTTTCCAATTGGTGATTCAATTGAGATTTTTCTGAGTTTGATATCTGCTTCATTTTCTGCAACAAGCGTATACTCAATCTCCATCCCATTGGTCTGATTTTTTATCAAAACCTTGGACAGAATATACACTTTGCTATTATCCATATGGGTCTCATCTATCAAGCGGGCATGAGAAATAATTTCCTCCATTTTGGCAATCTTCATTTCCAAAATACCTTGTGCTTCTTTTGCGGCATCGTACTCTGCATTTTCAGATAAATCTCCTTTGTCGCGGGCCTCTGCAATTTGTTCTGAAATTGCAGGTCTTTGCACTGTTTTTAGATGATGAAGTTCATCTTTTAATTTTTGAAGACCTTCAGCGGTATAATAATTAATTGTTGACATCTGTTCAAAATTATGGAAACAAACAAGAGAGCCCTAATAGAGCTCTCTTGACAATTATAAAGTTATAAAATTATTTTAAGCTAATCGTAGCACCTATGGTATGAATCATGCCAAAGACACCTGCAAAACGTGTTGCGTATTCGATTCCGAGTGCATTTTGGTTTTCACCAACAAGCGCATCTATTGAAAAACCAGCTGTTGGGCCACTAAATGCACTTGAACGTGTTTCTTCATTGAACATGCCTTCTTCGTATACAAAACCAGCTCGCATATTGAATGCCATGTTGTCTTTGGACAAACCATAATCAAAACCAATGCGGTATTGGTCTTTCATAAATGAATTAGCAGTAAAGCCCAAAGCAAGATTTAATTTATTGCTTTCGTTAAAAATGAAATCATAAGAAGCACCGATACCAAGTAAGGACGGTAATTCAAAAGTAGCAGAACGCTGCTCGAGAGAGGCAATATAACCAGTACTAACATAAGTGACTTGCTGTGCCAATCCATCGCCTTTGTAACGCATCACTGGACCTACATTTTTAAGGGTAATTCCAAACTTAAGTTGATCTTGTTCACCTGATACATAGCGAATACCTGCGTCTATAGCAATGCCGTTTGCTTTTAGGTTTGAAATGCTCTCAGATATTACTTTGAAATTGATACCACCATAAATAGATGAAGAGAATTCTTTGGCGTAGCCTACACTAAAAATATTAAAGCGCGGAGAAAAGAAACCGATATTTCCTTCAGGGTTCGCAACCGTGGTGATCGGAATATCACCATAGTTCATGGCTTGTACGCTCACAGAGAACACCTCAGAGTCTGAAATACGTTGAGCCAGGCCCGCACCATTCAGCGCGATACCGGCATTACCCATCCAGTTTGAATAGTTGTATTTCAATTGTGTTTTCTCAGTAAAGGCAAGCCCAGCGATATTCATGTAGCTCGCCTCTAAACCATTGCTATTGGCGTAACAAGCGTCGCCCATTGCAGAAGAGCGCGCCCATGGATTAATTAATAGCTGGGAGGCACCCGCAGAACCTACGCGGTCTTCATTACCTGCCTGAGCTTGCAGTGAGGCCATTATGCCCGCACAGCAAAGAATATGTTTAAATGTCATTTTCATAGCGATTGAACTATTCTTTCATTAAATACCTTGTAAATCTGCTTGACGCATACCGCCAAAGAACTTCAAAATGCGTTCTCCAACGTTTGGAACGTCTACATGGATGAGATAGATTCCACCAGCAACCGGAATTGCCTTGTGGTTAGTCAAATCCCAGTCGATGTACGTTTGCGGACTGTCTTTCTTGAAGGTACGCACCAATTTACCATTGGCCGTATAGATACGTACTGTACATACTTCAGGAAGATTCACAATTTTAACTTTAGTATCCAAACGCGTACGCTCGTATTCAGAGAATGCATAGTATGGATTTGGTACCACATTAATCATGGCCAAAGCCTCTTTAAGCATGTCTTGAGAACCTACTTGGGTCGCGATTTCTTCCATTGACCAGCCGTACATTGGCTTACCTGCGTTTTCGCCTGAACCAACGAAGTTTTTGTATTCTTTGTTGACACGTAAACGAATGGTAACATCTGTTGCTAGCAATTCTTGATCTTGCTCTAATAATGGATATGCAATCCAGGTTAGAGAACCATAAAGCTCACGCTTTGCTGAAGAACTGTTTGCCATCACTTCAAGGTATTTATTGTAGGCAAAGTTACCAGCGGCTGTTTCTGCAACTGCAGGGTTGTAAGCCGGGAAGTTAAACCCAGAACTGAAACCATTTGTACTTGATTGGTTATAGCTGAACACATAGACTGGATGCATACCACCCATGAGTGGTGTACCCACGTTGCTCACCAAACGGTCAGTTGGGTTCCAGATCATATCTGCGCCGTTTTCACCTCCTAAGAAAGAGTTTTCTCCGAAGGCCATGTAGAGGCGTGCGCCAGATTCGAGGTCAACAGCGTAACCTGGGAACCAGCCCATTCCTTCGCCTGTACCATCAGGGTTTCCGTTTTTGTCCACACTTGGGCTCTTGCGCAGAGCGCCTGGTTGGGCATTTCCTACGTTGAGTGCTTGGTTGCGGCCAAGTTCTACTATTGGGCAACGTGTCCAGAGACTGCTATCATTGGTTAAAACGATGTTGACACTTGGTAAGAAAGAAATGGATGCATTGAATTTACTTGAACCTGAGAATGTGCCAAAATAAGCCAAAGGCATGTAATCGGCTTGGTAACCCACCACACGGTGTGGTGCAATGATGCCATCCAAAACCCGCTCATAGACTTGAGGAGCATCGGCACCAACTTCATCAGGGTAGTTACACGGGTTTTGATAAGTTGGGCCATCAGGCAAGCACTCGTAACCAGAATCATTCGGATCTGTTTCTGGTGCGTAATCTCCAGAGCGAACCCAGTTTGTAGGGAAGAATGCATCGTTATCTTTTACACCAGTTAACCAACGCTTCGAAGAATCGGCAAACTCAATGCTTGCACCGATCATGTTGGTTGACTTAGATGCCAAGTTTCCAATACCGGTGTATTTGGTCTGATAAATTTGCACAGAAACTCCCCATTGCGGTATGATTTGCTCGTTGTCAGACTTAATTGTACGCTCCGAAGTAACAGAATCTAAGATGGTAAGATCATCTTTACTAACGTGACGATAAATGGTCCAGCTAGCAGTATCTGCAGCATTTCCTATTGTTGGAGCAGTATAGTCATTGAACTTACAAGTGAAGTAGCCATTTGCAAGATTCAATGGATCGACTACTTTGATATTGATTGGACCAGCGCCGTAATCATAGGTTGGGTTGGCCATGTAACCATCGTTTAAGATGGTGTTCAAGCTGGATGCTGTGAGTTCTAAGCTACGGTTACCGTTGCCATAGCCATCTAAGCGCGTAATTTGCGGCGATGACCCATAAGAAATCAATTGAGCTGTCCCTCCTGCTTCTGGCATTGGGTTATGCGGAATGGCAGAAACTGGTGAGATAGCTGTTCCGTCAAAATTGAGTCGGCTGGAAATGAAAGGGATTTTTTGGCCGTCTAAGAGAAGTGGGTCATTTGGATCGTACTCCTTGAATTGGTTGTATGCGTAAGCCACAGCCACATAGTAATACGTTTTGTGATTCACGAGTGCACGCGCCCCTTGAGCAAAAGCATCTTCTTTAATTGAGAAGGTGTGAAGAATCCCGTTGTTCTCGCCGTCAACTTTTTCAACAGGAACTGAGAAGCCAAGCGCTTCATCAAATTCGAAGTTAATGATGCGCGAAATATTGTTTTTGATGTCGCATTGAGCCACCAAACGCGCTTTATCTGGATCTGCGATATCTGCGATAGAAACATCTTGCGCCTTCAATTGAAAAATCTGGTAGCCTTCAAAGCGATAGAAGCGATCTACAGTTGGATCGGTTATGTTGATTTCATCAATTTCTTCGTAAGCTTCTTGGTAGTTATTAGAAGAAACAGGGTTATCAATCATAAGGATGAGCTCGTTCTCTAATTCCTGAATAGTCAAACGCGGTGCATCTGGTGGAGAAAGAATTTTAAAGCAAGCATCGAAGAGCGCTTGCGCTTTGGTATCTGCGCGTTTCATGGCTTCTACTGATGCCATTAAGCCTCCGTCTGTGCTGCGGCCGTAAACGATACCAACGGTTATGTTATTGATTGCACCTGGACGCAATGTAAACGGGCCTGCAGACTGTACAAAACGACGGTCACCAGAAGGGTTGTTGCTCGTGGATTCATCCCAACCATTCGGATATTCAGAAGACATATCTTCACCTTGGGTTGACCAATGTAATGGATCTGAGGTGCCCGGGAACATATAGTCTGAAAGGACTAGCGAACCACCTGTGCCATTACCCAAACCGCCATAGTACATTTCTGAACCATTAGCCCACTGACCTTCCATGAAGTTGTAATACTCAGCCGCTGGACCTGGATCGTTATATGGGTAAGCAGAAGTAGAAGTATAATAAGTGAAGCGACGCATACCAAAACGCTCATTGTCTATGATGCCGTCTGAGTAGCCGATACCAATTCCTTTGTAAACGATTCCGTTATTAGCCAAGGCGTCTACAACTGTAGGAACAACTTCGGTTTGAGTTACTTCGTCGTAGTAAGGGCCAGGGTTGTCAATGCCGTCTGCATCTTGATATGGGCCTTCGAAGAAGTCGCAGCCAATTGCTGGCGGATTTTCGCCATAACCTAGCTTACCACCATCGGACTCGTCGATGAGGTCACCATTGTACATGTAACCCAAACCACGGGATACATCACAACCGGTGTAGTCATCCGCGTAGTTTCCGACGTCAGCATCAAGATATTGAGAGAAATAAGTGTTATAAAGCGTTTGTGTACCGCGGTTAATCAATTCGTAATTATAGAAAGTCATGCGGTTGACTTCGTCGTTTGTTGCAAAAGAGAAAGCTTGGGCACGAATTTCCATACCAATAGGGTCACCGTTTGTTTCGGTATGGATATTTCCTTTGTCATTGAAAACCCACCAGTGTGTTTCATCCCCAAAAAGAGATATACGGCGGTCAATTCCACATTCGATATCGTCACGACCTAAGATATCGTCGTACCAAGGGTGATCACCATTGTCAGGGTTGTAGTTTCCGTCTTGATCGCGGTCGTAGAATGGCGCTAAAAAGTAATCTTGGCCACGAGATACGTCGCCGTGAGCCGGCCAACCGTAGATGCGGTTGAGCTCATCGTTGGTAGGAGCGGTAATTTCGTCACAGCCTTCAGTAGTAATCCCTGCACCACACTCCCACCAAATATTGAACTTGATGACTTCTGCCTTGCGAATGGTGTAGAATTTGTCATAGGCTATACACTGATCTGGATCGATGTTGGCCTCGCCAAAATCGCGAATAGCGTCGTCACCAACTGGATTGAGGGGGTTGTAGGTACCCGTGCCTGGTGTAACAGTTAAAGGACCAGGCCAGAAGTCGTTACCAGAGCGGAAGCGCAATGCAGCCAATTTGAGCTGACCGTTGACGTCGGTTCCGCCCATCCAAAGTGCACCTGCATAAATCGCAAAACGGTTACTTCCTTTTGGTACCTCGTAGGCAGCTACTCCGGCAGCACGGTTTTGGAACATACTACCACCTTGCTCAATGAGTGCAGCAACATCGTTGAACTTCATGGTCAACTTGGCAGTTGCTGGACTACAATTTGCTTTTGGCTTTGCAGTTGGTTTGTAATCTTTATCGTTAGGGCCTAGGTAAGCAAATGCTTGAGAGCAAGTTACTGTTAGACCTATAAACGCGGCAATGAATTGCTTTTTCATAATACTTCGTCGTTAATGCTTCTTAAAAATCAAATTTGACACCTAAACGGATGGTTCTAGGTATACTGATATTAAACGGATTCTGAATCTTCATGGAGTAGTAGTCACGGAAAGATTGTTCATCAATTTGGTTCTGGATAGCTGTTTGACTAGATGCAGCGGCAAGGTATCCATCGTCGTCCCAGTTACCTGTAGCACGGTACACATTCAACACATTGAATTGATTGAACAAGTTGGTGGCGCGAACATAGACTTGTAAGAAAGCTGTTTTCTTTTTGTTGTCTTTGTTGCCGTATTCAATATTCATGGTTTTATCAGCCTGCATATCCAAACGGTACTGCCAAGGCAAACGCGAACCGTTTAGTGTACCATTGATACCTGCGTTTAATGCGCCGATTCCTTCGTCAGTGATAAAGGTTTGAGCCGAATAAGGTGACCCTGAATTGATATTGGCAATCATGTTGATGCCTGTGTTTTCTAATAAGCGCAACTTGCCGATCATTGGACCGTTGTAGTCTTGACCTTCGCCATAACGATAGTCAAAGGTCACATTGAAGGCATGGCGTTGGTCGTAGCTATATGGGAAGATAACACGAAGATTCGGTAAACCAGCGTTAACAAGTGCAGACATTGAAGTTGCATCAGAACCTGTTCCATCAGCAAACTGTAGTGTATAGTTAGCAGTCATGCGAATGTTGCCTGTTTGGCGCATATCGTAGGCAATTGTTAATCCTTTAACTGTACCGAAATCCCGGTTACCAAAAGTTTTGTAAGTCACGGGGTAAGCTTCGAAAACGTTGATCAACTGTACGTTGTCGCGCTGCTCACGATAGAACGCAGATATTTTTACAGATGAAGTGCGTGTGACAACTTGTTGGAAACCCAATTCGTAATCTACAGTTTTTTCAGGAAGCAAATTAGCATTATTGATTACAGCATTACGCGACTGAATAAATTGGTACTCATAAGGGTTGAAGCGGAAACCAGATGTCGGACGCTTAGTGAGGATGTCGTAGTGTGCAAAGAAAGACGCTTCTTCTGAAATTGGGAAAGAGAAGGCAATACGTGGCATTATATTTACTTGTGCTTTGTAGTCTTCAAATGCATCGGCAGTTGGTGTTTCTAATGATGGATCTTGCAACCATGGGGCAATTCCAGCCGCGCCTCTAACTACTGAAGGGTCTTGAATTGGCGCACCAGTAGCGTCGTACCATTGGGCACCATTGCGGAAACCATTGATGCTTGATGGGTTATTGACATCATTGACATAAACCACGTAATCGTCGCCCATTCCTTCTGGTAGGTCTACCCACCCGTATTGGTTTGGATCGGATAAGGCAAGTGCACGGGCTTCTTGAACTGTTTTAGCGGTGTAGAATAAATATGGATCTTTCAATACTGGCTGGTTGGCATCGAATACATCTACACGCACACCGACATTAAAGACGATGTCTTTGAATGCGAATTTATCCATGATGTAACCGGCCATGTAAATTGGCTGGAAAGCACCAACAAAGCGACGGTAGTTGCCGTTTTCGTCAAATTCATTAAAGTACTTATTGATGTCTGTGTTACCACGAACCTTTTTACCCGTGTGATCGTAACCCCAATAAGAAACAAAAGATTGACCACTATTCAAAAGTTCGTCAGGTGAGAACATATCGAATTGGAAAATATTTGGGTCGTATTGATCGATATCGATAAAGTCTGTTCCAGCTGGATTGTAGCCAAGTTGTTCACGCAAGTTGTAGTCAAAAAATGATTGTTGGTCGTTGTTGAGCTGACCACCGTACTCTCCGGTACCTGTTTGGTATGCATTCCCGGCATTGAGACGATTATAGGTAATGGCTTTAAATGAACCGGAGTCAGTAACAACTCCAGAGTTGAGGTCGAGCTCTCTGATGTGGAAGTTTGCTAACTGACGGGCAATTGACCAAATACCGACAGGTCCGTTATCTCCGCTGGTCCAGCCGCGGTCAACGCGTTGTTCGTATTCAAAACCGAGTGAAATAGAGTGGTCACCGAGAACTACAGAACCAGCACCGGTTACACGGAACTGATCGTTTTCAGATTTGCCGAAACCATTTGAAGGAGAACCGATGTTTGACCAAATTCCATAAACACTTCCTGGAAGGTCACCGTTACGCAGTGCGTTTCCTTGCTGAATTTGGAAAAGGTTTTCATAACGGCCAATTGGATTGCCTTCGTAGATATTGTAGTATTGAGTTGTGATTGACGCGAGGGCAGCATTCGTTTCAGACGGCGTAAAGTCTACCTCGACATCGCGGAAACCATTGTGTACATACATTTGCGTTGCTGGATCAAACTCATAAGAAGGGACGCGGGTGGTAACGAATTTCCCCACATGTCCATAATTAAAGAGATTGTATTTATGGTTTGGATCGTAAGATTCACCCATAGACTTTGAGTAGTCTACCATGACGTTGTATAGTGCAGACTTGATTTTGGAACTTGATCCTTCGCGGTCGTTATTGAAACGCTGCGTAAGACGAGCGTAGACACGGTAATCAAGGTTTTTGCTTACACCGTAGTTAGCGAAATTCAAAAGTGAGCCTTCATAACCATATGAATTACCTTGGAAATAATTCAATGATCCACCAAGTTGAACGTTTACAGATGGCCCGGTATTGACGTCTATTTTACCGGATGCCGAGAAAACACTATTACGTGCGTTCATGCGCCAATCGGTTTTTTCGAAGTCGTCTGCCCTGAGAAACAACGCGTTGTGGAATGTTCCAAAACCAGTTGAGGTTGGACGCAATGGATTTGCAAGTAATTCATCGCGAACATCTTTTTTAATGCGGTATGAACCACCTGCGAGCGGACGAGAGTCCAGTTGGTCAGTATAGTTAGCAGAAATAAGGAAACCTAAACGCGGACGTGTTTTGTTCCCGAGTGAATCTCTTTGCATCCAAAGCGGGCCAGATAACATCCCTTCCACGAGATTGTAGCCGTATTTATCTAATCCTAAAACTTTTCCGTCATAACCATTCGGGTCAGCTCCGTTAAGATATAATCCTGAACTAACCGCTTCAAGGCTACCGAAATAGATAGAGGAAGGACCGCGTGTGGTGATAGAGATAATACCACCAGTGACATCTCCGTAGTTGGCAGGAACACCACCGGTAATTACAGAAACTTCTTCCAGTGCTGACTTCGGAAGGTTTGAAGAACCGCGTACTTTGATACCATCAATATAAAAGTATGTTGCATCTGAACGTGTACCGCGAACAGAAATTGCGCCTGAGCCTTCGTTGACATTGACACCACCTACAGTTCCAGCTACAGCTGTAGCAGAACGCGCTGGAAGGCGGGCGATATCTTCACGGGTAACGGTTGCACCGGAGGCACCACCGTCTTTATCGATGAGCGGAACTTTGTAACGGACCACCTTTACTTCTTTAGTTTCTTGGGTTTTGGTTGTTAAAGCCAGATTATCCAAGAAAGTAATGCGGTCTGGGGAAATAGAAACACCTTCCATGGTCAGGTTTTGATAACCGCCTTCGGCGTTACGAACTTCGACATCGTAGGAACCAGGTTGGATACCATTGATTTGGAATTTACCTTTTTCGTCGGTAAGTGCACTACCGCGAATGGCGCCTGCTTGCTTCAAGAGAACTTTACTAAACTCCAATGGAGCTTTTGTTGCCTCGTCTGTAACAGTACCACGCAGAGTCCCAAGACCCGATTGTGAAAATGCATAAGTACTTACAAACAAAGCACTTAAAAGCAATAATTTCAGTTTACCCACCATATGAATGCGTATAAATTTTACTATTTCTCGTTTTATTAAGAATGTAAATATAGAAAATTCCATAGTCTTAACATAAAATTCATCAAAAAACTATCGGATGTTTGCGCATATTTGTAAACGAATTGTGTGTTTAAATTTTAATGTCATTTTTCAATCAATTTCAATTAAAAGAATTCCAGATTTCAATTGTTGAGCAAACTTCATTTGATCCGGTTTCAATTGCTCTATTTCCAGAAGAGTTGCAGTATTATAATACACTGCATCATATTAAACGCAGAAATGAATTTTTAGGGGTGCGGCACTTACGTAATAGGCTCAAAATCAAGCACCCTATTCTTTATTTAAAGAGCGGAAAACCCTACCTTGAAGGATCTGATTCACATATTTCGATTTCGCATTGCCGCGGCTGGATCAGCTTGGCGGCTGCGCCCTACCCTATTGGCATCGATATTGAAGCAGAGGGCCGAAACGCGCTGAAAATCATCAACAGATTTGCTAATGAAGATGAAAAAAAATTATGCTTTGATGCATTGCAAAATTGGGCATTGGAATTGTGGTGCGCAAAAGAAGCTGTGTATAAGCTTTACGATTTTTATGGTTTGTCCTTTAAAGAAGAAATCCAAATTGAATCTAAAGAAAAATCACAGGAATTAATCGTGTTAAAAGGAAGCATCAAAAGAGCACATGAAAACCCAAAATTTGAAGTAAGGCTAAGCAAACAAAATGAAGTGCTTTTGGCTGTAGCTTTTTTTAGAGTTGAGCCTTGAGACTCATGTCAAGTGCTTTAACTGAATGGGTCAAGGCTCCGACAGAAATGAATTGTACGCCGGTCTGCGCATAAGCTAAAATGGTATCCGCAGTAATGCCTCCACTCGCTTCTGTCTCAATGCCAACAGGAATAAGTTTCAACGCCTCCGCTAATTGCGTGGGCGTAAAGTTATCAAGCATGATGCGGTCATAGGTCACCGGCAATTGAAGCAGCTCATTGAGTTCATCCATTGAACGAATTTCTACTTCTACTTTTAAATTGAGCCTTTTTTCACGTATGTATCGTTGTGTGCGCTCCAAGGCTGGAGCTAAACCTCCGGCATAATCGATGTGATTGTCCTTGAGCATAATCATGTCGTAAAGTCCAAAACGGTGATTGGCGCCACCGCCAATTTTAACAGCGTACTTATCGAGAAACCGCATGCCGGGTGTGGTTTTTCGGGTGTCTAGAAGCGTGCAGTTTGTGCCGTTAATGAGCGCAACATAAGCAGCTGTCTGTGTGGCAACGCCACTCATGTGTTGCATACAATTGAGGAGCAGGCGTTCTATTGCCAAAATTGACCGGGCAGAACCAGCTAACTTAAATGCGATTTGTCCGGGCTGTACTTTATCTCCATCTTGTAAAAGGGGAGAAAATTCGAGCGTGTTGTCATAAAGCGTGCAAATACGCTCGGCCACTTCCATTCCGGCTAAAATGCCACTTTCTTTAATCAAAAGTGCCGCGCCCGATTGGGCCTCTGCGGGAACACAAGCCAAAGACGAATGATCGCCGTCTTGAATGTCTTCGGCCAATGAAGCCCTGATAAATTGATCTAGCATAGAACAAAGATAATAAGAGCAACAGAATCCGCGATATGTTTCTAATTTTGAGCTTATGAAATTTGATCAGCGCTTGCTCGATAAAGTACAAACCCTTCCGCACCACCCAGGGGTATATCAGTATTTAGACCAAAGCGGGCAAATCATCTATGTCGGAAAAGCAATTGACCTGAAAAAGCGCGTAAGTTCTTATTTTCAGAAAGAACACCTCGACGGCAAAACCAGGACATTAGTCAAACTTATTACGGATATCCACTTTACGGTTGTTCAAAATGAATTGGAGGCTTTGCTGCTCGAAAACAACCTCATCAAAAGCTATCGGCCGCGCTATAACGTATTGCTTAAGGACGATAAAACCTACCCTTGGATAGTCATCAAAAATGAACCCTTTCCTCGCATTTTTCCTACGCGTAAAAAATTCAATGACGGGTCCACCTATTATGGTCCATATCCGAATGTCAAGCAAATGCATCAGCTTCTTGGCCTCACGCGCGAATTATTTCAAATAAGAACTTGTTCGTTGGACCTAAACGCGCAAAAAATCGATCAAAAAAAATACAAAGTGTGCTTGGAATATCATATTGGCAAATGCGCTGGTCCATGTGAAAAATTACAAACTGAAATTGCCTACAATGAAACGATTCACAAAGTAAGGCTACTCTTGGAAGGGAAAAACTATTCTCTTATCCAACGACTTAAAAAAGAAATGCAACATTTTGCGGTGAATGAAGCTTTTGAAGCGGCACAAAATTGCAAAGAACTCATTGAAACCCTGGCTAAGTACCAAGCCAAGTCTATGGTTGTCTCTGATCACCGTCAATCCTACGATGTATGTTATGTAGAAAAAAATCAAGAAGAAACTTGGATGAGTTATTTAGTCGTGAGTGAAGGGAATATCGTACACGCCTATTCATCAAAAGTATCGGATCCATTAGATGTTGGGGTAGATGTTTTGTATGCACAGCTCATTCCGCAATTGCAAGGGCATTTTGACAGCAAAGCCAAAGAAATTATTGTCGGTACCCAAACACCCCTCTCGCTTGTCAACATAAAAAGCAGTTTTCCTAAAATAGGTGAAAAAAAACACTTGCTTGAAATGGCAATTAATAATGTGAAGCACGCCAGGCTTCAAGCACGTAAGGCAGACATGAATAAAAGTACTGCCGTTCAAAATACGCCCATGCAAGCTGTTCTTGAATTGCAAAGTGTGTTAGGCTTAGGTAAGCCACCATTGCATATCGAATGCTTCGATAACTCAAACCTACAAGGAACCAATCCTGTGTCAGCTTGTGTTGTATTTAAAAATGGCTTGCCAAGCAAAGCAGATTACCGACATTTTAATGTCAAGACAGTTGAGGGCCCAGATGATTTCAGTACCATGAAAGAAGCAGTAACAAGGCGCTACAAAAGACTCAGGGATGAAGGAGCTGCACTGCCCGATTTAGTCATCATTGATGGTGGCAAAGGGCAACTCGGAGCAGCACTTGAGGCCATTACTGAAATCGGACTGCAAAATCAGCTCAAACTCGTTGGCTTGGCCAAGCGCCTTGAGGAAATATATAAACCAGGCTTTTCGCGTTCATTGATTTTAAATCGGCGTTCATTAGCCCTGAAACTCATCCAACAACTTCGCGACGAAGCACATCGGTTTGGACTCAGTCATCACCGTCAGCGCAGAAGTAAAAATGCGCTTGGCTCTGCATTAGACCAAATCAAAGGCCTAGGCCCAAAAACGATTGAAAGCTTATATCAAGAGTTTAAAACTATTCCCAAAATGAAGGCTGCAGGTGCGGATTTGATTGCAAAAAAAATAGGAGCCGCAAAGACGCGACTCCTATTTGAATACTTTGAGCAAAACGACTAGTTATTCCACCACAAAAGAGCGCGTGGTCTGAACGCCATTTGCATCCAATATCATCAGGTAAGTACCGCTTGCTAGACCTGTGGTGTTGGTAATAATCAAATTACTTCCTACTTGGATATGCAAAGGGTAACTATTTACTTTTTTTCCTGTAATGTCTGTGATATGCAGTTGAGCATTACCGGCAACATTTGTATTGAAACTGATATGTAAAT
This sequence comes from Sphingomonadales bacterium, assembly GCA_016872115.1. Classification (GTDB taxonomy): domain Bacteria; phylum Bacteroidota; class Bacteroidia; order Flavobacteriales_D; family Crocinitomicaceae; genus UBA952. Next base: position 70,335 of record VHBC01000005.1, on the reverse strand, counting down.
CACCGTCAGTTGGGTTAGGGAATAAGTTCAACTGTTCGAAAGAAGGTTGTTCAGAAATAGCAAGTACTAAATCATTTGAAGGCGCACCTGCATATAGATTGATGTCATCTAGAAATAAGTTATTTCCACCTTCTCCTTCAAATCGAAAACGCATTCGGAAATTATCCGTAAAGTAGTTTGCCGTCACGTTGGTCATGTGAACGGTCACCCAATCTGCTTGGCTTGTGGGTGCCCATGATGTTGAAACCACTTGGTTAGAAAGTTGATTTCCGCCAAGTGTTTTGCGTTGTGCCCAATTCTCACCGCAGTTACCAGTAACGAATACTTTCAGGTATTCGTAATTAGAGGAGGTTCGCTTGCGATAAGCATATCTGAACGAAAGGGTAACTGAACCAGAAGCGGTATCGATAACAGAAAGATCAATGTTCGTTGAAATCAATTCATCGATGTTAGAGGCCGCTTGACCAAAGTTGTTTAGGCGTGCACACTTAGTGCCCGAATGACCAAAATTAGATTCTAAAGAGAAGGCGTTGTTGTTGGGCGCGTTGTAGACTTCCCAATTTGGCAAATTGTTGAGCGATGAATAAGCCTCAAATCCTTCCCAATAAGGTAGCGTCTCTGGCGTGCCCAAAACGCGAATAAAACCCGTTTTAGTTTCCGAATCAGAGTTGGTGCCGTCGGTTGCTGTTAATTGAATATCGTACATACCGGGCGTATTGAAGACCACCACTGGGTTTTGAGAACTTGCCGAACTACCGCTTGCAAAAGTCCAACCCGCTGAAGGTGTGATCACCCAACTCCAGGTAGTTACAGCGTTATAAGAATCATCGGAAAATTGCACTTCGTTGCCAGCACAAATGGTGTTCTTGTCTGAAGAGAAATCTGCTTTGCAAAGATATGGATTACCAGATGCGCCGACGGCTGCGAGGTTAGCTGCCGATACCACGTTAGCTCGACCAGTACTTGTAACTTGAAGTGCATTGCGCATTCTGGTGCGCTGACCTTCGGTAAACATTTTGGAACAATAAGAATAATCCATGTAATTCTCCACGTTATCACGGATATTAAAGCCCCAATAGGCGTTGTCCGAAGTACATGTGTTTGAATTCAACAAACAGGCAGTGACACCGATACAATTTGGCGTGTCTTGTACGTTGTCGTCGGTACTACAACTAGAAGTATTTCCTGGATTATTGTTCCCGCCCCAGGTATGATCTAGGTTTAGCCAGTGACCAACTTCGTGGGTAAGTGCACGACTTGCGCTTGTTGAACCTGTGCCAATTGCACCAACGTAATCATGGAGAATCCAAATGCCATTTTGCATACTGGATGCCCCCCAGATACTTGGCTTGGTGGTATAGCCCGCTGCGCCACCGATATCGCCGCAAATAAAAATGTTAAGATATTTGTTGCCTGGCCATTGACCATTATACACATTGTTACCGGAAACGATAGCATCGACTTGATTGCCTCCGTCATCTCCTTGGTAACTCAAAGGAGAAAAAGTGCGCGTAATGCCACTAAAACAAGTACCATTAGGCGCTTTGGTGGCTAACTTAAATTCGACTTCGATATCTGCGGGCATTCCTTGAAAATCTGGATGCACATTCGCTGTGTCAGAATTAAGTTTGCGGAAATCTCTGTTTAAAATAAAAAGTGCATTGAGGATTTGTTCATCAGAAATATTTTCAACGCCGGCAAAATGCAATACGTGAAATACAACAGGAATGGTGTAGATTGTAGCTTTCTGGTTGCTGCCCTTTTTAACAATTTCATATGTTTCGGCTTCTACTATCGACTGGCCGGCTAAATAGGCTGAATTCTGCTCTAAAGCGGCTTGCTTTTTGTGTGTAGTACAATATTCAACGGTTTCACCTTGGCGCATGTTTTGAGGGTCGAGGACGCGTTGCTGCTTTTGAGCATAGTTGGTGTTGGCTGCAAAAATGGCCAAGCTGAAAAATGTCAGAAAGGAGAATTTTTTCATAGTTGTTTCGTATAGAGCGTGATAGTTTGTGGTAAAAATACAATAAGTCGCTTGATTATTCATATTCAATTCACAAATATTACCATTAACAAGGATTCATTAACTTTGTTTCATGAAAGCAAACAAAGCCATCGACACTTTAGCCATTACGACCAAAATCGTTTTGCCTAATGACACTAACACTTTAGGCAACCTATTTGGAGGACAACTACTTGCCTGGATGGATCTTATTGCGAGTGTTTCAGCACATCGCCATTCCAAGAGAGTTGTGGTCACGGCATCGGTCAACAACGTTTCTTTTCAGAAGCCAATCAACCATGCCTCAATAGTTACACTCGAGGCAAAAGTATCGCGGGCATTCAATTCATCAATGGAAGTATTTGTAGATGTATTTGTGGAAGATGCCGTAACAGGGCAACGAGAAAAATGCAATGAAGCCATCTACACTTTTGTAGCCGTTGACCAAAACGGAAATCCTATTCAAGTTCCAGCGCTTATACCAGAATCCGACGAAGAAAAATTGCGCTACGACGGTGCGTTACGCCGCAAACAATTGGCACTCATTTTGGCAGGAAAAATGAAAGCTGCTGACGCTACTGAACTTAAAAAACTCTTCTTAAACGATTAAGCACCAAGCGCATTAACACGCGCGGCGATGAGCGTGATGTCTTGCTTGCGCATGCAATTGAAATGTCCTTTCGGACAACTTTGGAACCCGATTTTAGAGCAAGGCTTACATGAGAGGTCAGCGACTTCAAAATGTACGACATTTTCTTGCTCAGGACGATATGGATACATACCAAAATCGGGGGTTGTATTGCCCCAAATTACAAATAATGGTAACTCAAAAGCGGCGCCAATGTGCATCAGGCCTGTATCGTTCGTAATGAGGCATTTCGCATTTTGAACCAACCATGCTGACTCATGAATTGCGCATTTACCAACAGCAGAATACAAATCCTTTTTAAGAGTTGAAGTCTGTATTATCTGCGCATCCTCGATATCTTCCTTGCCGCCCAATAAAAGTACAGGAAATGCAACTTTGTTTACCAATTCTACTAGTAAATCCGTTGGTAGTCTTTTGGTGGCAAATTGAGCTCCAATTGCAAGGGCAACATAGGTTTTAGGAATTAATTCAAATTCCGTTTGTACATCCATTTGAGCTTCAGACGGAATAACATATTTACTTGATACAAGTAAAGGAGTCCAAGAAGACGCAAAACGAGCTAAGGTACTCAAATAGCGTTCAACAACATGCTGCCGTTTTTGAGGTTTGATCTTGAAGGTAGTAAGCAACCACTTCTGAACATTATTCTTGGGAAAACGATAAACCTTTGAGAATTGAAAACGCAGTAATAAGCTCGTACGCAAATTATGATGCAGGTCAAGAATGGCATCGTACTGTTTAAAATTTAAATCCTTTCTAAGTTGCCTAATCGTGGCATTTAAGGTGTACACATTGTCTATTTCAGGACAAGCTTTGAGTAATGAGCTGAACTGTGGTTTGGTTACGTAATCTACTTGACAGTTCGGAAATAAGGATTTGATCGCGGCTGCAACAGGGAAGGTAAGCACGATATCTCCAATAGAGCTGAATCGGACTAATAGTATTCTTTTTGGGCTTGCAGCTTGCATTGTACGAATGTACAAATTCTACTTGGTGTGCTGAAAAAGGACTTTATTTCTGTCGATCTGTGCCTCAAGAGAATTAAAAAAAGACGCCTTGTGCGCCTGCTCTAGGCAATCTAATGGAAATGAAAGCTGCAAATCTTCTATGTAATCAAAATAGATAGTTTGTTGACTTACAGAAACTTTTCTCAGACCATTCAAATAAATGAGTATGACCTCGCGGTCAGCAACTAATATTGCTTTGGAACTGAGCCCAACCCGAAACGCATTTTTGTTTACGACAAAAAACAAGAGCGAATCTATAGCCAAAACGCTATATGAAAATGCGACAAAACTCGCTTTATGAGTCAAAAATAAGTGCGCAACAACAAGACTAATAAATACCAACGCCTCTAAGCTGTTGTATACCACAACACGTCTTTTACGCTCGGTACTAATTTCTTCATTCCATACAAATTTTTGCTGTTGCTTTACCATGCTGACGCCCATCCAGCGGCGGACAGAACGACGTAGACCGATGATGAGTATGAGTAGTCCTAAAACCAAATATATCTCTTGGGTAAAAGGCAAGCGTTTACCTGTGGTATGAAAGAAATCGATTGGTAAATCAAAGCCCACAAACACTGACAACAACAGTGTCGGTAGACTAATGATAAGCAGCAATAAGTTGATAAAACTATTCATTCGGTATCAGTTTGAGCTTGGCCTTTAAACCTTGGATTTTTTCCTGAGCAAGATTAATTTTCTTTTGTACATCTTGACGCAATTGATCGGCACCTTTGGAGCGTGCAAAGAACCCAAGATTATTTTCAAATGTATTAATCTCTTTTTGCAATGCATCGATTTGCTTTCGAATATCTTGCTTTTCAGCCTGAAGCAATTTCTGTTTGTCTGGTGAGGCCAATAAACTTTCTAGTTTGGCTTGAAAGAAAACGCGCTCTTTCTCTTGACCTTCTAGCTTGAGGGATTTGTAGAGCTCATCCATGCGCGTTTTAAACGCGTTGTATGTATTTTGGCGTTCCTTGTTGGTCACCGGCCCTATGGCATTGAACTGCTGTTGGAATTCACGCAATTTAACCAGCGCTTCTTGCTTATCGCTTGGTAATTCATACTGCCGTAAGGCTTCGATAAGCGCGTGTTTAGCACTAAGGTTCTCGGCATTTTCCGCATCTTGACCTGCAAAATGTGTTTGTCTTGCGTCAAAAAAGGCATTACAAGCTGCTCTAAAATCTTTCCAAAGCTTGTTCTCATAGCGTTGACCAGCCGAACCGCTATCTTGCCACTGTTTTTGGAGCTTCTTAAGCTGTTCAGCGGTATTTTTCCAATCAGTAGAAGTCGCTATGCTTTGGGCTTTTTCGATGAGTGCTTTTTTCTTGGCAACAACCTCTTGATTTGCCGCATCTATTTCTTTTGAAAAATTCTTTTTAGCCGCAAAGAAAGCGTCGCATAGTGAACGAAACGCTTGGTAAACAGCTTCGTTGTCTTTACGATTTCCCGCGCCTATTGTCTTCCATTTCGCTTGTAGTTCAAGTACAAAAGCTGTTTGGGTTTCCCAATGCCTATTGGTTGTAAAAGTAGCGACCTCTGCAAGGCGTGTTTCTAGTTCGGTAACTAACGCTTTTTTGGCATCAATATTTGCTTTAAGAATTTGTCTCTGGGCTTCGTAGTGCTCGTTAATTTTATCGTAGATAGCCCGGACAGCCTCCCAATAAGAGCCTTTCATGAGTTCCCACTCTTCATTTGGAACTGGGCCAATTTCTTCCCATTCGTCCTGAAGCGCATGTAACTGGGCCTCGAGATCGCGCTGTTCCAAAGAAGCTACTCGCAATTGCTTCAGCTTGAAAATAAGGTCCTCTTTGAGTTGTTTATTGCGACGATAGTCGTGGTCTTTGAGCTCTTTGTAAATTTTAATATTATAGAAGAATATCTCTAGTAATCTGGAGTATTCCTTTTGTATGGCTTCGCGTTGTTCTCTAGGAATGGCTCCTATTTTTTTCCAGGTTTCATGGATGTCTTTGTAAGCCTGAAATGCACTACCAATTTTTTCTTCGTTGTCAATAACCTCTTTGAGGCGTACAATTAGGTCTTTTTTAAGCTTGAGGTTTTGTGCTTCAAGCGTTTGCTGCAGCTGTTGCTGGGCTTTACGCTTGGCAACAAATTCGCTGTAAGCTTCGAAAAAAGCTTCTTTTAATGGCTTGTAGTCTACTTCTTCATAGTTTTCTCCTGCATCATTAGCATCAAGTCTTTTGACCTGTTCTTGGCGTTCAAGCTCGATGAGTTGATCTTCAAAATTCTGTTTGATTTCACTGGCAGTACGGCCAAAATGAAGAAGGTCTTCTTGTTGGCTAAGTGCTGTAATTTGATCGATGAGTTGTTGTAATTCCATTAGGCTTCCAGTTGAAAGGTAGAGAGAGTAACAAATTCCTGCATGCGTTGTTGCAAGTCGGTGTGTGAAATTTCTAATAGTCGTTCTGTACCGAACTTTTCGACACAAAATGAGGCCAAGGCTGAGCCCGCAATAATAGCGCGTTTCATGGTCTCGAAATCAAGCTGCGACGCTGCGGCTAGATAACCCATAAAACCGCCAGCAAAGGTGTCGCCGGCTCCGGTTGGGTCAAAAACTTCTTCTAGGGGTAATGCCGGTGCGTAAAAGACATTTTTTTCGTGGAAAAGCAGCGCACCGTGCTCTCCTTTTTTGATAATGAGGATTTGAGGGCCCATAGCACGAATGATATTTGCCGCCTTGCGCAAAGAATAAACACCAGAAAGTTGGCGTGCTTCCTCGTCATTGATAATGAGGACGTCGATGTGCTTTAAGGTTTCTTTGAGTTCGTCAAGTGCAATATCCATCCAAAAGTTCATGGTGTCCATGGCAATAAGCTTTGGACGGGTAGCCATTTGTTGAATGACAGAAAGTTGAACGGCCGGGCTTAGGTTGCCGAGCATTAAAAAACTTGCGTTTTGCGCTAAAGCAGGTACTTTTGGTTGAAAATCTCCGAGCACATTGAGCTCGGTAACGAGGGTGTCTCGGGAGTTGAGATCTGTGTGGTAACGACCCGACCAAAAAAATGTTTTTTCGGTTTCTTTGATTTCAACACCACTAACATTGACCCCTTTGTCTTGTAAAAGCGCTAAGAAATCTTTTGGAAAATCACCACCCACAACAGAAATGAGGCTTTGCTCTTTAACGAAAAAAGAGGACGCCAAAGAGATGTAGGTTCCGGCACCGCCTACTATTTTGTCTGTTTTGCCAAAAGGCGTTTCGATGGCATCAAATGCGACACTACCAACTGCTGCTAATTTCATAATTCCAAATTGTGCCGCAAAGATAGGTAATTTCAGCGCTTTAGCTATTTATTTAAGATGTTTTAACAGCGCGCGGATGTGCGCTTCCGTAAGCCTTTCTCAATTGCGCAAAAGAATTGTGGGTGTAGACTTGTGTGGCTGATAAGTTGGCATGGCCTAGTAAGTCTTTGAGCGTTTCCAAGCCAGCGCCGTTATTGAGCATATGGGTAGCAAAAGTATGCCTTAAAACATGCGGACTGCGCTTCTCAACACCGCTGAGCGTTCCAATAACCTCGCGCACCAGTCTATAAACAAATTGTGGATATAATGCTTCGCCATTCGTTCTAACCAAAAGGTTGGGATGGCTCAGCCCCAAAGCCTTTTTTGCATTTTTATACCGAAAAATCATTTCTGCAAGTTCTACCGAAATCGGAATCAAGCGCTCTTTGTTGCGTTTTCCCAACACTTTTAAATACTGATCGGTCAGTGCACCTTCTTTGAGGTCTATGAGTTCCGACAAACGCATACCGGTTTGATAAAATAACTCGATGATCAGGCGGTTGCGTAGGCCCTCGAAATCAGTGCCAAATAAAGGCTCAATCCGTTCAGGACTTAATTCGGTTTCTTTGACAAAAACAGGCAAACGCTTCTCAGCTTTCGGGCCCTGAATGCGCAACATTGGATTTTCGGTGAGCTTCCCTTCCTTGAGTAACCACCTAAAAAAAGTACGCAATGACGCTAATTTACGGTTCACTGTTCGGTTACTCAGACCGGATTCCAATAATTGAACCATCCAGCTTCTGATAATAGCGCTGTTTTGTTGCTGCCAATCGGAGAGTTGCTGGCACTCGGCAAAAATAGCATACTGCTCGAGGTCCTGAAGGTAAGCCAAACAGGTATGGGCAGAATAGCGTTTTTCTTGGCGTAAATAATTTTCGAAATGTTGCAACATAAAAAAAGGAGCCGAAGCTCCTTTACAAACGTATTTTGTAACAATTGGTTACAATTGCTGACTTTGCATTCTTTGCTTGTAAGCTGCGCGGATGATTTCCTGACGACGAGACACAGAAGGCTTCACGAATTCTTTACGACCGCGAAGTTGTTTCATCACATTGGTTTTTTCGTACTTCTTTTTGTACTTTTTCAATGCGCGTTCGATGTTTTCGCCTTCTTTAATTGGAATGATCAACATATGCTTTAATTTCTTTGTTTAAACTTAGGGTCGCAAAGATACGAGAGAAAATGAATTCTACAAAAATTATTTTAAAATTTCTCTAGAAATAACTAGTTTTTGAATCTCTGAGGTGCCTTCCCCAATGGTCATGAGTTTGGCATCGCGCAAAAACTTCTCGGCTGGGTATTCTTTGGTATAGCCATAGCCGCCCATAATTTGCACCGCTTCGTTGCCACATTTGACCGAGACTTCAGAGGCAAAATACTTCGCATAAGCGCCTTCTTTTGTGACGGGTAGCCTGGCGTCTTTTTTAGCTGCTGCTTGAAAAGTAAGCAGTTCGGCAGCTTCAATTTGAGTAGCCATATCGGCTAATTTGAAGGCAATTGCTTGAAAATGTGCGATAGGTTGTCCAAACTGTTCACGTTCTTTGGCGTATTTTACCGACGCTTCGAATGCGCCTCTGGCGATACCGCAACTCAACGAGGCAATTGAAATTCTACCGCCATCCAGAACCTGCATGGCTTGTAAAAAGCCTTGCCCTACTTCGCCAATGACATTTTCTTTGGGGATGCGTACGTTATCGAAAATAAGTTCAGCGGTTTCACTCGCACGGACACCAAGTTTATCTTTGATTTTTACGGCAGAGAAACCAGGCGTTCCTTTTTCTATAATAAAAGCTGAAATACCCTTGCTATTGAGGAGCTCGCCAGTGCGAATCAGTACAACAGCAACATCGCCAGAGAGCCCATGAGTGATCCAATTTTTGGACCCATTGAGCACCCAATGGTCGCCGTCGAGAACTGCGGTTGCTTTCATGCGCAAGGCATCAGAACCCGTATTGGCTTCTGTTAAGCCCCAGGCGCCAATCCACTCGCCACTAGCTAGTTTGGGTAAGTATTTTTGCTTTTGCGCTTCTGAACCATGGTAATAGATGTGGCCAGTGCAAAGTGAGTTGTGCGCGGCAACGCTCAGTCCTACACCACCACAAACTTTACCAATTTCCATAAGGACAGTGGCGTATTCGTTGTAGCCAAAGCCCGAACCACCGTATTGTTCAGGAATGAAAATACCGAGCAAACCGAGCTCGCCCATTTTTTTCATGATGTCTATTGGGAAGATTTCATGTTCATCCCAAAGTTTATGATGAGGGCGAATTTCGCGCTCCGCAAAATCTCGGACCATTTGGGCCAGCATTTGCTGTTGTTCTGTGAAATAAGTTGCCATGTTGTTGATTGTCGAAGGTAGTTGATGATGGAGATGGTATATTAAAGTTTAGTAAGTTACGATAGAGTGAATTTGATTGCTAAATCGGGTCAATGCCTTGTTGCCATCTAAAAAAGATAAGGCAACCAAGAAATCAAAACCCGCTACAACCCCTCCGCTCTTTTCGATAAGTGTTGCAGCTGCAGCTGCAGAACCGCCCGTTGCCAATAAATCGTCGTGGATGAGAACACGCTGCCCTTTCTCGACAGCATCAGTATGCATTTCAATAACTGCCTCGCCGTATTCTAAGGCATAGGCATGTTTGATTTTGTCGTAGGGTAATTTCCCTTCTTTTCTAATGAGAATAAAAGGCAAGCCCAGACGCATGGCCAACGGATAGCCGAATAAAAAACCACGGCTCTCGATGCCTGCAATTGCACCTAGTTGCGCATCTTGGTATTTGGCAACTAAATGATCTAATACCGCATTGGATACTGTCGGATTGAGCATGATGGTAGAAATATCCTTAAAAAGGATGCCTGGTTTAGGAAAATCCGGAACATCTCGTATTACGGCCTTAAGTTGTTCTTGTACTGTCATGCTACAAAGATACATAAGGCAAGAGTTTTTTGTACGTCTCTTCGTCAATTAATACGGATTCTTTTAATTCATCTATGGAGCTGAATTTTCCTTTTTGTGCGCGCATTTTAATTATAGAATTGGCCTGATTCCAAGTTAAATAAGGATGTAGTTTAAGCCGCTCAATGTTCACCTCGTTGAGCTTGATTTTTTGAACCGATGTATTGATTTCGAAATAAGGGCGGATTTTTTCGAGTGTCTCGCTATTTAAACCCCTTACCTCTTGCAGTTGATTCACATCTAAAAATCCGCCCAGTCGGTCTCTGTAAGCAATTATTTTTTGAGCTGTATAAGCACCAACCCCAGGCAAGGCCACAAGCATCGCTTCTGTTGCTGCATTCAAATCGAGTTGATGGATATGGTGATCAGATTTTGCGCTGTTGGGGCTTGTGATTCTTGAGTTCTCGATTTCAATGATGACTTTGCTTTCTTTGACTTCATCGAAAATCAAAGAATCACTGATGATTTCCAATAGGGCGCGAGGAAGCACACGTATACTTTGCATTTGTCGATAGGACTTTAAACCATATTTATCGCGGTAACGTATCATTGATGCTGCCTGTTTGGGACTCAAGCCGAGTTTTTTCCAATCGCTTATACGCAATGATTCAGGACGACATGCCTTCCACAATTTTTGATATTCCTTTTTTTTAGAAGGAATATGCTCCTCAGTGTCACCCTGTTGAAATTTGTATTTTTTCTCTTCAAAATAGGTCCATTCATAAGAAAACTCGGGGCTAAAAAAATACGCTTCTATTCTAGGAATAAAGATAACGATGGCACAAACTATTAGCCATAGCACTGTACCGCGTTCGAGTCGTTTAGAGAAGAAGACAAATGGTTTTTTCATGCCTGACTCAACGCCAGGATGTCAGGGTTATTGGCTAGTTTGGCTTTCTTTTCGCTTCGATTAAGTAAAAAATCGGAATGCCGAGCAATACAATAAACAAGCCCATGCCAGCATTGCGAAAATCGTAAATAAGCAAATCTATACAAATAGCGAGCGTAAGAATGATGTACAAAGCAGGAATAAAAGGATAACCCCAAGCCTTGTAAGGCCTTGGTGTATCCGGCTCTAGTTTGCGCAACCTAAAAATCCCATAAATAGTGATGATATAGAAAAGCAGGCTGGCAAAAGTACTGTAGGTTAGTAAATCGCCATATTTTCCAGACAAACAAAGTATACAGGCCCACAAACACTGAATCCAAAGTGCGCGTGCGGGCACTTCTTTCTGATTGAGCTGCGCGGCTCCTTTAAAAAACAATCCATCTTTGGACATCGCGTAAAACAAACGCGAGCCTGCCAACACGAGACCATTGTTACAACCAAAAGTAGAAACCATAATAAGCCCAGCCATTAGTAGAATGCCTGCATCGCCAAAAATGACATACGCAGCTGAGGCGCCTACCCGATCATTGCTGGCAAAAAGCATGCCTTGGTCAATCGGGCTTGAGCCGCTAGGACTGCCATGGACGGGTAGTAGGGCAAGATATGCAACATTGGCCAAAACGTAAATGACAGTTACGATGAGCGTGCCAAAAAACAAGCTTTTGGGAATATTTTTACGAGGATCCTTGATTTCGCCAGCAATGAAAGTAACATTATTCCAAGCATCTGCAGAAAATAAAGAATTGATGATCGTGGCACCTAAGGCTCCAACTAAAGCCCAACCAGTTAGCGGAATTTGAAATATTTTGTCACCACCATTGGCTACCACTGTTTTGGAGGCTTTCCAAGCGTCTGCAAAATTGAGCCAAAAGACATCGGTCTGGAGCCCAATATAGATTCCTAAAAAAATTAAGGCACCTAGGGCAAAGAGTTTGGCAAAAGTGAATACAAATTGAACTGCTTTGCCGTTGCGCACTCCCCTAGCATTCGAATAAGTCAGAAAAATAATAGAGGCAATGGCAAGTAATTGAGCCCAAGAGATCGAAAGAAAGGAAACTTTTAAAACGAGCTCATTGAGTATTGGAAAAAAGATGGCTGTGTATTTGGCAAAAGCCACCGCTACAGCGGCAATAACACCCGTTTGGATCACCGTGAAGACGGTCCAGCCATAAAGAAACGAGGTCATTTTGCCATAGGCGCGCTGAATATATACGTATTGGCCACCTGCATTCGGCATCATGCCAGCTAATTCGCCGTAACTAAGTGCCGCAAAAATAGTAATGAGGCCTGTAAGTACCCACAAAACTAACAGCCAAGCTGGCGATCCGATGTCGCGCAACATGATGGTCGACACGATAAAAATCCCGGAACCGATCATGGAACCCGACACCAATAAAGTGGCATCGAGCAAGCCGAGCGAGCGCTTGTCTTCGCTAGCCATTAGTCTTCTTCAGAGGCATTTATAATTGCGTCGTGTCCTTTCAAGGATTCTTCGAATGCGTAGCCATTGAGGTGGCTATGTTTGCGAGAATACAAGAAATAAACAATGATGCCCAATGTAGACCAAATGATAAAAGCAACCCAGGTATCAGGACGCACAAAAGACATGAGGCCAAAGTTGAACGCTGCTCCGGCAATAGCTACAAACCAAACAGCAGGTGTTTTAAACGGACGCTCAAGCTCTGGCTGGCGAATGCGCATTACGAGCACTGCTATGGAAATCATCGCAAACGCGAGAAGTGTCCCCATGGAGCACATTTCTGAAACTTTATCTATTGGTGTAGTGGCGGCTACAAATGAAACGATGGCGCCAACTAAAATCGTACTTCTAAATGGGGTTTTGTAGGTTTCGTGAATTTTACCAAAAATTTTGAAAGGCAAAAGTCCGTCTTTGGCCATTCCAAGGAAAATACGCGTTTGGCCAAGCATCATAACGAGCATTACACTTGTAAGACCGGCAACGGCGGCAATGGTGATAAGTTTGGTTGCCCATGGCATACCTACACCCTCAAACGCAGAAGCAACTGGCGCTTTGATGTCGAGTTGCTTGTATGGAACCATTCCTGTTAAAACCAACGAAACTACAATATACAAGACGGTACAAATTACCAACGACATGATAATGGCGAATGGAACGTCTTTCTTTGGATTTATGGCTTCACCGGCTTGTGTTGAGACGGCATCAAAACCAATGTAGGCAAAGAATACGATGGTGGCTGCAGTGACCACACCAGACCAACCAAAATGACCAACACCATCAGTATCAACGATACGCTCAGGAATAAATGGCACGTAGTTGTTTGTATCGATAAAGAAAAAGCCAACAAAGATGACAAACAATACGACTGCAACTTTGAGAATTACAATTAGATTATTTGTTTTGGCGGCCTCTTTTATTCCTTTAACTAAAATAGCTGTTACCACCCATGTAATTAAAAATGCAGGTAAATTGAAGGCGAAATCTGGAGTTGGTATTCCTGCCTCGTGTGCTTTTTCGGCTGCTGTTACGGCGTCGTTCATAAGCCACATGGGTGGATAAATGTCAAACTGGTGTAAGAGCTTTTCGAAATAACCGCTCCACGCGACGGCTACTGTTGTAGCGCCCATCATGTATTCCAGAATGAGGTTCCATCCAATAATCCATGCGAAAAGCTCTCCCATGGTACCATAAGAATAGGCATAAGCCGATCCTTCAACAGGTAAAATGGAAGCAAATTCTGCATAGCACAAGGAGGCAAATAAGCAACCCACACCAGCAATCACGAAAGAAAGCGCAAGTGCCGGACCTGCGTGGTCGTGGGCGGCAATACCGGTGAGCGTAAAAATACCCCCTCCGATAATGGCTCCAATACCCAAAGAAGTAAGGCCCCAACGACTCAAGACTCGGTTGAGGTCATTTTTTTTCATGTCACGTTCAAAGTGACTTACCGGTTTTTTTCTCCAAACACTCATATTTCGTTTTTTAGGAAGGTAAAGATAAATTTTTTTCTGAATTAGAGCAGCTCAAAGGTTTGCTCGAGGGTGTGAGGTCGGAAACCCAATGCTTTTCTTGCCTTATCCAAGACAAAGCCCGTTCTTGGCGGACGTTTAGCCGGCTGTTTGAGCGTAGCACTACTCAATCTGCTTACATTGTCCATAGAAAGCCCGTAATAAGCAGCTACACGTCCTACTATTTCATAAATTGAAAGGATTTCGGGGCCAGCAATATGAAAAATGCCCTGCGCTGAAAGTTCACAAATGCGCACACAGGCCCAAGCGAGGTCTGCTGCCCAAGTTGGCGCCCTAAATTGGTCATCGACAATTTGTAAAGGATCTCCTTTTGTTAAGGCTTCTTTTGCCCAAAGAATAAGATTGGAACGCGATAAGTTTTCACCGCTACCATACACAATAATAGTGCGTACAATTGAGTAATTCAGGCCATGTGCATTTTGAACAATTTTTTCTGCTTCCACCTTAGAACGCGCATAAACACTCAGAGGATTGGGTTGGTCGGTTTCAGTATAAGGGCCCGCTTCGCCGTCAAAAACGAAGTCAGTCGAGAGTAACTGCAAATGGATTTGGTGCACCTGACAGTAATTAGCAAGCAACTGTACTGCTTGCCGATTGACGAGATCGCAAGCTTCTGGCTGAAGTTCACACTGATCCACGTTGGTCATTGCTGCTGTGTGTATGACGTGGGTCGGCTGATAAGCACCGAGCACTTCATGAAAATTTTGCTCATCGGTGATATCGAGCGTTTGATAATGCTCTTGTGGGCAGGTGGAATAGCGGTTTTCGCCACTAGACGTAGCCAAAAATTCAAGCTGTTTCTGCAAACAAAGGTCAGTAATTTTTTGGCCCAGCAAACCATTACTACCGGTTATTAAAATTCTCATAAATCCCAGATTGATTGCTTGCGCTCTGATTGCAGTTTGAAATAATGTTTGTGCTCGAGAATCCAAGCCATGATCAAATAAAGCAGCACCGGAGAGCCAAGGCCAATGAAACTAAAATAAATAAATCCGAGTCTTACTTTATTGGTACGAATGCCTAAACGACGCGCCCACCACTCGCAAACCCCAAAGGATTGGAGTTCAAAGAAAAAAACGATTTTTTGAAGTAGACGTCTCATATTTGCAAACAAAAAGGCGTCTTCCGACGCCTTTTACCTTATAATCTTGGAAGTTGTTTAAACTTGCTGTATTCTGGATCTGCAGGTGTTGCTGTATTTGGATCGAAGGTGGTGCTGGTAATCTTGGCCGTAGTACGGCGGTTGATGGTGTGTAGCATTTCGAATTTAGCTTTGTCGGTCGTTTTGAATTGGTTGATGTAGTCTTCGGTCAAGACGACAGTTTTTCCTGTTTCGTCAAGCCAAGTTGCTGGTTCAGCCTCACCGCGTCCGATTGGGCGAATACGGCGTGGATCGATGCTACAAGTTTCGACCAAGTGCTTGTAAACTGCTTTGGCGCGGTTTTCGGAAAGCACTTGATTGCGGGCATCGCCACCGCGGGCATCCGTGTGGGAGAATAAATCGATGGTAAGGTTTGGATACTCTTTGAGCATGCTGTCTAAGAATTTGAGTGAGTCAAGAGACATACAGGTAGCATCATTGATAAAAACCCACTGATCAAAAACATAACGAACTTCTGGTGTGCGAATGATGCCGATTGGCAACAAAGGCATTTCTATGAGGAAGCTTTGACTTTGCTCAAGACCCATAGTTGAGATTTTGGCGCCTCTTTTATCCTCGTAATATCCTTCTTTTTCTGCTTTGAGCGTGTATTCCTTTCCGGCTAAAATATAGCGGCCTTTTTTATCTGGGCGCTCTTTCCAAATGATTTTACCTTTGGCATCGGTTACACCTTCCCAGCTGGTGCCGTCAGATACGGTAACGTACACTTTTGCACCCGCCAATTTTTTAGACTTTTTACCCGACTCGTATACGGTAACGCGCAAGTCAAAGAGGTTTGGAGGTGTAGTGAAACTCCAAATTTCTGGCGCATACTCTTGATTACTGGTTGTTTTGCGCTCAGAGGTAAAGAAACCCGATTTACCGTCGAAATCAGCCATAGCGTAGTCATTACCTTGAGAATTGAATGGGTAACCCATGTTTTTAACGCCAGTCCATTTGTTTTCGCCATTTACTTGGTCTGCAACGAATATATCGAGTCCGCCAATTCCTGGAAGACCGTCAGAAGCAAAATATAGCTGACTATTTGGACCAATTGAAGGGAAGAGTTCATTGCCCGCAGTATTAAACATGGCGCCCATGTTGTGCGGCACTGAATCCCAAGTTTTGGTGCGTTTGTCGAACATAACGTACCATAGGTCACGGCCACCAAAAGATTTTTCTCCGTTAGGACTTTGTTCCATATCGGAAGCAAAGATGAGCATTTGGTCGTCTGGAGACAGACAAGGGTGACCCACAGAAATGGTATCAGAAATTGTCAAAGAGATTTTGCGGGGATCTTCGAAATCTTCTCCGCTCATGACAGCAGTCCAGATTTCACAGCCGAGGTCCATTTTTTCGGCATTGGGGCAACGTGTAAAGTAAATGTTTTTGCGTTTCGAATCAAAAACAGCCGATCCCTCGTTTTGGGTTGTGTTGACAACACCTTTTGTATCGAGAGACTTGACATTTGTTGGATTGCCATTTACATCGTATTCAGCAATGTAAAGATCCATGTATTTTTCACCGGAGATAGGGTCTCTTTTTGCACCCGTGCTTTCGTCTCTTGATGAACTGAAAACAATTACCTTGCCTTTTTTATCCATAAAAGAAGGCGCCATATCCATTTGCTTGGTGTTGATTTTGGCTTCTGGTTTCACTACCAAACGGGAGGTCTCGAATTCATCAAAATCTTTGTATTTCTCGCAAGCCATAATGGCGTCGTCTACTTCTTTGGTTCGCGACTTTGGTGCGATGCGCTTGTATTCGCGGTAGCTCTTAATTGCATTGTCAAAGTCTTTCATCATGCGCTGCATATCACCTTTAAAGTAATATACTTCAGGAACTACGTCGAAGTACTTCAGCTCAATACAGGTGCCATACCAATCGTTGGCTTTGTCATAAATTTCTATTGCCCGATAAGACTCAGCAACTTTGAAAGCCATATCTCCTTTTTGACGTAATGAACCACGTGCACCTAATTTTTTGTAGGCGGCTTGACACACATTGATGGCTTCAAAATAATTGCCGGAAATAAAGACCTCGTTGGCTTGACGGACAAATTTTGGTTCGGGAAGGTTTTGTGCAAAACTTACCGACGTGGTCATCAACGTTAAAATAGCGGCAATGAATAGTTGTTTCATAAAGCGTAGTTTTAGCTTAGTAAAGTACCAAGGAAAGCAAAAATAGAGAAATTTTATTTAAAATCCGAACAATAGGTTCGCCAGCGTTCTAATAAGCGCTTAAAACCACTTGGTAATGCAGAATCAAACTCCAAATATTGTTTGGAGCTAGGCTGAATAAAACCAAGTGTTTTGGCGTGGAGCGCCTGCCCCGGAAGTAGCTCAAAATTATTCGCCATAAATTTTTCATAGGCTGCTGATTTGGTTCCTTTGAGAATGCGATTTCCACCGTATTCAAGATCATTAAAAAGCGGATGGCCAATCGATTGCATATGGGCTCGAATTTGGTGCGTTCGGCCGGTTTCTAGTTTACATTCAATGAGGGTTACGTAGCCAAAGCGCTCCAAAACTTTGTAGTGCGTGATTGCTGGTTTACCGTAGTCTCCATTTGGAAAAACGGTCATGACCTTCCTGTTTTTCAGAGAGCGGCCAATATGTCCTTCAATGGTGCCGTCTTGCGGAACATCACCCCAAACGAGGGCATGATACCTTCTTTTAGTGCTACGGTCAAAAAATTGCTTAGCGAGGTCGTTCAGTGCGATTTCTGTTTTAGCAATGACCAACAAACCAGTAGTATGTTTATCAATACGATGCACCAAACCCGGACGCCCAAAATAATCTTTGGGTCTAGCGGGTAATTGATCAAAATGATAAACGAGGGCGTTTACCAACGTACCTGAATAATTGCCGTAACCGGGATGCACTACCATATTAGCTGGCTTGTTGACCACGAGTAAATCGTTGTCTTCGTAAATGACATCGATTGGAATATCTTGCGCAATGAGTTCGATTTCCCTGACGGGGTAAGGCAAAACAATTGCGATTTCGTCACCTGGCTTGACCCTGTAATTTTGCTTGACAGCCTGCCCATTCACATGGATATTGCCATTTTTGGCTGCAACTTGAATTTTGTTTCGAGAGGTGTCGGACATACGATCGAGCAAAAACTTGTCGATGCGTACCACCTCTTGACCCGGATCGGCTTTGAATCGGTGGTGCTCAAATAAATCGGCCTCCTCTACTTCTAATTCAATATCGAGTTGTTCGCTCATTAGTGATTGACCATCAATTTAATGACCTCTAAGTTAGTCTGAGGGCAATGTAAAAAGTATACGCCGTTTGGCAAAATACTGAGGTCTATCAATGGCTCTTGCTGAGAAATTTGTAACTGCCCCAAAGAATTGTAAAGATGAATCATGGATCCCTTCAGTATTTGCGGTAATTGCACGTCAATTTGATCGGCAGCAGGATTTGGGAATACCGACCAAGTGAGCGAGGGGGCATTTTCTGTTGAAAGTCCCAAGCTGGCATCTAGTGCTGTTGAGAAAATAGGATGCAGCATAGCAGAGCCAGCAAAAGGACTTGTAAGCCAGGTGAAGCCGCCATCGACACTGTACTGCACTTTATCCGCGTGATCGATATTGCGATCTAGACCTAAATTCAGCCGCTCGTTGTCCAGTTGTCTCCATCCGATGAAAAAAGAAGTCGGTACACTTACTTTTTGCGTATCTGTAAAGTAGTACGGAATAAAGATGCCGCGTTCATCAGCATATAATGGCGTTCTTGGAAAAAAGACGTCGTCTTCGTAGAGCAAACTATCTGGATGGCCATTTTCGTTTGTCCAAACACTTATCAAAAACAATTTACTAGATACATCGACAACCGAGGGCACAAAATGGAACGAAACACCAACGAGGGAATCGGCTTCATAGGCATTGAACTCAACGGCAAGCCTTGATTGCGCACCAGTCGGACCGAATGCAGCTTCGGCGCTGCCGTCGTCGTAGCTATAAAAATTGAAGAATGGTTGGTAAAAACTGGTGGTGTCGTTGCGTGTCAGATTAGGGAACTGAACGCTGATATCACCTTTCACTCGAAAAGCTTGCTGATCGCCTCCTACATTTGTAGGAAAGGCACCAAAACCACTGATATTATGATTGGAAAAGTAAGTGGTATTAGGTTCATAATTTAAGTCACCGTTAGAAAGTTGGCTGCCAGGGATACTAAACTGATTGAGTAGTGTCCCGGCTTGGTCAATGGTAAACTGACCGGCAATTTGATTGTTTTCAGGGTTGGGGCTACCGTTGTGCACAGCAATAGGAAAGTCGTTTCGAAAAGGCTTTGGCGTGTTTTTGTAGTGATCCCAAGGAACAGAAGTGTAATCTTGAAGCAAGGAATTCATAGGGTAAACCCATGCAAAGTCTTTGAAGAGGGTGTCGGCAATGTTTGATAATGTCCGCAGGTGCACGTAGTCAATGTGGAAGTGATCTAGAGCACCGGAAAGCGCGCTGTAATTACTGAAGCGGAATTGAAATCCTCGCTTGAAATACTTTGCATCCTTGACGGATATGTGTACAGCTTTGAATGGCGTGGTGGTATCTCCGCCAATAGACCAAACTTGAAACCATTGGTCGAGATCCTTGGCGTAAAATTCCAGGCGCAAAGAATCATTGGCTTCTGGCGTATCACCCCATCCTTCAGTTTGCACTAAAAAAGAAAAATAAAGTGAATCCGCAGCGGTGTAGGGGCTTAAATCTAGTGGCTTGGAATGCAGGTAATCTGCGGTGTTGGATAGGGTTGTGCCAATAGCATACGGGTATCCTGTTGGATCCAAACCGTCAAATGTTACCACACCTATTGATCGGGGAGCGACGCCAAAACGCTTATTGAGGTAGGCGTTATCATCGAGCCAAAGCGCATTTGGATCACTGAGCGTGGCAAAAAAGATGCGCACAGAATCTTGAAAATAA
Organism: Sphingomonadales bacterium; assembly: GCA_016872115.1. Lineage (GTDB taxonomy): Bacteria > Bacteroidota > Bacteroidia > Flavobacteriales_D > Crocinitomicaceae > UBA952. The sequence continues at coordinate 50,452 of VHBC01000005.1, read as the reverse complement.
CTTGGGTTTTGAACCCAAATGGTATCGGGAGTGTCGGGAATACCAATAGTATCGTAGATATAATAAGGCGGATACAAACTAAGCGTTTGATAACTCAGCGGATAAGCCGAGAAATCGGCCACTTTTACGGAAATAGTCGCAAAAATAGAGTCTGTGAATGAGCTCGTAGCGATATCAAAGGTGCGACGAAAAGTAGCTTGGTCGGTAAAAGTCTGAGAGGCATTAAGCGCCTGTAAGGTGGCTGGATCTAGTAATTGATAATAAAGGCTAGAACTAACTCCTGGGTCATTGAATTGCGCTGTATATTTTTGAAATTTATCGGTAGAAAACTCATCAAAAAAAGGAAGATTAAGGGTGTCCGGGGTGTAATAAAAAGTACTGTCAATAGTGGCCACTGTACTTTTATAGGTGCTGTTTTTGGAGCGCTTTATATCGAAATTTCTGGTAATTGGCCCCATTTCTATGCCTTGCGACCACAATGACGTCGAAAAGCAAACAAAAATAGTTAGTAAAGTATTGCGCATCATTGCTTACGGATTTTGTCCTCCACCCCCTTTTTCCATCGAGAGTATAAATTGGGTTGACTTGAAAACGGTGGTTCCTTCAATATATTCTGGAGACTGAGAAAAAATTCTGGCATTGGCAGAGTCTTGGCCGTTGAGACAATCCGGACAAACAAAGGAATAGCTACTGACGCCTAAGGTATCAAAAATAAGCTGCGCCTCAGACATCGTAAGACCTAATAAATTGGGTAGTGCAATTGGCTCGCCTTCGTCGTTTTGGCCCACTATTAACGTAACCACGGCACCAATAGGCAGGCGCTCGCCCTCTTTGATTCGGCGACCTTTATAACGTTGATCTAGTACAGACCCATTGGCTTCTACAGTCGGTTGGTATTGAATAATGTAACGAAGACCGCGTTGCTCTAAAATACTTTGTGCAAACTGGATTTGTTTGTGAAGTAAGCTAGGCATTTCTACAAGTTGGCTCTTTTTAGAAAGTCGCAAGCCAATAATTCGTCCTGACTTTACATAGACTTGTGATAAAGAGGTGGGCTCGACAAGCTGCTCAACAACGGTGCCCTCAGGAAGTTTCGGATCGTAGATGCTGTCGAGAATTTGATAAGTGAGATCGAGGTCTTCGATGCGCTGTTTTGCTTTTGAGGAAGGCATGCCCACAAAATTAGGGACGGCAATTTTTTCACCGTGATTAGTGGCAAAATCAAGGTATAAAATGGTAGCAAATACCATGACAAGGTAAAATAAAAAAACCAACCCTAAATGCTTCCAGAAGTGCTTGGTCTTGATGAACGGGATCACTAACCGGAGTGTACTTTTGATTTTGTCCAACATAAATTGTACTTAAGTTATTTACAAAGATGCTTAGAAATTCGGAGAAAGCGCATGAGAACTAAAGAAGTCCTCTATGAACTGTAGGGCTTCGTCTGTGGAATCAGTGATCTTGTACAAAGAAAGGTCTGCCCCGGAGATATATCCTTCTTTGAGTTGGGTGTTTTCAACCCATTCAAAAAGACCCTGCCAATAAGCGGTTCCAAGCAAAACAACTGGTCGTTTGGCAATTTTCTTGGTCTGAACAAGCGTCATGGCTTCAAAAAGCTCATCTAAAGTGCCGAACCCACCGGGTAAAATCACGAACGCTTGAGAGTACTTTACAAAAATAACTTTTCGCACGAAGAAGTAATCAAACTCGAGGTAATTGTCTCGGTCAATGTATTGGTTGTGAAACTGCTCAAAGGGCAAGTCGATATTTAAGCCCACTGAAACGCCACCGCCCTGTTTGGCGCCTTTGTTTCCAGCCTCCATGATGCCTGGGCCGCCGCCTGTTATGACACCATAACCTGCACGCGCCAATTTATCACCAATTTCAACAGCTTGCAAATAGTGTGGGTGATCTTGTTTGGTTCGGGCCGAACCAAAAATAGCAACACATGGACCTGCTTTAGCCATTTTGTCGTAGGCTTCAACGAATTCAGCCATGATTTTAAAAATCGACCAACTGTCGTTGCTCTTAATTTCTGACCAGTCTTTACGCTGATTTTCCATTTTTCCTTATTTGATGAAACTAACCTCGACCAATTTTGGCCAATATTTACCCGTCATGTAGGTCTTTTTGGTTGCTGGGTTATAGGCAATTCCATTAAGCACCTCGCCGTTTCCTTTTGCCGCATTGACCACATTGCTGGCGTCAATTAATGCGATTACGCTTCCAAGTACAGGGTCAATTACAGCTACAAAATTGGTGGTGTAAATATTGGCATAAATGAGGCCGTCGATGTATTCGAGTTCATTGAGTTGCGGCAAAGGGCCTTGATCGGTGTAAACCTCAATGGTGCGAATTGTTTGAAAATTCTTTGGGTCTCTGAATGTGATGCGTTCGGTACCATCGGACATAATGAGTTGTTTGCCGTCGGTGCAAAGCCCCCACCCTTCACCACTGTAGGCAAATTCTTTTTTAAGTTCAAAAGAATTGAGGTCGTAGACAAAACACTGTTGATTTTTCCAGGTGAGTTGAAAGATTTCATTATTGATAACGGCCATTCCTTCACCAAATTTACTCGCGTCAAGCTGTTTTTTAAAAACTGTTGCCCCTTTTTGAACGGGTTTTCCGGTTTGTAAATCAATTTTGGCAACCATGGAGCTCCCGGTCTGATTAGGGTCACCTGTAGATTCGAAAAGTTCGCCATTCCAAAAAGTGAGGCCTTGAGTGTAATTCTGGGGGTCATGGGAATAGCTCGCGCCAAGTTTAACCGACCAGCGCTCGGGCTTGATGGCCGATAAAATGCGTAGATTTCGCTGTTCTGAAAAACGATTCTTTTGGGCATCTGTTACCTTTAGTTCTAATAAATATGCGCCGAGTTTCATTTTTTTGGTATCGAGTAAAAACACCTCTTTTTTCTTTGGTTTTGCAATTTTAAGGACAACAGAGTCAGAAATAGAAAGCGTTAAAGCCGTACTACCATCTACAATTCGAATTGGAATGGCCACTATTTGACCAGCCACCACAGCTAAATTTTCTTCGAAGCCAAAAGTGGCTGCTTTGCTTTCAGAATTAGAATTAGAAGAGGTGATTAATGGGGCAAGAAATCCGGCAAGTAGACCAATAACAAGCACCCAAATAAGTACTTTTTTCATAAGTTTTGTAACGTTAATAAAATCATTTTAGCGTCGATAGAACCATGACTTTCTGCGTAGTGCACGCGCCCGTTTTTGAGTACTATACATTGCGGCGATTCGTGTTGAACACCTGTTTGTTGCGCAATTAAATTAGATAAGTCGCGATAGGCAATCAAATCCAAATACCAACATGGTAGTTCATTGTTTTGAAATAAAGCGCTGGATTCAAAGCGATTCAGTACCATTGAAGAAATGGAACAACGCGTGCTGTGTTTGAACAATACTTGGGGTTGTTCTTCGGAGGCCGCAAGCAATTCTGACCAATGATTTGGGGAGTTAAACACTTGCCAACTCATGCCATACCCGGTTTAAACTGTTTCAAGAAACGAACGTCATTTTCTGAGTACAGGCGCAAATCGGTAACGCGGTATTTGAGCTGTGCAATACGCTCCAAACCCATACCGAAAGCAAAACCCGTAAATTGATTGGCATCTATGCCGCAAGCTTCAAGCACATTTGGATCTACCATACCACAACCCATGATTTCCAACCAACCCGTATATTTACAAACATTGCAACCTTTCGAAGCACAAAGTGTACAGGAAATATCGACCTCAGCACTAGGCTCGGTAAAAGGAAAATAGGATGGCCTTAGACGGATTTGTGTTTGTGAACCGAATAACTCTTGGGCAAAATATAATAAGGTTTGTTTGAGATCTGCAAAAGACACGCCTCTGTCAATGTATAACCCTTCGACTTGGTGGAAAAAACAATGCGCACGAGCAGAAATGGCCTCGTTTCGGTATACTCTTCCGGGGGAAATGGTTCTAATAGGCGGTTGTTGTTGTTCCATGACACGCACTTGAACACTACTGGTGTGCGTACGCAACGCAAACTCTTGCGCGCCTTTTTCAATGAAGAATGTGTCTTGCATGTCGCGGGCAGGATGCTCTGGAGGGAAATTCAGGGCACTGAAATTATGCCAGTCGTCCTCGATTTCTGGACCTTCAGAAACCTCAAAACCGATGCGCTTGAATGTGCTAATTATTTCTTTTCTAATTAATGAAAGCGGATGATGCGCGCCAACCTTTGGATCTTCTGAGGGTTTACTCCAATCGTCTTGATTGACCGATTTTTGCGTTTGACCCAGATCAGTTTTGGCCTCCAAATAAATTTGTTCGGCGCGCTCTTTGAGCCCATTCACTTGCTGACCGTATACGCGCTTCTCTTCGTTGGGAATATCTTTAATGGCGGCGTATAAATCTTTGAGCACATTTTTAGACCCTAAAAATCGGATACGAAATTGTTCAAGCGTTTGTGCATCATGTATGCTAACTTGCTCTAATTCTGCTGCTAATTCTTGTATGTTCATTGTATTAAAAAGCGAACTGTTGTAACCTTTTCTGCTAGAATGTTGTTTAACAACAAAAATAGCTTGGTATTCATGCAAATGTACAAGAAAAAAAAGCTGTATCGTACAGCGCCTTTTGCTTTTCTATTGTTCTGTTTTGTTGCAGTTGTCATAGCAGCATGCAAGGAGACGCCACCGACAACTTTAGAAGTAACTGTGGTAAATGCTAACGGCACTACCCTCTCCGATGTAAAGGTTTGGTTAGTAGCCGAGCCTACTGACACCGCCCACAATCCAATTGCAGTGCAAGATAGCAGCCTTTCAGATCTGAGTGGGAAAGCCTATTTTGATTTGACTCCATTCTACAAACCAGGACAGATTGGTGTCATGCAAATCAAGGTCAAAGGTTTTTATTTTGGTCTAACTGGAGAAGCAATTGCTGAAATTACGGAACAAGAACGAAATCAAGTACTATTGCAAATACAATAAACGAAAGATTAAAGAGTTTTAAAATTCGAAAATTTAAATGTAAATTTGAAACATTCTTTACCTATGAAAACTATTTTAACAAGCCTATTATCGTTGTCCTTGCTCATTTTATTGGGCGGATGCGAACCCAAAGACCCTGCTATTATAAAGGTTTTTGTGCGTTCTTCTTCGAATCAACTCATCGACGGTGCCAAAGTCATTATTGTTGGAGACCAACAATCAGAGCCTGCCACATTAGCATACGTAGACACAACTTACACCAATTCCTCAGGTTTTACCACCTTTGACATGGATCCTTATTTTTCGCTTGCTGGCGAAAGCAATAAGACCGGTTATTTCGATATCATAGTAAAATACAATAACAAAACTTCCTATGGCTACACCCGTGCCAAAGTGCATACCACTGCCGTAGAAACTATCTACCTACCAAACTAAACACCATGAAAAAAATTCTTTTGTTTGCAGTTGCTGCCACCACACTCGTTTCTTTAAGCGCATGTCGTAAAAAGATGGATACCGTTGCGCACATCTACGTCAAAGACGAAACCAATGCAAGTGTATCCAACGCAATGGTTGTTTTATATGGTACCAACACCCAAAGTACACCTCAACAGGTAGCTGTATATGATACAGCCTATACCAACTTAAATGGTTTGGCTACTTTCAATTACAACGAATTATACCAACTAGGACAAGCTGGTGTAGCCGTACTCGATATCAAAGCACAAAAAGGCAACAAAACCGGCCAAGGCATCATTAAAATTGAAGCCGAAAAAATCAACGAAGAAACCGTTTTTATCCAGCCTTAAGCAACAATACGCTTGATCATTTGCTGATCATGCCCAATGATCGTTTCCAAGTCGAGTTCAACCTGCACTGCTTGTGGAAAACTGATTTCGTATTCTGTTATGAACCCGAGCTCGAAGCGGCACATATACTCACTCACCTCGATACCAGTCTGCTTTTGAATTTCAGAAATTACGGCATTTAGTTTCGCCATTTGAATGACTAACTTAGACTCATAAGCAAGCACATCTTCTTTCATTAGGCCTGCTAAAGTGACTGCGGCATCTTGGTTGTTGAACCAAATGTGCTGAATTACAAATTGCTTTTTCATAGTGTATCGGTTTTGATGATACAAAGTTCAGCCATAACATCGTAAACGATTTACGAACTTCTTTTTAAAATTCCTTTTCTGATATTTTGCTTAATTTTGCAGCATGTCTGAAGACCAGCCAATGTCATTTTTAGATCACCTCGAAGAGCTGCGTTGGCGTTTGCTCCGTTCGGCAATTGCAGTTGTTATTTTTGCGGTCGTCATCTGGACTTACCAACGAGAAATCATGGAGCACATTTTCTTGAACATGGTTGATGCCGACTTCATCACTTTCAAACTTATGTGTCAGTATTTAGGAGTATGTGTGGATCCAATCAATGTCGATTTCCAAAGTACCACCCTGGCCGGTCAATTTTCTTATGCCCTCATGATGTGCATCATGGGTGGTGTTGTACTTGCATTTCCGTATATCTTTTATCAACTGTGGGCATTTGTTAAACCAGGCTTAAAGAGTAATGAAAAAAAGATGGCTAAAGGAATTGTATTTTATGTCAGTTTACTTTTTTTCCTTGGGATTTTATTCGGCTATTATGTAGTAGCGCCGCTTAGTGTACAATTTTTTGGTGCGTTTCAGATAACACCAGAAATTAAAACTGATGTTACCATTGCTTCTTACATGAGCACCATATTATCTACAGTATTTTACACCGGATTATTTTTTTTATTTCCGATTGTCACCTTTCTGCTCGTCAAAATAGGTCTGTTTACACCTGCATTTTTGGTAAAATATAGAAAACATGCCATCGTCGTCATCCTCATCTTAGCAGCAGTAATAACGCCACCTGACATCATATCACAAATCATCGTTACCATCCCAATTTATATACTCTTTGAATTGAGCATCATTGTCTCTAAAAGAGCAGCGTCAAAAGTAGAAGATTGATGAAACCAATTTTCCTTGGCTTATTTTGTTTTTTGATTTCACCAGCATTTGGCCAACAAACCATAGTAAGCGGACGCGTCACCGATAAAAAAGGTGAGCCCTTGTCCGATGTCAATATCCAATTTCTTGACAGTAAAATAAGTACGCGGTCAGATTCTTTAGGGAACTTTTACCTAAGTACTTACTACCCTACCGATACACTGCTTTTTCGCTTGCTTGGCTATCAGACGCAACGCATTAAAATCAATAAGGACAAAAATCAAGAATTAGTCATTAAAATGCCTACTCAGGATAAAGACATTGCTGAAATTATTCTCAAAGCCCCGACAGAAACCAGAGGGTCCCAATTGCACAGGCGGATCATCACTTACAAAGACGTTAACAATAAAGAAAAACTGAGTGCTTATCAATGTCACCTTTATAACAAAATTGAACTCGATGCCAGTAACCTAGATTCGGGCTTGCTCAACAACCCAATTGTCAATCGCCTTGACCTAGTAAAGAGCTATTTGCAGACAGACTCCAACAACACTTCGCTTCTTCCAGTAATATTATCTGAAAGCGTCTCGGATTACTATTACAGAAAAGATCCTAAACTCAAGAAAGAAGTGGTGGGAGCCACAAAAATTACAGGTGTTGAGAATATGCAAATGACCCCATTTTTGGGCGACATGTACCTCGAACTCAATATCTACGACAACATCTACGACCTTTTCAATAAATCGTTCATTAGCCCCCTTGCACCCTATGCTCGGTCGTATTACCAATTTTACCTCGACGACTCCACGTTTATAGGATCCGATTGGTGCTACAAACTTCGATTTGTCCCTAAACGCAGCGGAGATCTTGTTTTTGAAGGACATATGTGGATCCACGATACCACCTATGCCGTCAAACGCATTGAAGCAAATATTGCCCCGGGTGCCAACCTCAATTACATTCAAGAATTCTATTTTGAACAAAGCTTTGAACAAGTTCAAAAAGAGGTCTGGATGCTCACCGAAGAAAACATGGTCCTTTCTTTTAAAGTCACAGAAAAATCCAAATTTTTGGGACTCATTGGTAGAAAATACAGCAGGCGGAGTACTTTTATGATCAATCAGCCTCACGAAGAAGCATTTTATCGAAGTGAAAATGCAGTTGAGGTTGTTTCAAATGCCAAAACCCTGAGCAATGAAGAATGGGAAAAAATGAGGCCTATTGCGTTGAGCACCCAAGAAACACAAATTCAAGCAATGGTTGATTCATTGGAAGCGCAACCATTTTATCAAAACATGCGCAAGCTCACTTACTTTGCCACAACTGGATATTGGCCAATTCAAAAAATAGAATTGGGATCTGCCGCGTCTTTGGTAAGTGTGAACCCTGTAGAAAAATTCCGAATGTCATTGGCACTTCGCACATCCAATGATTTTTCCAAAAGGCTTGAATTAGGAGGGCGAATCGCTTATGGTTTTGGTGATGAACGCTTCAAATACAACGTCAGAGTTCGATACAATATCACACCTCAGAAAAGAGGAATGCTCAATGCCTATTACAACTATGACATCGAACAAATAGGGCAATCGCCAACAGCAGCCTCAATGGGCACCTCGTTTGTTACCTTTCTGAGTACAGCGCCTTTTGACAAACTTACTTTTGTCCAAAAAGCAGGGTTAAGCCTTGAAAAAGACATTAAAAAAGACCTCATCGTTTATACGGCAGCCGAATGGAAAAATTATACGCCGCTTGGCTTGGCAACGTACCAGCGTTTAATTGGACAAGATACCATACAACTTTCAAATCTTACGGCTGCAGAATTTACAACAAGAATTCGCTGGACCAAAGATGAAGAATTCTTATCCGGTTCTTTCGACCGCACCGCATTGCGCTCGCCATATCCAATTCTTTCGTTTCAAGGGGTCTTCGGCATCAAAGGTATATTAGGTAGTGAATACAACTACCAAAAATTTGAATTTCAATATGAGCACAACACCCAGCTTGGTGTTTTGGGACGCATGCGCTATGGCTTCACACTCGGATACATTAATGGGAGCACCGCATATCCGCTTCTAAAAGTCCACGAGGGGAATCAGTCTGTTTGGTTGCTCACCAGTACTTTTAACATGGTCAATTTTATCGAATTTGTCAGTGATCGTTATGTGATTGGCTTTGCTGAAAACCGCTGGGAAGGTCTTATTTTTGACCGTATTCCGCTTGTAAAAGCATCCAAAATAAGACTCATCACTACGGAGCGCTTCATGCTCGGTGGTTTATCATCTAAACATGCCGATCAAATGCTGATTCCAGAATTTGTGCGGCCATTTAATGGCATCCCATACATCGAAGTAGGAGTCGGTATTGAGAACATTCTTAAAGTGATTCGCATAGATGTCGTTTACCGTGCCACACATCAAATTCCTGGTGTAAGCCCTATTGGTATTAAAGCGCGCTACTCCCTAAATTTTTAGTATTTTCGATTTGTGAAATTACATACTCAAGATATCTGTAAAGCGTACCGCGGGCGTGCTGTCGTAAACGGGGTCAATGTTGATGTTCAACGAGGTGAAATCGTTGGCCTACTTGGGCCAAACGGCGCCGGAAAAACAACATCCTTTTACATGATGGTGGGTTTAGTCAAACCAGATTCGGGAAGTGTTTTTCTAGACGGGAAGGATATCACCAAATTACCGATGTACAAACGTGCACAACTCGGCATCGGATACCTACCACAAGAAGTTTCCGTATTTAGAAAACTAAGCGTTGAAGACAACATCATGGCCATTCTCGAAATGGGCCCCTTGCCAAAAGCTGAGCGCGAAGCCAAACTCGAAAAATTACTCGAAGAATTCAGTTTAGGTCATGTGCGCAAAAACCTTGGGGACCGCTTATCTGGGGGTGAAAAACGACGCACCGAAATTGCCAGAGCCCTGGCAACAGACCCTAAATTTATTCTACTCGACGAACCTTTTGCCGGGGTAGACCCAATCGCTGTCGAGGACATTCAGGCAATCGTTTGGGAGCTTAAAAAACGCAATATTGGCATCCTCATCACGGATCACAACGTACAAGAAACCCTTTCGATTACAGACAGAGCCTATTTGCTTTTTGAAGGTCAAATTTTAAAATCGGGAACAGCAGAAGAACTCGCAGCCGATGAACAAGTTCGAAAAGTTTATTTGGGTCAGAACTTTGAATTGCGTAGAAAACTTTGAAATCAGCGCAGTAAATTCACCATGCCTTCTCTTTGTCTTCTGATATAGGGTTCGTGGCAAGGCCTGAACTTCAGTACATAGTTGTACAAACCATCTTGGCATGGAATCCCATTAAAGGTGCCGTCCCAACCCTCCTCCGGATTTTGACTTACAAAAACGCGTTCTCCCCACCGATTGAATACCTCTAAAGACCAATCTGTAACTCCAAAATCGGTGACAAGTTTAAAAATTTCATTCCGACCGTTTGCATCTGGAATGAAAGTATTAGGTGCGTAAATACTAAAAGGTTCAACTTCAATGCTCGCATATGCTGTATCTGTACATCCAAAAGCGTTGGAAACAACTTGCATTGGATAATCGGTGCCACCGCGACCATACGCATGGACAAAATTGGCGCTGGTATATTGGATTGTGCGGTCTTCGACAAAATATTGATAGGTCACAGCATCAATAGATTGATCTGTAAAAACTGCTTCATTTTGACAAACATCCACTTTGTCTGGGCTTATCGAAAAGCCCGCTTGTGGGGAAGGATGTACGGTAACTAAATCCTGCTGAGCCATAAATAAAGTATCTAGACAGCCAAATTGCTCAATGAGTGTGAGTGTAACGGTATAATTTCCTGGATTAAAGTAAGTATGGGTTACGCTGTTGGCTTGAACTTGAGTGCCATCGCCAAGATCCCATATATAAATAGTTGGAACTTCACTTTGACTTAAATTCACAAATTGTGCTTGTGATGGTGCACATTGCAAAGCATTGAGAAACATAAAGTTGATACTCGGATGCCCGAACACACGGACTGTTTCAAGAAGTGTGTCAGCACAAAGCGGGTTTTGACCAATAAGCATTATTTGCTGCGTGCCACTTTGATTAAAGAGGACATTATTGCCCGTGAGTTGATTACTGGTCATTGGAGTGGCATTTGCCCCAAAATCCCAGAAATAATTGGTGCCTATTGGACCGCTTACCTGGGCATCGAAACTAAAAAAATCATCGATACATAAAGAGTCAGAATGGATTGTACTTAGAACAATTGGCTCTAGAATAGTGACATTCACTTGGGTGGTGTCTAGACATATCGTAGACGAGCCCGCAATCAGCGTAACAGGATAAACGCCTGGTCCGGGGAAAGTAATGGTCGGGGTTGTTGCAGCACTTGTTAGACCGTTGCCAAAATCCCAAGCATAGCTTATTGCATTTTGTGAATTATTACCAAAAGGAATGGTATAACCCAAGCATTCAACTTGGGGTGGCACTACAATAGCCGCAATAGCCTCTCCAAATACAAATACAGAATCGGTGTAACTCTGTTGGCAATAGGTTGTATTTGCGTCGATGGTAACCAAATGAAAACCTGCGGAATTGAAACTAACGCCCGAAACTATATTTCCGCTCGCTTGTAAAGTGGATGCCGTTGGAGGAAAATTCCAACTGAGCGTAGCACTAGGGTCGGATACCTGCGCTATAAAATCATGGCTATTGCTAGACAAACAAAGTGAATCAATGGTTGACCACGAAACACTCAACTCTTCATTGATGATGATTTCAATGTAAGCAGTATCTGTACAGTTCTGGCCCGGATTCACAATGAGCTGAGCCGTGTAAGTTCCAGAACTCGGATAAGTATACGTTGGTTCAAATAAAGGACTGCTATCAGCGGTTGTTCCCGGGACTCCGAAATCCCATAAATAAGTGGTGCCGCCGTATGACTGGTTGTCAAATTGAACGGTGAGTCCATCGCAGTACCCATTGAAATTGGGTAATTGCGGTTGTTGCGGAAGAATAGCAGCAAGCTGAATATTGCAATCAAAAACCCTGAACAAGAAATCGCGGACGGTTTCGCCTATTAACTGGCCGTTGCGGTATTCCTGAACGCGAACGCCAACTACAAAAAGGCCAATGAGGTTTGGGCTTACTGTCAACATACCTGTATTAGGGTGGATCATAGTTGACGATCCGGGGCCAAGCGGTACGGCTGCATTGAAATTATTTTGCCACGTCACCGGAAAATAGGGTGGCGGTGGCATTTGCAGCGGTTGTGGGTTGCCGGAGTTGGCGCCGGCATTAGGGGTGACTAATGAATAGACGAGTTGGTCTCCGTCAGGATCTGTTGCCGAATGGTCAAAAACAAGTTGGTCGTTGTTGCAAAGCAATACCGGAGGATAGTTGGTAAAACGAGGACTGCTGTTATTGGTGGCATTGGTATTGGATCCGGGAATAGTTGCCACTATAGTGAGGCCGGTGTCGTCGGGAAATTGAAGATTGGTAATATTCGGCCCGCGACAACAGCGTTGATACGAAACGAGGTATCCGCCAGGAATTGGAGGTAAAGTCAGTACAACCTGATAAATGGCGCGCTCCACACAAATTCCGGTTGGTTGCGTAGCACAGGGATTATTGAAATTGATGGGCAAAATAACCGAGCCAGGAAAAGGAACTTGAACCGTTTGGTAATGAACATTGCCTTGGGTAAATATGGAAAGGTATAATGGGTCGTCGAATTGTGCACCTGTCGATGCGCAATCACGGTAAAGGGTAATGAAAAAACGATATTGATTGTTCCCTAAATAATTATAGTAGATATCACCTCCGATAATATGAGAAGCAGACAACTGCCCGAAAATCAGGAGGTAAAGGTATAGAATAAAGATTTTTAACTTGTACACGATCTTACAACGCAAATTTAAGGCTTTGGTTGTTCGTAGACAAACAGTAAATTTGTAAAAAATTGTAAGGATGGAAACTTTTGATGTGGTAGTAATTGGTTCAGGACCGGGCGGATACGTTTCAGCGTTGCGTTGTGCTCAGCTCGGACTCAAAACAGCTCTAATTGAAAAATACAACACACTTGGCGGAACTTGCCTTAATGTGGGTTGTATTCCATCAAAAGCCCTCCTCGATTCATCCGAGCATTTCCATAACGCACAACATAATTTTGCGACGCACGGAATTGAAATCAAGGGCCTTAAGGCAAATCTATCTCAAATGATTACCCGCAAAAACGAAGTCGTCTCACAGACCTGCGCGGGTGTCAAGTTCCTCATGGACAAAAATAAAATCGCGGTTTTTCATGGAATTGGTCGTTTTATAGATGCCCATACGATCGAGGTAAGCGGCGAGCAAAGCACCCAATTGAGTGCCAAGAATATCATTATCGCAACAGGAAGTAAACCCAATTATTTTTCGGGCATGGAACCCGATAAAAAACGCATCATTACCTCTACCGAAGCACTCAATATGCCAGAAATTCCTAAAAAAATGCTCGTCATTGGCGGCGGAGTGATCGGCTTAGAACTCGGATCTGTTTACGCGCGTTTGGGCACAGCAGTCGAAGTCGTTGAATCTGCACCAAGTATCTTACCTACAATGGATGCTGGAATTGGTAAAGAATTTACCAAAATTTTGAAAAAAGAAGGCTTTAAATTCCATATGGAACACAAAGTACTAGGGGTAGTCAATAATGGCAAAAGTGTTACGCTAACAGCGCAAAATAAAAAAGGCGAGCAAATTACAATAGATGCTGATTATTGCTTGGTTGCTGTCGGACGCAAAGCTTTCACTGAGGGACTTCAATTAGAAAAAGCCGGACTTCAGACCAACCAACGCGGTCAGATCGAGGTCAATGACCATTTACAAACCGCTCAACAACACATATTTGCAATTGGTGATGTTGTTCGCGGTGCTATGCTTGCGCACAAAGCCGAAGAAGAGGGTGTTTTTGTAGCAGAGTATATTGCTGGTCAACAACCGCATATCAATTACAACCTCATCCCTGGTGTTGTGTACACTTGGCCTGAAATTGCCGCCGTTGGGCAAACCGAAGAAGAACTCAAAGCACAAGGACACGCATACAAAGCGGGGTCATTCCCAATTAAAGCTTTGGGAAGAGCGCGTGCAAGTATGGATACCAGCGGCTTCATCAAGATTTTAGCTGATGCCAACACCGACGAAGTTCTTGGTGTGCATATGATTGCGCCGCGTGCTGCCGACCTTATTATGGAGGCAGTGACCGCAATGGAATACCGCGCTTCTGCCGAAGACATTGCCCGCATTTGCCACGGACACCCGACCTACTCTGAGGCCGTCAAAGAAGCAGCGTTAGCAGCCACTGCAGACAGAGCGCTACACGTCTAAATTCAAGGACCAGGGCTAAATGCATCCTTGATGTGCGTGAGGTCAGTGTGGTTACTGTTATGCACAATTGACACAACATCAAAGCGCACTTCATTTGGCCATTGGATGGTCTTTGTGTAATAATTAGCCACTCTAATAATTTGCTTTTGTTTAGCGAGATTTACGGACCGCCATGGTTCTCCGAGTTCGGCACTATGCCTGGTTTTTACCTCAACCACAACCATTGTTTGATGGTCAATGAGCACTAAATCGATTTCCATGCGGTTGAACTTATAATTTCTAGCTTGGAGGGCATAACCAAGCTCGAGTAAATAATTCAATGCATAGGCCTCGCCCCACTTACCCAATAGATCGTGAGACATGCTTGCATTTCTTTCTTTCATCTCTGCGAAAATAAGCCGAAATTGACCGTATCTTTACAGTGAAAATACGTATGCGCAAACAATTTATTAAAAATATCAAAGGCCTGGTTCAAGCTGGCGAAGATCTACCTGAGGTAGTCCGCGCTGCTCAAATGCAAGTGCTACCAGTGATCGAAAATGCCTACTTGGCATTAGAGGACAACGAAGTCATTGCTTATGGACCTATGAGTGAATGGCCTGGCATAACCGATTGGCGCGATGTAGAGGTTATAGATGCAAGTAATTGCTATGTGCTTCCTGCATTTATTGATTCTCACACCCACACCGTTTTTGCAGCTAGCCGCGAAGAAGAATTTATAGACCGGATCAATGGTCTCAGTTATGAAGCTATTGCGGCCAAAGGCGGCGGCATTCTCAATTCAGCACGCAAACTAGCAGAAATGTCCGAACAAGAACTTTTCGACGCTGCTTATATTCGCATTCAAAAAATGATTGCCGCCGGCACTGGTGCTATAGAAATCAAATCCGGTTACGGCCTTAGTACAGAAGCAGAGCTTAAAATGCTCCGGGTTATTCAACAATTAAAGTCATCTTGTAAAGTACAAATCAAAGCAACGTTTCTTGGTGCACACGCCATTCCACTTGCCTATAAAGACCAGCGGAGCGCCTATATTGACCTCATCATCAACGAAATGCTGCCTCAAATTGCTGCAGAAAATCTAGCCGACTACATCGATATTTTTTGCGAACGCAACTATTTCAGTACAGACGAAATGTGCCAAATACTCGAAGCGGGGCAATGCTTTGGACTTAAAGGAAAAGTTCATGTCAACCAGTTTTCTGTTTTAGGTGGCATCCCTGCCGCAATTTCAAAAGGTGCAGTTTCAGTAGACCACCTCGAAGAACTCGATGCTTCGGATATTGCTGCACTTGCAAAAAGCAATTGCATAGCTACGCTTCTGCCTGGTTGTTCACATTTTCTTTCGATACCTTACGGTGCAGCAAATGAACTCATTAACGCAGGTGCAATTGTGGCACTAGCCAGTGACTTTAACCCAGGATCTGCTCCTAGTTATGACCTCATGCATGTGCTTTCTTTAGCCTGTATAAAAATGAAAATGACACCAGAAGCGGCCATCAACGCCCTCACCATCAATGCAGCAGCTGCTCTCGAATTACAAAGCACCCATGGTAAAATTGCACTTGGCAGAAGATCGCCAATTTTACTCACCAATGAAATCCCGTCATTGGCTTATTTGGCTTATGCTTACACAGAAAAACACATCCAGCGTGTATTTATTTAATTAACTTTGGATTGATGCATTTTTTCCTGCTCTTTTTATTGACTCCCATTCATATAAATCTTAGTGCACAAATCATTGAGCCCGATAAAGAACTATTGTGGGAAATATCGCAGCCAAAATCAGCAGCCAAATCATACCTTTTCGGCACACTTCATGCCAATGACCGAGCGCTTTTCGATCTCTCGGATAGTACCTATATTGTCTTTGAGCAAGCACCAAATATAGTCCTTGAGACAGATATTTATCAGCTTTTTTCCGCAATGGATACCCGTAAAACGCTGCCCGAAACGCGCATAGACAACCAAGGAAAGTCATACACAACCTTTGCACTAAATTCCAAAACGCTTTATGGCTCTGAAGATGGCATGCCCCAATTTCTAGATGCTTATTTCCAAGTACTTGCTCTACAACTTGGTAAAAAAACAATAGCACTAGAAAAACTAGAAGACCAATACGCGTTGTCCAATGAATTCAAACTGAGCGAACGAAAGATCATCGATAACCAAATCAATTCGTTCACCCAAGAAAAACTTCTTGAATTATACCTCAGAGGTGACCTCGATGCATTACAACGTTTTATGAAATCCTATTTGTCCGTTCAAGATAGCCTTTACCAAGAGGTAATCGTCAAGCGCAATTACCAAATGCGGGACACACTTCTTTCTTTGCTTAAAAAACAGCAGCCCTTCTTTTGTGCTGTGGGTGCAGGGCATTTAGGTGGCGAAGAAGGTATATTACAGCTCTTGCGCGCCAAAGGATACAAAGTGAGACCCGTACAATGGACTATCAGCGCTACACCGCCTCCAAGCAAACGCTTACTTAAAAAACCAACAGAATATATTCAGACTGACCCCGCTTCTGGTTTAGTTGCAAA
Organism: Sphingomonadales bacterium; assembly: GCA_016872115.1. Taxonomy (GTDB): domain Bacteria; phylum Bacteroidota; class Bacteroidia; order Flavobacteriales_D; family Crocinitomicaceae; genus UBA952. The sequence goes on along the minus strand of VHBC01000005.1, from coordinate 33,607 downwards.
GTTTCCAGGTAAACCTCTTGTCGAAACGCTCCAAGACAACACAGTTCGTTTAGTCTACCGCGAACTTGGCCAAGGAAATACCTATGAAGTCGTTATTCATCCCTTGGATCAACTCCTGAATCCAGAAGAAATCGCAAGTATTTATATCAATCCACCTACTGCAGGTCGCATTACCAAAAAAACCTTAGACGACGGTTCTACCGTATTCGAAGGCCTTTCTGACACCTACCCAGAAGGGCTCAATTGTGTGCAAATTCAGTTTGGAGCCAATCATTTTGCCATCATCAAATGCTACGGGGGGCACAAATTTATTCACTCCAATAGGCCGCAATCTTTCTTTGAAAAAGTTTGGTTCGATTAACCAATCGTTTGCCATGATGAAATTCTTAGACCGACTTGCGCATCAAATCTTGGCTAAAAAGATAGCTGCAAAAGATCTTTTCATCATACTTCCTTCTGAAAGAGCCAAACGCTATTTACAAAATGCGTTGTTCCAAATGAATCATGGGCCGCTCGTTTCGCCTCAAATCCTCACCATCGATCAATGGATAAGCGACCTTACAAAGAAAACCATACAGCATCCCACACGCACCCTGCTTTCACTTTACAATATTTACAAAAGTCTTTTTCAAGAGCAGGCACTTAGCTTTGAAGATTACCTCACTTGGGGTCCAATCCTACTATCCGATTTTGATGATGTAGACAGGTATCTAGTTGATCACCAACAACTCTATCAAAATTTAGCCTCAATTAAAGCCCTAGAAAGCTGGCAAATTGACGAAGAAGCCTATTCTGCTTCGCAGAAAAAATTTATGCTATTTTGGGAGCTTATTCCCAAACTACACGGGGGTTTATTAAAACATTTAAAAGAGACTAATTCTTGCACAAAAGCCCAAGCCTACCGAGAACTTGCTACAAATCCTAGCCACTACTTTAAACCTGCTCAGTACTTTATTTTTGCAGGTTTTAATGCGCTTTCATTGGCAGAACAACAACTCATCAAATATTTAATAAACGCCAAACAAGCGGAATATATCCAGGATTCGGATCGTTATTATTTTGATAACCCTTTTCACGAAGCAGGTAATTTTCAACGTAAAAACAGTACTTTTTTTGGGTTGGGTGCCCCCGATGATCTTCCTGACGCCTTACGCACAGCTACTTATCATGTAAAGGAAATTGAATGTGCGCAACACATCGGACAAGTGAAAGTGCTCGCAACCGAACTATACCAAAATACGCATACAGACTGGAGTGAGGTACTGGTATTACTTGCCGACGAATCATTGGTGCACGCCGCCATTCGCAATATTCCCAAAACAGTTGGTCAAGCAAACATTACGCTCGGTCTTCCACTTGAACAAACACCAATAAGAACTTGGATAGACCTTTGTTTTCAACTCCAAGAGAACCATCAAAAGTTTCGGACCAAAGCACTGTACTACAAAGATTTTCAGCGCTTTTGCCATCATGCGTTTATTACAATTGCTTTTAATCAAAAGGAACTCCATGCATTGGCAAAAGTTGAAAAACATACGGTACAATTTAACCGCGTTTTTCAGCGAGTTGATCAACTCCAACTTCCCAATAAACTGCAGGAGCTCCTAGAATTGCTTAACGCAGACTGGCAAGCAGACTGGCAACAAGGTTTGACTCAATTGAGAAAAATCAATTCATTCTTGCTACTACACATTCCAGAAGAAAACGATTTTGAACGCACCGCACTGCTATCTTTTGAAACCTGCTGCAGGCAATTCGAATTGTTATTTGACGACGCTTTTCCCGAAATGGCACTTAGTAGCTTTAAAAAGCTATTTTACCAACATTGGACGCGTGCGCACCTCGCTTATATTGGTAGTCCAACAGAAGGCTTGCAAATCACCGGACTTCTTGAAACACGCCTACTTGACTTCGAACATATTTATGTGCTCGGCATGAATGAAGGGAAGCTTCCGCCTACCAATCCCATTCAGAGTATTATCCCTATGGATTTGCGTAGTGCCTTTGGCTTGCCAAGCAACCGCGATAAACAAGGACTTTTTGCACAGCACTTTTACAGACTACTCCATCATGCACGACACCTTACTTTTACATACACAACAACCAGTGAAGTCCTTGGAAGCCATGAAAAAAGTCGCTATTTACTGCAATTAGAAATGGAGTGGCGCGCCGCTAATCCAAATGTGAATTGGCAAACCTTTTATTACCAGATACCAACTGATGAACAAAACCAAGAAGTTTCGGCGATTCCCAAAAATACCGCTATTCAAGAACGATTACTTGCCTACCTTAAAAATGGCGTTTCAGCTTCTGCATTGCGTAAATTCGCCAATTGTCCTTTAGACTTTTATTACCGTTATGTAGTTGAATTTGGAGAAGAGGAGGAAGTTGAGGAAGACCTTGCTGCAAGTACATTCGGCTCACTTATTCACGCTTGTTTGGAAGAACTTTTTACACCTTTTGCGCAAAAAGACAAAAACGGCAAACGTATTGAGCCAGCTCCTGGGCCAGTTACCGCTAAGGACATTTCTCAAATGCTCAATACCTACCCAGCTATTTTAAGAAAACACTTTCTTAAGTACTTCGACCAAAATGCAACGTTATTTGAACGCGGCAAGAATTTACTGAGCTTTGAAATGGCGCTTGATTTGACCAATCAACACCTCAGAAAAGAACTTGATTTTGTTCAACAACTTCATGAACCACTCTTTATTGAACAACTTGAGGCTAGATTTGAACTAACGCAAATGGTTCAAATCGAACAGTCACAAATTCCTATTCTCTTTGTCGGCTTTATTGATCGAATTGACCGAATTGGCCAAAATGGCTACAGAGTCATAGATTACAAGTCAGGAAAGGTCAAGGACGAAGATGTTAAAATGAGTGCTAAACACGATGCATTTACCAATCTCACCAAACCTAAACACGTGATGCAGCTTTGTTTATATACACTTTTCTTTGAGGCACAATACGGACAACTTCCTGCAGAAGCACGCATCGAATCATTGATCAATGTATCTGAAGACTTTGCATTGAGCTACGATAAAAACACAGATTTAAGCATGATTCCAAAACTTTTTGAAGACGGGATGCAAGCGCTTGTTGCGCAGTTAATGGACACTGAAATACCATTTTCACACAACCCAGAGGCAAAATATTGCCAATTCTGCACATAAAAAAACCTGGAAGGACTTTCCAGGTTTTTTCTGCAAGATAATTAAAACCAAAATGAACAAATGACTTGCTCTTTAGCAGCAAGACGATCAGATTGGTGAAGGGTTGCTTAATAAAGTTCTAATTTAAGCGCAGCGCGGTAATCTTTGATTTCTTCACGGTTAATCTTGTGGTCTGCATTCTTAAGTAGATTTAAGAAATATAACAAGTTTTCGTTGTCGTCAATTTCAATCGGATACTCATTGCCTTCCTCGTCTTCTTCGTATTGCGCTTCGACATCAAAACATTCATTTTCTTGAATAAACTCGTAGGTAAGACGTAGAACCTTGACAACCAGTGGATCTTGTTCGAGTAACGCCATTTCTCTGAGTTCTTTGAGGTCTTCGATGAGGCGAGGTGCTTCTAAGCCTTTTTTCTCGACGTTGGCAATTATTTGTTCCAGTTTTTGGTTGGCGCGCAAAGTTTTCATAATGTTAGAATTGAGCCACAAATTTAGTGCATTTCCTGAAATAAACATCGCGCTGTAAGTAACATTAGCAATCCATTCTCATTTCATGGGTTTAATCGGTTAAATTTGTTACATGGATATGTTTTTCCACGCCTTTACCATTGGCCTAATTCTTTCAATAATGCCAGGTCCTGTATTTTTTGTTCTACTCGAGAAGAGCATCACAAAAGGTATCCGCAGCGCTTTAGCCATTGATCTGGGGGTCATACTTAGCGATGTGGTATATATTTTACTCGCTGTCTTATTTGTAGAACAAATCAATACTTTGCTTTCAGGAGAAAACAAAGAGCTTTTTGATCGTTTAGGTGGGCTTATATTTATCGTTTATGGCATAGTGAATCTCATCAAGAAAACAAAAATACACGACGGAGACCGAGAGCTAGAAGACGTAACCGAAAAATACCATCTCAAAGAAAGTGCCGACCCTAAAAAGAATTTTGGACTCCTCATTGCAAAAGGTTTCCTACTGAACTTTGCCAATCCGCTCGTCGTATTTTATTGGTTAAGTGTTGCGTCAGTGGCCAAACGCGAAAGTCCAAACGATACGAATTTATTTTTATTTTTCTATCTCGGTTTCGTCTTACTCACCTACTTTGCTTTTGACATTATCAAAATTTCTGCGGCCAAAAAAATCAGAAATTTGGTCACCGAAAAATTACTTAATGTGATCAACAAGATCATCGGAATGCTATTTATCAGCTTTGGTCTCTTCTTTATTTTCCGCAGTTTTATTTAAGCCTATGCGCCTCTTATCGCTATTCATTTTATTGATATTTGCCGCTGATTTTTTGGCACAAGAACTAAAGGTCTTGAAAGAAAACCTCAGCCCTAAAGTTCGTACTTATTGGGATGCCCAAAACAAACATTTGCAAGGTTATGGCGCCTATTTTACCAGTTCTGCTTCACCCCAAACAACAGAAAAGCATGGAAAATGGCTGTTCTACGACTACGATGGTCAGCTAGAAGAAGAGGCGAATTACTACAGAAACCGTCTCCATGGTAAGCGCACTTTTTTTTACCCAAATAAACAGGTCAAGCAAGAAGCATTCTTTAAATTTAATGTCCCAGACTCCACATACAAAGAATTTGGAAGCGACGGAAAGCTGCTTGTGAGTGGTCAATTTGAACTCGGAAGTCCGGTAGGGTTATGGAACTATTACTACGCTGACGGGCATCCTAAATCCATCGAAAAAGTTCAAAACGATACCGTTTATTTAAAAGCGTTTTGGCAGGCCGACAGCACACACCTACAAACCGTCAAAGACGGAAATGGTCAAATTATCAGCTACTACATCGACGGTGTAGTGAAGGAATTTTATACTTTCCAAAACGGCCTGAAGACGGGGCCATTCGAAGAACGCACGGCCAATGGTGTGCTTTCCATCGGAGGCGCATTTAAAAACGGTAAAAAAGATGGTCTATGGGAGTTTTATCGTTTCGATGGCGTACTTGAAAAAAAGGTTGGTTATGAAACTGATTCCCTAAATGGTATCTATATGGTCATGGCTAACGAAAAAGACACCCTCACATACGGCAACTATTTAATGGGCAAAAAACAAGGTTACTGGAAATGGTTTACCCCAGAGGGGACCCTCGATATGGATGGCTTTTTTGAGAAAGGTCTTCAGGATAGTGTGTGGCATTATTATTTTACAAACGGTCAACTTTCGTATCGTGCACAATACAATGCAGATTTGCGAACAGGAGATTGGACATATTTCTACCCCAACAATGCGCTTTACAGAACAGGGAGCTACCGCAATGATCTTAGAACAGGTTTATGGCAAACCTGGTACGAAGATTCTACACTGCTCATGAAAGGATCCTACGTCGCAGGAAAAGAAGAAGGTGAATGGTTTAATTACTGGGAAAACGGAAGACTCAAAGACAAAACAACTTTTGTAGACGGAAAATTAAACGGCAATTGGGAATCATACTCTCCGGAAGGTGTTTTGCTCACGCAAGGGGTTTATAAAAATGGATATAAAACCAGCGAATGGCTCAGTTATTACAGTAACGGCAGGCTCAAAGAAAAACAACATTATAAAATTTTTACGCAACAAAATATGGCCGACGGCATGGCCATTATGGGGCTTAAAGAAACTGTTTCAGACCTTCATGGCTCCTATGAATCCTTTTCTCAAGTAGATTTTCAAGTCAAAGAAACAGGTAAATATTACCATGGACTCAAGCATGGAACCTGGACCAATTACTACCCGGGTGGTGTAGTGCCCACAATTGTGGCCCAATACCGCTACGGTAGACTACACGGTGTTTTCAAGCAATATGATCGCTATGGCAGATTGGTTTATGAAATAAATTACAAGAATGGGCTCAAAGACGGCTTGTTTTTAGCCTATAATGAAAATGGCCAGTTGGTCAGTAAAAAAATCTTTAAAAAGGGGCAACAGATTAGCGGTGAACGCCAAGATGGTTTTCAGCCTTAATTGGCAAGTTGTTCAATAAAACAAGTGAGTTCGATAAAGTCTTCGACACTAAGTCTTTCGGGTCGTTGTTGTTCAAATTTTTCGGGTAACGGCGCATCTTTAAGCAATACACGCAGCGAGTTACGGAGGGTTTTACGCCGCTGATTAAAAGCTGCTTTCACTACTTGAAAATACAATTTTTCATCGCAAGGCAAAGCGCTTCTTTGGTTGCGCACACATCTGATAACACCACTCTTAACTTTTGGAGGCGGTATAAATACATGTTCATCTACCGTAAAACAGTAATGTATGTCATAGAAGGTTTGCAATAAAACACTAATAATGCCATATTCTTTGGAGCCTGGTTTTTGAGCCACCCTAACCGCTACCTCCTTTTGGAACATTCCCATTATTTGAGGTATTTGGTTGCGGTATTCAAGGCACTTAAATAAAATTTGAGAAGAAATATTGTAAGGAAAATTTCCAACCACGATAAACGGATCTTGATCAAAGAGTTCAGCAGGGTTCAATCGCAAAAAATCACCAAATAAAATGCGCTCAGCTTGTGTTGGGTAATAGGCCCTGAGATAATCGATGGATTCGATGTCTACATCGAGCAACCACAAATCAATTTCAGGAAGTGCCCACAAGTACTTGCTCAAGGCGCCCATCCCAGGGCCAATTTCTAGAACCTTTCGTGTTGCATCGGTCCAGATAACTTGATTGGCAATTTTTTGACATGTTCCGGCATCCTTTAAAAAGTGCTGACCAAGTTGTTTTTTTGGTTTGACACTCATGGTTTAAAAGCGTCAATAAGATCAAGGGTAGTTCGGAAAGCTGCAAATTTACCTTGATAAAGCAACGAATGTTCTTGTTGTAAGTCGGGGGCAAATTCCGATTGGTATCTATCTAAAGTAGCTTGATCTTTGGCCAAATACATCACTGAATAAGTAAGCCCGCCCTCTTCTTCACCTTTTACTCTTGAGAGCCTGCACTCCAAAAAACAGCCTGTTTTTAGGATATCTGGGATGTGTTTTGAACGCATCCAGCTCAGCCATTCTTTTGCTACAGCCAGATCTATACTGACCGTTACATTGTATATTACCATAGCGCAAAGGTAGCCAAAGCATTGAAATGCAGCGAAAATTGAAAGAAGTCTGAAAATTTACTTTGTCATTTCAATTAAAATAATTGTACTTTTACTTTAAACATTAATCATTCGCCATGAAAAAACTATTACTTTCTTTATTATTTACAATGACTTACCTCATCTCTTGGGGTCAATCATGTATCCCTGGTGCAAACTTTGTGGATTCTACCTACGGCATCTGGCCAGATACCACACAAAATTTGCCTCCGGCCCTGCCTAACGTTGCTTACTCAACAGATATCAACTTTAAGGTTCCGTCAACTGTAACCGCAGAAATCGATCCAAGCGGTCAGTTTGTAGGTTCAGTAATCCAACAATTTACTATTGATGCACTTCAGGGTTTACCTCCGGGATATGACTTTGCTTGTAATATCAGTAATTGTACTTATTTAGGTGGTGAAAATGGCTGTGCTAATATCTTTGGTACCACAGACTCTGTCGCTGTTTTTCCCGTAACAGTTGACGTAACAGCAACTGTTTTAGTGGTGCTCTTCCCTGGTTTACCACCAACACCTGTTACCCAGACAGTATCCTTTGATGGCTACAAAATTGTTGTAGGTTCTGGCGGTACTATTGAACAAATTATCAATCCAATCAGCCTACAGCCAAATCCAGCTCAATCGAGTATTGAAGTCAGTGGTTTGGTAGGTGGCAGTAACTCCCAGCTCGTTTTACGTGACCTCAACGGTAAAAACATCCAAACGATTCAAACCACGGCCTCAACAGCAACCTTTGATCTGGAGAAACTAGCCGAAGGCACCTATATTATTGAACTTTCTGATACTTTCGGAATCCAACAACAAAAATTCGTGAAGCTTTAATATCGTTTCACAACACTTTGAAAATGGGGGGCTAAGCTCCCCTTTTTTTATGCCCCACATTGATGTGAATTAGTTACGATATAGACTGCCCTTTAAGATATATTCCAGGACTGGTTCTGTCAGTAAAAAAGAACAATCTAGACCAACTGCTAATCTGGCTCGAATATGACTTGCACTTATACCTAAAATGGGGACGTCAGTGAGCATAGAAATATTTGGATGCTTTTGTAGTTGTCCTATTTGCTCTGGGTTTTCAGGTGCTTGACTACTCCTCGGATAGACAAAAATCTGATGTTTCTCCAAAATTTGCTCCCAATTATACCATTTATGAAAAGACTTGAGGTTGTCGGCTCCCATTAACAAACAAAATTCGTGCGCTGGAAACTGTTCTTGAAGGTGAGTTAAAGTAGAAATTGTGTAATTGGGCTTGGGAAGATGGAATTCTACATTACAAGCTTTGAGATTTGGGTGCTCATAAATTGCCTCGCGTACCATATCAAGCCTGAGCTGATCCGACAACAAGGTTGCTTTATCCTTGTGCGGATTATGTGGCGTAACGACTAACCAAACTTGGTCAATTTGTGGTTGTTGGGCCATATGATTTGCGATGATCAAATGACCAACATGAATCGGATTAAAGGTTCCAAAGTACAATACTACTCTCATGATCCTATGAATTCCAAAATCAGTCGCTCGACCACTTCTAATGCCTGATCAAGGTTATCATTGATGACAACGTGATCAAAATGATGGGCATGGCTCATTTCATTGGAAGCCTTAGACAATCGCATTTCAATCTTTTCCACTGAATCTGTTTGTCTAGTGCGCAATCTTTTTTCTAACTCACTTATACTTGGAGGCTGAATAAAAATAGCTAAGGCGTGTTGAGCAAGCTTAGATTTGATTTTTAATCCGCCAACTACATCGACATCGAAAACAACAACCTTGCCTGCAGACCAAAGACGTTCTAATTCTGTATTTAAAGTGCCATAATACATTCCTGGATAGACTTCTTCCCATTCAAAAAATGCGCCGGCAGCGATGCGCTGCTGAAATATTTCTGGAGCCAAGAAATAATAATGTACACCATCTTGTTCTTGTCCTCGGGGTGGTCTTGAACAGGCAGAAATCGAAAATGCAAGCCGAGGAAATTTGGCTAATAGCGCACCAACTATTGTTGATTTGCCCGCACCAGAAGGCGCAGAAATGACGATACTTTGATGGTTGGAAGTCATTAGAGTGCGTTAAGTACTTGTTCTTTTATTTTTTCGAGGTGGTCTTTCATGATCACGACGCGGCGTTGAATTTCTGAGTGATTGCACTTGCTACCAAGTGTGTTGATCTCGCGCCCCATTTCTTGGGCAATAAAACCAAGTTTTTTGCCGGAAGCTTCTTGTTGAAGGGTCTCAGTAAAATAATTGAGATGCTGTTGGAGGCGTTGTTTCTCCTCTGAAATATCGAGTTTTTCGACGTAATAAATCATTTCTTGTTCCAAACGGTTGGCATCAAGACGACTCTCGTCTATGGAAGTCAAGCCTTTCTGAATTCGGTCTTTGACTTGTTGTACGCGTTCTTGCTCAAAGGGTGCAATTGCACTGAGTTCATGCTGAATTTGAGCCAAATTGGAAAATAAATCTTTGGCAAGTGATGCCCCTTCTTGTTTGCGAAATTTTTGAAGTTGTTCGCAAGCCTGAGCCACTAAATTGAGAATAAACTGACTTTCAGTATCTTCGAGTTCTTCTTGTTGGCTATTCAAGACATCGGGCATTCGTAAAATAAGCGCCAAATAATCTTGGGTATTGGTTTGCCATTTGTCATTTAAAGCCTTAAATTTTTCGAAATAGGCGGTAGCAACTTGTTCGTTTATTTGACCAGAAAGTTGCTGATTTTGACTTTCGATATAGATAACCAAATCCATTTTTCCACGGAGTAAATGATCCGTAATCAATTTCCGAATCGGAGCCTCGAGATCGCGGTACAGCGTTGGGATCTTCAAATTGAGATCAAGGCCCTTGGAATTAAGGGAACGAACTTCTATTGATACTTTTTTATCTTGAAAATGACCATTGGCTTTGCCAAAACCGGTCATAGATTGCAGTGCGTTTGAACTCATTGCTTAGTCGTTGTCGATTAATAAGTCAGCGTCTATTCCTTCGTTTTGTTCTTTTACAAACCAAGCAATTTCGCTCATGATTTGAGCTTTTTGATCGCTTTGTGGCGCGCGCTCTTCAATATATTCCTTGAGTAATAGTTGGGCCTCGAGTAATTGGGCCTCTTCAAACGGACCCGCCATATTTTCTATAATTGTTAGGCAATCCAGTGCCTCTAAATAGTCTCCTTGGGTGGCAAGCATCACGAAAAAAGGCAAGTGCGCATCAAAAGGCAATTTTGAATTCCAAATTGCTGATAAAATAAGTTTACGCGCGTCCGCCACTAACTCGTCTTGAAGGTAGTTTACAAAAACTTCTGCTGCATCGGAATCGTTTACATCGGCCAAAAAACCCAAAATAAGTTGCTGCTGTGTACGCTCGCGACCTTGTAATGCATTAAAAAGCGTAGGTAATATGCTTAGATTACCGTATTCTTTGTATATAACCAAGGCAGCGCTTAAAGAAGCCTGGTCTTTACGCTCGAGAAGTTCAAATGCCTCTTGCAGTTTTTTTTGATTGGTCTTGGCAGCACTCATGTCACAAAGGTAAGCAATTCAAGCGCTACGGCCCATAAATTGATCAAATGTGTTACTTTATACAATATTTAGTGTTTATAAAATCAAGAGAAATACCAAAAGTCTACACATAAATACCTCAACTTTGTAAAAAAGCTGCACTTATGAAAAAATTGCTCTTCCTCTCTATCTTGCTTACGGGCCTTTTTACTGCCTGCGTGCCCTCTAAGAAATACAATGAATTACTCGAACGCGAAAAAGCGTGTAGTGAAGAACTGGCAAAGTATAAAAAAAGCAGCAGTGAGTACGAAGTGCTCTCCAAAGACCTTCAAACAAAATATGATTTAGCAGCCAAAGAAGTGAGCCGTCTAAGAGGAGACACCAATAATCTTGGCAATCAGATTCGCTTACTCAAGCGCGAACAAGAAACCATTGAAGCCCAATATGAAGCCCTCGAAAGTTCTTTTGATAAACTCAAAAATTTGAGTGCCAAAGAAACAGCGACGCTCCAAACTGAACTTGAACAAAAAACCAAAGAACTTCAGCGTAAAGAAGATGCCCTACTGAAACTAGACCAAGAGTTACAGGCCAAACAAGCCTTGTTGTTGGAGCGCGAAAAACGTGTCAATGAGCTCGAAGAAGCCATCCGTAAAAAAGATGCGAAAATTCAATTACTTAAAGCGCGCGTTGCAAATGCATTGCGAAACTTCGAAAACCAAGGTCTCACTGTAGTCCAAAAAAATGGTAAGATTTATGTCAGCCTTGAAGCTAAATTACTTTTCCAATCCGGATCAACGAAAGTAGAAGAAGAAGGGAAAAAGGCTTTAGTAGAATTAGCTCGGGTACTCGAAACAGAGCGCGATTTAGAAATTGTTGTTGAAGGCCATACCGATACCGATAAACTCAATAGCAGCGTATCTCCCAAGAACAATTGGGAATTATCTGTACTGCGCGCAACATCTGTAGTTGAACTCATGCTCGCCAATTCAAATATGGCACCAACACAAATCATGGCTGCTGGAAGAAGTGAATATCATCCGGTGGATCCAGCTGATAAAGCCAAAAACAGACGCATCGAGATCATTATTTCGCCAAACCTCAACGAGTTGTTCGAAATTATTTCCAACGAATAAACTTTCTTGATTTTAACGGATCACGTTGACGTGACCTGACAGGTCTTCGTAGATGCCTTTCTCTATCTCGTAAATGAGATACCAAGTGTAGGTGCCGTCTTGTACTGGTGTGCCTTCGTAAGTTGCATCCCAAACAAAATTGAGTTCATCTGAAAAGAAGACTTGCTCACCCCAACGATTGAAAATATAGAAGCGCGCACTCATCAGGCCAATAAAGCGTCCGTAAAAATATTCATTGAGGCCATCGCCATCTGGGGTAAATGAATTTGGGAGGTAAATATAGCGTTCAGGGGCAATGTTAATCCATTTGGAAATGCTGTCCAAGCAACCTTTTTGATCGGTGGCTATCAAAGTAATTTCGTAGGGGCCTGGATTGGTAAACGTATGGCTTGGATTTACTAAAAACGAACCATTGCCATCACCAAAATACCACGTATAGGACCACGCATTGGCCGAAGCATTTTCAAATTGGACAGGTAAGCCCTGCATCGGATTTTGACTCAAAATATAAAAATTGGCGAGCGGCTTCACTACTTGTACCTGAGCAACACCAATTACTGTAAAGGTTTGGCATTCATCGCTCACTTGGACAAAATAGGAAGATGATACTTGTGGTGCAACCCAAATTTGGTCAGTAGTTTGTTGATTTGACCATAAATGATAATAGTTTCCATAGCCGCCACTCGCAGTTACGGTTAGTAAAACGCTATCGCCAGGACAAATTTCAAACGGGCCGTTTGTCTGAACAACCAACGGCGGACTCAGGATAGTATAAATTATTGAATCTTGAATGGTGTTGCCACAGTTATCGGAGACATTGATGTAGTAGGTGGTACTCGAACCCGGATTAACCAAAAGCGAATCCGTTAGGCCGCTTACCGCACCATTTGTAGTCCAGAGGTAGTTATATTGCCCAGATCCCCCTGAAGCACTAACACCAATCATGGATTCAATATAGGGGCAGATTTCCGTAATATCCGCACTCGTTTGTAATTGCAATGGTGCAAAAACAGGTACGCTTACGATGATAGTGTCGTATGCAGGAATACCAGAACAAGCATCTATAACTGAAAGCCAGATGGCTTGTGTGGCTGTTGGCGTGTATGTAATACTAGCGGTATTTTGACCCGTACTCCATTGATATGTATATGGTTGTAAACCGCCGATTATCTGGGAAACGATTGTAACAGGATCTCCTGGGCAACTAATAGCCGAAGTGCTCAAATTCAATTCCATAGGCTGGTTGTCTTGGATATATAGGTCGAGTACTAATGGTGTTATATTTCCGCATGGATCGGTAATTGGGAATGTCAAAATAAGGGTTTCTAGGCCTTCAGTGAGGGCATCTGTTAATGAGTTAATTGTAAAACTAACCATCGATTGGCCTGGACCAAATGTAATGCTAGAGGGAACACCGCTGTAGTCAATGCCGTTTGTTGCCGTTCCACTTAGCTGAATTGGAATAGTTAATGCTTGGTTAAGGTTGGCCTGCCTTTCAAGTGTTACAGTAGCGCTTACACAACCTTCGGCCATCCAGTCTGGATTAGGAAATACTTGCTGAGAAAGCGTGTGGCTGATATCTACTGGGGTCAAGGTCGATAAACTAGCAGCTTCTAAGAAAATACCTGAGTCCCATTGGCCGTCACCAACATCGGCAATGGCAATAATTAAATGATAGGACTGGCCACACTGCACCTGAGAAACCGCTTCTAATACTTTGGTGAGGCCGTCGTATTGAATATACTGCGGGCTCTGGTTGTATGGGGCCGTATTGCCATCGCCATTATTGACAAAATAAAAGGGATTGGTAATACTGTTTACATTATTGATCGAAACGACCGCGCCATTTGGTAGCTTGGCAATATTCTGAAAACCAGTTATTCCAGGACCCGATATGAAGAATCCAAAGACGTCGTTGTAGGTGGTATTGTTTGGTGGTGCAAATTCAGGGTATTCATCCGAACCAAAAACATATTTGAAACGGACGGTGTCAGCATAAGGAATAAAGTCGAACTCCAAAATAGCTGCATTGTAGGTTTGGGTACCGTTAATGGCTTGTGAAAGTAAATTGAAGCCACCCATGTTGTTGTCCACACCCGCTCCAGAAGCATCATTGGGCCCTTGCGGACCATCGCCATTGGGTAAAGTAGTACCGGTCGTAAGTACAATACCGCTGTTGATACCAAGTGTAGTGTTAGCAGCGGTGAATTGAGCAATAGCGACAGGACTGCCATTATAAGTCACATTTGATACAGTAACGCCATTGCCAAGTAAGACATTTTGCACCAATCCTTGTGGATTTAATGCGTTATTGGTAATGAGTTGCGCACGCAAAACTACCGGGATAGCTATCCCAAGATAAAGAAGTAAAATATAAAAGCGTCGCAACATCTTGTTATTAACGTAAATCAAAGCATTTCGTTGTCTTTTTTGACTGTTTTTTTCAAAAAAAAAGGATGCCGAAGCATCCTTTTCAAGATTTATGCCAAAACGTTCTATTTTTTCAAAAAAAGCAAAGGTTGAAAAGACAATAAAATCAGTGGTAAGACAAATAAACATGGGATGGCCACAATCGGTAGAAATGTAGTGTCAATTTCTGTATTGGTATACTTCAACGGAACACCCATTGCTGCAACTGAGATGAAACTCACTGTTGAATTGAGTGCAAATAGCCCTTTGTTTTGCCATTTCATTTCTATCCAATAAGAGGCAATAGTAAGGGTAAGTGAAATAATAAAGTAAAATAAAACAACCTTCCAAATCGGAAGTATTTTAATTGTTTCATCAAACTCAAAAGAATAGAAGTAATTCAGGAAAAATCCGATGACTACCGAAGAAAGCGTTGCGCTTATTAATCCAAATACAAATGCACGAATCATAGTCTATTTTTAAATAACGGGAATTGTAGCTGTAATTTTAATAGTTTCTGCAACGCCACTATTTTTTTTACCGATCTGGTAATCACAGCGGTCTACACTAAATTTAGCAATAAAAGTGCCTTTATTGTCTTTTTTAGAAAAAGTGAATGGAATAGTAACCTCTTTGCTTACACCATGCATTTGTAATTTACCTATTGCTTTGTACCCCTCAGATGTTTTTTCAATTTTTGACGAATTGAATTCAATGTAAGGGTATTTGTCGGCATTGAACCATTCTTCTCCGCGGGCATGTTTGTTTTGAAGGCCATTTCCGGTATTGATTGACGCCACTTCAATTTTAAAACTCAATTTAGAATTTGCTAATTTGGCTTGGTCGAAAATCAAGGTTGATGAACTCAATTTATCAAAAGTTCCGCTAACATCTGGGTTTGAAAAAGCGATTTTATAGCCCTCTGCTACTTTATATTGCTGCGCAAAAACGGAAAATAAACTGCACATCAAGCACAAAAACAATGCGTTTTTCATAGTTTTTTAGTTTTTAACGATTTCTATATCGGCCTGGAGTTTTACTTCGTCAGCAAGACCTGGGCTCACTTCACCCATACCGAATTCTGAACGCTTAACGACACCTGAGATTTGCAAACCAGCTACCTCTGTTCCTTTGTAGTTTTTACCGTTACCCGTGTGCACACCATTGAAAATTACCTTTTTAGTAACTCCGTGCATTGTGAGGTCACCTTCTACAGTATAAGTTCCTTCTACTTTAGTTGCTATTACAGCAGTACTTTTAAATGTAATGTTTGGATACTTTTCTACTTCGAAACAATCTGCAGTGCGCAAGTGGTTGTCACGTGCTTCGATACCGGTGTTAACAGATGCTGCGTCTGCATTGAGTGTGATTGTTGCACCGTTGAAATCTTCGTTAGGGGTAGTGACTTCCATGGTAAACTTACCAAAGTTGCCGTGAACGTTTGTAATACCGTTATGTAGAATGGTAAACCCTAAACGAGAGTGTGCACCATCTACCGACCACATCCCGGCCTGTGAAGCTACAAACGAAAACAAGGCGAAAGCGCCAACTAATCCAATTGCTAAATTTTTCATGTTTTAAAATTTTAAGTTTGATGATTAAACAATTATTTGCTTGCAAAGTTGCAATAGTTCTTACTAAAATTACTTAACGTAGGTCAAGGAATCAAATTCAAGCTTGTTGGAGTACTTTTAATTTTTGAAAAGCATCTTTAATATGACGAATTGGTTCGATGACAAGGCGTAATTTATCGTCTTTTTGAACCAAGCGGTAACCTGTTGACTGAGCCAATATTTGATTGAGTAAGCGTTGGAATTGCTCCGTTTCGTAAAAAGGTGACTGCGGATTGGCAATAAAATGCCCCACCAGTTTTTCAGATTTCAAGACCAAACGCTCCAAACCTAAAGATTCAGCAAGCCAACGAAGCTCGAAAGAAAACAACAGTTCCTGGACTTCTATTGGAAGTGGTCCAAAACGATCTTTGAGTTGTTCGCTAAAAGCATCGAGTTCTTGTTTGTTTTTAAGGTTATCCATGGCCTGATACAAACTGAGGCGTTCGGCAACTTGGTTGACATATTGGTCTGGAATTCTGACTTCCATATCGGTTTCAAAGATACAATCTTGAACAAAGCCTGTAAACTGATCAGTAACGCGCTCATCGAACAGTTCTTTGTACTCGCTTTCGCGCAATTCTTGCATGGCTTCATTAAGGATTTTTTGATACATCTCAAAACCTATTTCGGCGATGAAACCGCTTTGCTCGCCACCCAACATATTGCCTGCACCTCTGATATCGAGGTCTTTCATGGCAATATTGAATCCTGAGCCCAAATCAGAAAATTGAACCAATGCCTCTAAGCGCTTGCGAGACTCTGAAGTCATAATGCTAAACTTAGGTGCAATGAGGTAGCAAAAACCTTTTTTATTGCTACGGCCTACCCTGCCGCGTAATTGATGTAAATCACTGAGGCCGAACTGGTGGGCGTCATTAATGATGATTGTGTTGGCATTTGAGATATCAATACCCGATTCAATAATTGTAGTGGCAATGAGGATATCGTAAGCGCCTTCAATGAAATCTAGCATTACTTTCTCGAGTTGCTTGCCATCCATTTGGCCATGCCCAATGCCTACCCGAACCCCCGGACATAAGCGCTGGATCATGCCAGAAAGTTCGCGGATATTTGACAACCTGTTGTTGACGAAAAAAACCTGACCCCCGCGCCCTACTTCATAAGCAATAGCGTCGCGCAGGACTTCTTCGTTGAAAGAAATGATTTCCGTGAGTACCGGCTGTCTATTAGGCGGTGGGGTATTGATAATACTTAAGTCTCGGGCTCCCATTAAAGAAAACTGCAGCGTCCGCGGTATAGGAGTCGCGGTAAGCGTTAGCGTATCGACTGAGGTGCGCAAGGTCTTGAGCTTATCTTTGACCGCAACGCCGAATTTTTGTTCTTCATCGATGATCATAAGACCCAAATCTTTGAACTTGACGCGTTCAGCTACTAAAGCGTGGGTACCAATGAGTATGTCTATCTGACCGGCGGCCAATTTTTTGAGCGTTTCGGTAATTTCTTTGGCCGACTTGAAACGATTGATGTAGTCAATCGTAACCGGAAAACTTGCCAACCTATTTTTGAAGCTACGATAATGTTGTAAAGAAAGTATGGTTGTTGGCACTAAAACAGCGACCTGTTTGGAGTCTGTGACGGCTTTAAAGGCAGCTCTTATGGCCACCTCTGTTTTGCCAAACCCGACATCACCACAAACCAACCGATCCATAGGTTGCGGAGCCTCCATGTCGCACTTGATGTCTTGAGTTGCTTTGTATTGGTCTGGTGTATCTTCGAACATAAACGAAGCCTCGAGCTCGTTCTGGAGGTAGCTATCTGGGGCAAAAGAAAAACCGGGTTTGCTGCGGCGTTGGGCATAGAGCTTGATGAGGTCAAAAGCCAGCTCTTTGATTTTCTTTTTGGTCTTGTTTTTTAAATTAGACCACGCCTGTGTGCCGAGTTTATTAAGCGATGGCGCACTTCCTTCTTTGCCCGTAAACTTGGAGATGCGGTGCAAAGAGTGAATCCCGACATAGAGGACGTCTCCATCTTTATAAACCAGGCGAATCGCTTCTTGGGGTTTGCCATTGACGTCAATCGTTTCCAGCCCAGAAAACTGTCCAACGCCGTGATCGATATGGGTCACGTAGTCACCTTTTTGGAGCTGATAAATTTCTTTGATAGTTAAGGCTTGTTTGGCCTGTTTGAATCCTTCCTTGAGCCTGAAACGATGATAGCGTTCAAATAATTGATGATCGGTATAGCAAACTAATTTGAGGCTCGGAAAAATAAAGCCTTCGTGCAAGGCAATAGGCAAAGCGCTAAACTCTCCATCTTCACCGATATCGCTAAAGATTTGATAGAGCCGTTCAATTTGCCTTGGCTGATTTGAAAAAATTAAATTCTGAAATCCATCGGCTTTTCTCGCTTTTAGATCGGTGTTTAGACGCTCAAAGTCTTTGTTGAAACTGGGCTGCGGCACACAATCAAAGGTTTCAGTATGGCTGGATTTATAATGAAATACCGGTCCATACTCCACAACCCGATGCGCTTTGAGTTGTTGATCAAAATCGAGGTGTGATGCATATTTATCTTGTGGTAAGGCATATGATACAGGACCTTCATGTTTGCTATGTATTTCAACGGCGCGCTCGTATTCGCGTTTGAGCACCTCAAAAGTGCGGTCAACATCGGCAACCCAACAAACGGTATCCGACCCTATAAAACCCAAGAATGTTTCTTGAATTTCGAGACTTTGACCAGACTGTATATTAGGCAACACATTAAAAAACTGATGAGTTGCAATCGATAATTGGCTTGCTGCATCGAAGGTGCGTATGCTTTCGACCTCATCGCCAAAAAACTCGATACGAAAAGGATGCTCATTTGCAAATGAAAATACGTCTAGTATGCCACCTCTAATTGAGAACTGGCCTGGCTCGTAGACAAAATCTACGCGCTCAAATTGGTACTCCAATAGCAGTTCATTCAAAAAGTCAGTACTATACGTTTTTGCGACCTCCAACCGCATGGTGTGCTTAACCAAGTTTTTCTTAGTGGGTATTTTTTCAAAAAGCGCCTCAGGATAAGTGACTATCCAAGCATTTTGTTTGGCACTGAGTTGTTCTAGAACTTCTGCCCTTGCAACTACATTGGCATTATCGGTTTGCTCTTGCTGATACGGGACTCTGTAAGATGCAGGATAAAAAAGAATGCGCTTGTCTTCGGGAAAAACACCTTCAAAATCATTTAAAAAATAAGCTGCCTCCTCTTTGTCCGAAAGAATAAAAAGATGCGTCCCGGGTACTTGCTGTGCAACCATTAAGGAAAGTAAGGATTTTGCAGACCCAACCATTCCTTTCCAATGCAAACGCGCATTGGCCATTTGCAGCGCTGCAGCACTGCGATCAACAGCCGAATGTTTGGCAAGAGATTTGATAAATTGGGTCAGTTCCATGTGGGGCTGCAAAATTAAGCAAAGTATCCGCCGAGCGAAAATAAATGTGACCTTTTCATTATGCTGCGTTACAAATAACAATTCAGTGTGAATATCTCAAAATCATATAGTCAAGTTGCCTTCAGTCAATTCGTAATTTTAGCGTACCAAATTAGAACACACTTATGAAGTTTTCAGTTAAACACATTTTAGTTGCAGCGTTTACAGTAAGCGCAGGCATATTGAACGCCCAAGTTGCACAGACCAACACCGAAGAATCTTTTAAAACAGTTGAGGAAATTTCAGTTATTGACTTCCTCATGAAAGGTGGTGTCTTCTTGATTCCGATTGCATTACTTTTATTTTACACCACTTATATTGCTGTTGAGCGTTATCTGTATATCCGCCGCATGACCAAGCAAGACATGTTGTTACTCAACGACCTGCAAACACAGCTCAATGCTGGCAATATGCAGGGTGCGCTTGATGTAACCAACCGCGATCAAACTGCATTTGGTTCAGTCGTTAAGGAAGGTGTTCAGTCAATTGGTAGGCCTGTTCCGCAAATTGAAGCGAATATGGAAAAAGTAGCCAATATTGAAATTGGGAAAATGGAGAAAAACGTTAATCACCTGGGGCTTATTGCTGGGATTGCACCAACTTTAGGTTTCATTGGAACCATTTCAGGGGTAATTAAAATTTTCTACAATATTTCAATCTCTGAGAATGTTTCCATAGGTAATATTTCAGGCGGACTCTATGAAAAAATGATTTCATCGGGCTCCGGTTTGGTGGTTGGTATTTTAGCATTTACAGCTTACCACATTTTAAATGGCATCATCGATAACTATGCACTAGCCATTCAAAAAATCAACCTAGAATTCGTCAAATTAATCAGACCTAAAGATGGCAATAAAGCGTAATAGAAGGTTCCATGCAGAAGTAGCTACCTCTGCGTTGAGCGATATCATGTTTTTCTTATTGTTGTTCTTTTTGATCATCTCTACTTTAGCGAATCCAAATGTGATTAAAGTTCCCCTGCCAAAGTCAGATGCCAATGAAAAGACGCAACAACAGCACGTCACTCTAACTGTTAAGTTTGACGAAAACCAACAGCGCCATTTTTACATCAACAACGATGAATTTGCGCTGGACCAATTAGAAGGTGTCCTGATTAGCGAAACTAAAAAACTCGGCGACAACACTGTTATTTTGCGTTTGCCATTTGATGCACAAGTTCAAGAATTAGTAGACCTGCTCAAAATAGGCATGCTAAACGACCTCAAAATGATCATCGCAACCAAAGAAGGTTAAACCCATTCAGACAAAATTTATGGACCAACTTCAATTAGACTTCCAACAAGCCAAAGAAGATGCTAAAAAGTCTCTGATTTACAGCAGCATTTGGTTATTATGCTTGTTGCTTTTGACTTTTATCATCAAGTTCGATGCTCGGCCTGACCAATTGGTAGATACACCACCTTTGCGTTCTGATGAAGTCATTGAAGAATTCCAAATTGATAATGTCACAATAGAAAATAACGCTGGTGGTTCTAGGGGTGGCGGCACACCAGGCTCAGGCCGAATTGCACCTTCTGCAGAGCAAACCGAGCGTGTCGCTACGGCAAGTCGCAGTGACTTTTCACACAGCAGTGGCAATTCCAATAATCATAATTCGAATAACGGCACCAACGGCACCTCTACCACTACACAAAGTACCAACTTTTTTGGTAGCGGTGGTAGCGGTAACGGCAGTGGTTCCGGCAACGGACCCTTTGGCGGTCCCGGCAATGGCAACGGCGACGGGGATGGCCAGGGAAATGGACGTGGCTCGGGAAAAGGTCGGGTGCGCCTCAACAATGTTACCTTGCCAAGTTATGAGAGTGATTTCGACTGCAGAATTGGATTTAAAGTCCAGGTCAATGCCGAAGGTGAGGTTGTTGGCGTGAGAAAAATCAAGTCACTTACTACTTGTACAGATGATCGCACCATAAACAATATCATGGAACGCATCAAAAAAGAGGTCAGATACAACAAGGCCCCTGGTGCAGGAATAGTTGAGATGAATTATACGTTTGACTTAAAAGCGCGCAATTAAAGCCCCATGGCTTTTTCCACCATTTTTTTGGAGCCAATATACAAGCCAACACGCTGATGTAATTCAGTAGGTTGAATTTCTAAAATGCGTTTTTTGCCGTCAGTGGCAAGCCCACCGGCTTGTTCAGCAATAAAAGCCAACGGATTGCATTCGTACAAAAGACGTAGGCGTCCCTGTGGCGCAGAAGGTACAGCGGGGTAAATATAAATCCCACCTTTGATCAGGTTTCGATGAAAATCGGCGACCAATGAACCGATATAACGACCAGAGTATGGCTTACCGGTTTGATTGGCTGTGGTTTGGCAATATGCCAAATAGGAACGTAGTTGTGGATCGAAATCGTTGAGATTTCCTTCGTTTACCGAATAAAGCCTGCCATTTTCTGGTATTTGCATATCGGGGTGAGACAAAAAGAACTCACCGATTGCTGGATCGAGGGTAAAACCATTTACACCGTTACCTGTAGTGTAAACTAAAATTGTTGACGATCCGTAAAGTACATAACCAGCGGCAACCTGAGCTGTGCCTTGCTGTAACATGTCTTGGCGTTCTGCTTTTGTTCCGCAGGTAGACAACCTACGGTAAATAGAGAAGATGGTCCCGATGGAGACATTGACATCAATATTAGACGAACCGTCAAGTGGATCAAAAAGGACCACGTAATTGGCATTTTGTGCGCTTTGGGATTCAAAAGCAAGAAAATCGTCGTTTTCTTCAGAGGCAATACCGCAGACTTCACCGCCATTTTGAAAGGCATTGATAAAAGCTTGGTCGGCTACTACATCTAACTTTTGTTGGTCCTCACCTTGGACATTTTGGCCACCTTGAGCGCCAAGAATATGGTCAACGAGACCTGCTTTTCTGACGTCGTTGCTGACTATTTTAGCTGCAAGCGCGATATCGTTTAATAAACGCGATAACTCACCACTAGCAAAAGGAAAATCTCTTTGTTTGCGGACTATAAATTCGTGAAGCGTTACGAGTTGAGACATGCTTACATGGAGAACATGTTGCTGTAGTCCGAACCAAGGTGAATTGGATTCACAATAAGCGTCGGAATCAAAGCGTCGTTGGTGATGATGTATTGTTCGTGGTTACTTGTTAATGCCGGAAAGAGGTTGTTGCGCTGAAGGTTCATGATGGCAATGAGGTCGGCATCTACACTCACGGCATATTTGACGACTTCTTTGTCAAAACCAGCGCTCGGGACAACCGCACTCGTCATTTCGATACCGCGGTCTTTGAAGAAGCCCTCAGAGAAGGTAATATTTGAAATAACTTGATGGCGCAAGAATTCGTCTGTTTCGTCTGGCGTAACAACGTGTACTTTTGAGTTAAAATACTGGGCAAGATTTGCTACAATTGATAATTTTTGTTTGGTTTCTTTGTGGAGGTCCATTGGCACGACAATAGAGTCATAGCCGCTTGCCTTCACTGCTTTTTCTTGAACAATAATAAAAGGAACCCGAGAGCTAGTAACCACCTTCAGGGCATGACTACCGGTAATGTGTTGCCAGCCGTGTGCGCCGTGGGTACCCATCACGATGAGTTCTGCCTGGTGTTCGGCAGCAAAAGCGCCAATATCTTCGAAAATACTTCCAATTCTCACATTTGGCAAAAGCTGAACACCTTCACTTTCAAAACTTCCTATGATATTCTCTAACTGAGCCAAAGCTTCTGGAATTTGAGTGTCTTTGGAGACCACATGCAGCACTTGTATGCGAGCACCAAGTGGCTTAGCGGTTGCAATGGCATGTTGAAGGGCGATATCGGCCACTGCGGTAAAGTCGTGAGGTACAATGAAGGTTTTAGTTTGCATAGTCGAGTTTTTTACAAATTTAAAATAAAGTGCTGTAAGAACGCACTAGTTTTCTCTTTATTTTTGCGTGAAGCCTACACGTAAAAGCTTCTGAAAAAATGCCAATTATAGGTAAGCTCATTCAACGCAGTACAGCAATTAGCTTTAAGCGCATATCGCGTGCACGCGCCGACTACAAACAACAGCTAGAAGTCTTGCGTCAAAACATTGATGTTTCAAAAAAAACAACTTTCGGCCAGAAGCATCAATTTACTTCACTTTTAAACAAAAGTGATTTTGTCTCGCGCTTTCAACAACGTGTTCCAATCACAGACTACGATGAATTCTACACAAATTGGTTGCACGAAACGCTGAAAGGCAAAAAAGACCATACATGGCCTGGTCGCATTAAATATTTTGCGCTGTCTTCAGGCACAACCGGGGCGCCAAGCAAACGCATACCTGTAAGCACAGAAATGATTCGGTCATTTCAGCGGGTCTCACTAAGGCAATTTTCCGTTCTACATGAACTCAATCTATCTGATTCTTTTTACAGTGCCAAAGTTCTTGCGGTTGGTGGTTCAACCAAACTTAAAAAAATTGGCCAGCACTTCGAAGGCGACTTAAGCGGAATTCTCAAAAAGCATACATCGTTAATTGCAACGCCGTTCACCAAACCAAATAAGAAAATCACCAACCTCAAGGAATGGAAAGCGAAACTTCCATTAATGGTCCAGCAAGCACCCAAATGGGATATTGGTATAATGGCTGGTATTCCAAGTTGGTGTATTCTCTTACTTGAAGAAATCGTGACTCATTACCAGCTTAAAAGCATCCACGATATTTGGCCTAACTTTCAAGTCTATGTGCATGGCGGTGTTTATATGGATCCTTTTGTAGAAAGACTCAAAAAAAATTCTGGTAAACCCGTCATATTGCTGGACACCTACCTGGCAAGTGAAGGCTATTTTGCATATCAAACAAGTCCTCGGAAAAAAGGTATGACGCTGCTCATGAACAATAGTATCTTTTTTGAGTTTGTGCCTTTTAATTTAGAATACTTTAATGAATCGGGCGAGCTCAAAAATAAGTACAAAGCCTATACAATTTCGGAAGTAAAGCCACATATCGACTACGCAATGGTCATTTCTACAAACGCTGGTTTGTGGCGCTATATGCTGGGGGACCTCATTAGGTTTGTCGACACAACCACTCATGAACTCATTATTGCCGGTAGAATAAAGCAGTTTTTGAGTATTTGTGGCGAACATCTTTCATTGGATAATATCAATCAAGCACTCGTTCGGGTGAGCAACGAGCACCAATTGTCTATCTCGGAATATACCATTCATGCTGACGAAGAAAATTTAAAGCATTGCTGGTACATTGGTTGCAACGATACTTTGATCAACAATGATTTAATGCTGGAAATAGATGCTGCGCTTCAGCGAATCAACGATGATTATGCCTATGTTAGAAAGCATAGTATGCCTGTTCCGAAACTTAAAGTTCTTCCTACCGCAGTCTTTTATCAATATTTGGAAAGCATCGGAAAATTGGGGGCACAAAATAAAATGCCGAGGGTTATGAACAAGCAGCAAGCGGAACGCTGGATAGCTTATCTTAGCGCAAACGGCTACCTTTAAAGGCGGACTTTTTCAAAAAGGTGTAAGCTAAATTTAACTCTACAGAGTGGCGGTAAACAGCTGCTGCTGCACCTAAATCTGCGTCATATGAAACCCCAAAATCAAATGCGCCAAAATCGATAGACACATAAGGTGCTATTGCCGCTGAAGATCTAAAATAAAGACCTGTTGTGAGCAAACGCGTACTGACTTCGTTAGTGATTTGTGAGCTTCCTCTGAGCTGAATACGATACAAAGTGCCAAGCATAGTTTCTGTATGACCACCTTGTCTGAGATGTGTCAAGGAAAATTGCAACGTAGAAACCTCATTGAGTCCCAATGAAAAGCAAGTATAAGCGACCAACTTTTGATTTAATCGGTCAGCAGAAAGGGTGTTGTATTGCAAACGCGGTTTATTGACATGTTGCATAGATAAACCCGTTAGTAAGGACCACTGACCGTCGCGGAGTTCTCCACGTTGATTTGGTTCATAGCGATAAGCTACACCAAGCCCTGCATCGACAAACGCAAAATTCACAAAATCATTCTCTTCGCCAGAATAAACGCTAGGATCTAGGGTAGTGCCGTTCCACTGTGAATAATAAAGTAATTTACTGAAATCTGCAGAACGTTGTTGAATAGCAGTTTGTAAACCAGCGTCAAGCCAGTGACCTTTTGCCAAAGGGATGTGCCCACTGGCAGTTAGCCCAAAAGATTTTTGAGACATGCGGGAATCGCCACCGACATCGTTGCCGTAAGACGCAGCCACACCTGCATAGGCGCGGTCGTTTTGACGCGAGCGACCTGCTGTGAATTCAGCCATGCCATAGCTGGTAAGAAATTGAGTGCCCGAACCGATCCATTGGTTGCGGTTGAGCATTGTGAATTTCTCATAGCCCTTGTATGCACCGACAAACGCCGGATTTAAGAATGGCATACTGCGGTCGGCTTGCGTCAAATGAAAATCTTGTGCGCACACAAGTTGAGACATTCCGATGTACAACACCAAATAAAATAATCGCATATTGAGCTGCATCAATTATCTGATTAATGTAATGTTTCCGGTAAATTTCTTAGTGCTTCCGTTTTCGTAGGTGACGTCACACACATAAGCATATACCCCTGAATTACACGGTTTTCCTTTATAAGAGCCATCCCATTTGAAAGTCTTGTTAGTCGATGAGAATACCAAATTACCCCAACGATCAACAATTTTAAAGTTTAAGGAGGCCACATCTTTGCCAGCAATGATTTGATAAACCTCGTTGAGACCATTGCCTACACCATTCGGTGAAAATGCTGTTGGAAAGAAAATGCCTGTGGCACATTCAGGGCTACTGCCGTCAGGATCACAAGGATCCAATGGATTGGAACCATTGGTTACCTCAGTGCCGTCGTTGATGCCATCGCCGTCGGTATCAGGGTTGTTTGGGTTGGTTCCAAGAACGCCTTCTTGCGCATCAGTAAGTCCGTCGAAGTCGGTATCAATTTGGCAACCTGGCAAGGTGTCGTCTGGGTCACATGGGTTGAGCGGATCTGAACCGTTAGTTACCTCGGCTCCATCAGAAAGACCATCTCCATCTGTGTCTGGGTTGGTAGGGCTTGTACCGGCAGCATTTTCTTGGCTGTTGGTGAGGCCGTCACCATCTTGGTCACAAGGGCCAGCATTTGGATTCGGAATACATGGATTGGTGTTGTCAGGATCTAGTTCATCCATGACGCCATCGCCGTCGGTATCGACGATAGACGACTCGAGTGCATCAATGATGCCATCGCCGTCTGTATCCGTAGGGTTGGCAACATTTCCAATTTCGGCGCAGTCGTTTTCACCGTCACCGTCGGTATCAACAAGGTTAGGATTGGTACCTACTGCGATTTCATCGACGTTCAGACAGCCATCGCCATCGAGGTCTGGAATGTCCGGAACAAAAACAGCTACTATTGTTTCTGGACCGTTGATATTGATAAAGTTATTGGCGGTTGTCGAAGGCAAGCCAAGTGGGCCAGTGGTTACGGTCCAATGACTAAACATAAAGCCTGGATTTGCATTTGGCTCGATTAAAGTTTGTATACCGCCAAAATAACTAGTGGTCCAAGGATATGTTGGTGGATTGATTGAATTTACTTGAATAGTGCCGGCGCCAGCAGGGCTTACGTCAAAAGTTGTGGCAAATGGGCCTGACAGTTGATAACAATCAATAAGCCCTTGTTCGAGGGCCAAACAGCGTTGATTTACAAAGTTGCGCAGTTGTGTAACACGCGATTGCCAACCATTGTAGCTGCCTCCCCATTTGGCACAGTGCGCCGTCATTTCTGGCTCAATTTCATTGACCATACTATCTAGCAAAGCAATCATGCTGGCACAACTAAACGAAGTATTGATTAAATCGATGTATCTGGTGATGTAGTATTGTTCTACGGCAGGATTTTCATTGATTAATTTCTCGAGTATGTCTGTGTGACCTTGACCGCCTGGATTTGGTAGGTTTTCGGCATTACACGGATCAGCATTGGCACTCGGATCTGGAATTCCGGTATAATTGATATAATGACCGAATGTGGCGTCCATGTCCCAGAGGGCATAACCCCATTTTTTATGATTTCCATTGGTGTCTAATCCTCGCCACCAAGCAGTGTTCCAATTAAGCCAGTCTTGGTTCACCGTGTAGGAGTTGATCATGAAGTAATCTGCTAACGACTTCCAGCTTAGGAGCGAATCAACATAATTGAAGTTCGCAGGATTCGACATGTTGTTCGTTAGGATATAGTTGCGCAACGAATTCCAGCTCGGTTGTGCATTTGGCGCGCCATATTCTTGCCAAGTGCCGCCCCAAGTTTTAAGATAATAGAGGTCGTATTTACCTTGGTCATAGTAATAATCGGTGTAGTCGTGGTCGTCGGCTTTTTCGCGGATTTCGTAGACACCCCAGTAATTTCCGTTCAAATAGACAACAGCCGGACGCCAGGTGCGTTCATCGAGTTTCATATCGGCACGGATAGAAAGGGTATGAATAAATGCATCACGAATATGAGCACCTTGTTCAAAAGGATAGTTGTCGCTGGCTCCTGGTTTCATGATGAGACGCTGAAAGCGATCGCGGTCTTTTTCTGGAAAGATGAGGTGTTCGATGTCTCCGTTGTGGCCGTATTGATCGCGGCAGATGAAATCAAAGCCGCGTTGCGCATAGGCCCAAGAGTCATTGCCATGCTTATTGAAATCGCCTTCGGCCTCGTCTTTGAAAGAACCATCTTGCTCAAAAAGCTCAAAAGAACCAATGCGATTGGCTGGATTTTGGCTGCCATTGGCAACTAAAGAATAGACACCTTGACTACAAACAGAAACCACCGGTACGGTATGGTTTACATTGATAAAATAAGTGTTGGTTTCAGTAAAAGAGGATAAGGTTGTGCCAAATGCAGTGGACCGAAGAACTTTAGTGCTAGGAATGTTGATGGGGCCGCTGTAAACCGTTGATGTGGCAGTAGGATCACTACCGTCGAGGGTGTAGCGAATAGTGGCGGTTGGATCAGCACAGGTAATACTCACTGTTTGAGCACCAGTATAAAAACCTGGTGCCAAACTGAACACAGGTTTAGGTGGGTAAAAGTTGACAGCTCCAGTATTATTTGCGTTGGGGGTTGGGGTTGTAAATAATTTGAAATCAATGGCGCCGTTTGTGGAGCGGCCCACCGAATGGTTGGCTTTGGTAAGATGAACAATTTTAAATGAATCCACCACCACAGCAGATGGATTCGATAAAATGATCCAGTCGCCTTCTGTCTGCGATAAATTAAAATTAGGGTGATATTGGTTTCCATTCACCGTATTGCGCTTAGAGCAGAATACCATTTTAAAACCATTGGCCGTAATGTTGCCACTTGGGATTTGCCATTTGGTCAAGTTGGTAGCTTTGTCCGAGAGATACCAGCCGGTAAGATCTACAGCAGCACCAGTGGTGTTGTAAAGCTCAATCCAGTCTTCTCTTTCGCCATAGGCGTCGGCTGGGCCAGTGACGTTGGAACAAGAATATTCATTTATCACAACTTGAGAAAAACCAAGAAAGGGCAGTAGGAAAATGAAGGAGAGTAGTAAGTGTTTCATTCAACTGGGTTTAGCGGTATCAATATTACAGAAATATCAGTTTTTATCCAAATAAACAGACGCAATAACTTGGAAAAAGTTGTTTTTTTCTTAACATTGCCAAAAAAAAGAAAATGAAACGTATCTCTGTCCTCTTGACGCTTGTATTTGTAGCATTAAATTTCATGAGCTGTAAAAAATATGAAGGCGAAGGCGGCCGAAGTAAAATAACCGGTAAACTCACCATCAATGAAAAGCTCTACATCAATGGTGCCCTTTCTCAGACCGTAAGTTACCCTGGTGCTACTGAAGATGTTTATATCGTATATGGAACCCAAGATAGCATCTTTGACGATAAGATCGAATGTAATTACGATGGGTCGTTTAGCTTTAATTATTTATTCCCAGGAACTTACACCGTTTTTGCTTACAACGAAGTATTCAATACAGGCAACTCTATAACCAACAATGACGACGACTATTACACGAAAGTACCAGTGAAATTTACCGTAGAAGTTGGCAAAAATGAGACGGTTGATTTAGGTGAAATCACTGTTGTTCGTTAAAATGCGCATTGTATCATTGCTTTTATTTTGCTTGCCAATTCTTGCTTTTGGCCAAAACAGCACGGTGTTCCAAGTTTGGAATGAAGCCGGAGTTTCTTACAAGCTAGATAAAAAACAAAGTATTGCTTTTGAGCTTACAACGCGACATGGTGCGGGTGGAGTCCAAACTTTTTTTCCTCAGCTTTCCTATAGGTTTAAATTAAATAAAACCATTAGGCCGTCTATTGACTACCGCTACATTGGCAGTCGGACCAATGAAGGTAATTTCACTTACCAACATCGGCTCAACGCCAACCTCCAATTGGCGCATGAAATAAACAGATTACAATTAGGTCTTCGTTTGCGTTACCAACATACGGCAAATCGATTGGCGGATAATTTTGAACCTGAATTTGGGCAGGCATTTCGAATCAAACCAAGTCTTTCTTACGATATCAAGAATACAGATCTGGAGCCGCAAGTATCTGCAGAGTTTTTCAATGGCCCAATGGATGGCCAAAACGGGTACCACCTTAACCGGATTCGCTGGAGTGTGGGATTCGGGTATGCCATCAATTCAACGCATGCAATCGAAATTGCCTATTTGTACGATCAACGCATCAACAGTCCAGGCGCATTAAATAGAGCGATTTTAAATTTTTCGTATGGGTATAGCCTCGGAAATGAAAAAGTCAAAAAAAAGGAGGCTAATCGTCGCAACGCTAGATTTTTATAATTCCACCTCGTAGGTATTAGCTTCCAAACGATCTATAACCAATTGTAGATTTTCTTGTTTTTTCTGCTGACGAGAACCCAATGCAGTAGCGGTAAAGTACTGATGCTGATTCAAAAATTTAACCTGAATTTCGTCCCATTCTTTTCTGGACTTTATTTTCCCCATTTCGGTTAATTCTTTGCGTAAGTTATCGGCAATTTCCTCGAAATCATAACGACCCAAATAATCGAGGTCGGCGTCACAAATTATTTCTTGTAATTTATTGATCGGTTTGTGCGGAATTTCTGTGGCATGGATGAGTTCTACGATAGTTTTAACGTGCTGCTCGGTGTAGCCGTATTTTGGTAAAATCTCTTGAGCCATGCGTGCCCCAATCGCTTCGTTGTGGTCATATTGTTCAATGAAACCGGCATCGTGAAAAATTGCCGCCGTTTTCAATAAAAACAAACCTTCGTCAGTGACGCCTTCCAAAAGCGCAATGCGCTCCACTGATTTGACTACGTCTTTGGTGTGCTTGATGGAGTGGTAATAAAGACTTTGAGAGAGACTTTTTTGAAGAATCCCCATCACATGATGTTCCGTTTTATAATATTTAATCGAGCTATAGTGGTGGAGCTTTTTGATTTCTTCAAAACGCGAATTTGGGACCAGTCCTTCGCCATTTAAAGAAAGTTCGGGCTTGATACGCTGCACCACATACATATCTACTTTGGTGCGCGATTTTGTAAGCGCCTTGCCTTTGTAATCACATTCAAAGTAGGGTTCGATGTGTTGAAAGGTATTGCCAGTAATGGTCACTTTCCCCGGTTCACCGAGCATTTCCATTCGTTGTGCGAGATTAACAGAAGAACCCCAAACGTCGTAGGCTAATCGTATGTTGCCGATGATGCCTGCAATTACTGGGCCGGTGTTGATCCCCAAACGGATTTCCCAGTAGTCTTCGTGGTCGGCTATTGCTTCGTACTTGAGCTTTTCCATAAAAGCCTGGATTTGCAATGCCGCACAACAAGCATCGATTGGATTGGTGGAGTTCTCTGCCGGAACACCCCCAGCACACATATAAGCGTCACCAATGGTTTTGATCTTCTCCAAATTATTGGCCTGAATAATTTCATCGAACTTTTGAAAGAGGACGTCAAGTTTAGACACAATGCGGCTCGGCACCATGGATTCTGAAATACGTGTAAAACCCACGACATCAGTAAACATAATGGAAACTTGTTTAAATGCCTGCGCTTTTACCTTTCCATTGCGTTTGAGCTCTATAACCACCTGTGATGGTAGTGTTTTGAGTAGCCATTGTTCAGTTCTATCTTTTTCCTTTTGCAACAAGGCTTGTTGTTCATCCACCTTATGTTTTTCCTCTTCGAGGAGACGTTTTTGCTCTTCAATTTTAGTCTTTTGCAAACGGATTTCTTTTGTTCGCTCGGCAATTTTAATCTCCAAGCGCACTTGATTTCTCCTTGAAGTTTCTATCCGCCGCCTAATGAAAACGAGAACAGCAAGCAAAAAAAGGGTGGCTACTACAATAGTAAGCCACCATGACTGAAAAATCAATAAGCCGAGCAAAAGGCTCATTACACTTGTGGTGCTGGATTGTTTTGGGCTGTCATTTGCTCGAGGTCCCGATCAAATAAATACAATCCTCCGCTTTCGTTACCTATCAATTTGAGCTTGTCGAGAATACTTCTTGCCAAGGCCTCTTCTTCAAGTTGCTCGGCAACATACCATTGAACGAAGTTGTGAGTGGTGTAATCCTTTTCTTGTAAACAGATGTCTACTAAATTATTGATTGACGCCGTTACCGTAAGTTCATGTTCCAGTAATAATTCAAAAACCGAGCGTAAATTATCGAAACTAAGTGGTGGCTGCTCTACTGAAGGCACAATTGCTGTTCCACCGCGTTCATTCACAAATTTGATGAGCTTTAACATATGAAATCGCTCTTCATCGGTATGTAAGTACATGAATTTTGAAGTACCGTTGAGGCCGTTGTTTTCAGCCCATGAAGCCATTGCCAAATAATATTGAGAAGAACTAGCTTCTTTTTTAATTTGCTCATTGAGCGCGGCCTCTACCCTAGGATTCATCATAAAATAAATTTTTCTTAGTTAATAAACGTTCGTTCGAAAGATTTTGTTTCTAAAATCTGTAAAACCAACTCGCCATTGGAAAAGGGAAAGACATGTTTTTGGTAATGACACCTGCCAAGCTGATCTGGAAGGCTTTGCTATCTGAACGCTGGAAGCGCATGCCTGGCATGACAATCAATAAATTTTGGCTATTTGTGAAGCCTGGGTTCCATGGTCCAACAACAACTTGTTGTAACTGCCAACTTGTGTTGTCATAAATATAATCGACGGATTGTTCGTTCGTTCTCGTACGACCCATAATGTACATACAGTCATAAATAAAGCTCGCTTTCTTGCCAACTTTGGTTTGACCGGCAAGGCCAATTATTGGAGCTCTACCAATAAATCCTCCGTTCACATTTTCAATACTTGCAATCGGCAAAAAAGGTGTCGATCCGTCATGTGAAACATAAGTTCCAGGCTCATAAATTGTTTGGCTATATGTATCTCCATCATTGAAGTGCCCAAATCCTAACGACAGCGTAGCATTAGAACGACGGTCTCCGTATGTAATCATACCCCAATATAAACCACCAAAACCACGGCCTGAATTCAAATATCCGGATGTGCCGAGTAAAGTACCTACGCCATAATTGATTTTCGGATTCGCGGTGCCGCGGGTATATTTGAGCGCCAAAGCAATCGGTGAACCTATCCAAGTGGACATGACGCCGATTGAAAAGTCTTTGTGGACTGCAAAATGAACCTCTGGACCATATAGATTGATCATGGCGTAGTTCTCTCCTTTTTTAATCGGAAAACAATTCGTTGTAAACTGATAGCGGGTTGTAAAAACACCAGCTGTACTTACTGCTCCACCTTTTTGAACATCTTCACTATAATTCAATTTGCGAATAGATTTGATATCGCTTTTAGGGATGTATACTTTCCCTAACATTTGTGTTTCAATCAAGACTTCACGCCCGTCATCAGACAAAATTCGGCCGACATACTCGTTGCCATCGTTTTTGGTGACAACAAATTTGGTTGTATCGGTTGCGGGTGAGGTTGTGCTTGGTGCCTGAGCAAAAGCCTGTTGGCTACTGAGAAGGCAAAAAAACGACAATAGGAAAATTAAACTGGTTTTCATTGGTTGTGATTTTAGTGACATACTACAAAAATAAGGATAATTCAATCTTGCGCCAAAACGCCCTGACTTCAGAAGAAGCAGAGCGTTAAGCTGAGATAAGATTTGATGATAATCTGAAATCTCGTTATTGATATAATTCCTGAATATTAATAATAGCGCTGTGGGTTTTGCTTATTGATCGGCTGCTTGCTTTTCTGAACATTGAAGCCCATATTGACACCCACAAA
>VHBC01000004.1 GCA_016872115.1 Sphingomonadales bacterium | reverse complement strand
CCTTATCATACGACGGCGTGGGCAGCGCTTACGCCATTCAAGCCGGCCGTGAGCTGCGTGTACTCGTCGAAGCCGAGAAAGTCTCTGACCAACGCGCAGAAGAACTTTCTTTCACGATTTCACAGCGAATTCAAACCGAAATGACCTATCCAGGTCAAGTTAAAGTAACTGTCATTCGCGAAAAGCGCGCAGTCAATTACGCTAAATAATAATTCTCATGCGTCCGGATCTCTTCGACAGCCTCATCGCAGGGCCGTGTTCGGCCGAAACGCATGCACAAGTCATTCAAACAGCGGAAGGCCTCAAAGGCCTTCCGCTTTCTTATTTTAGGGCAGGAATCTGGAAACCCCGAACCCAGCCTGGCGCTTTCGAAGGAATTGGCGATATCGGTCTAGAATGGCTTGTCGATGTCCGCAAACAATACGGATTTAAAATATGTACAGAAGTAGCTACTGCCGACCACATCAGGGCTGCCGCAGCACAGAAATTAGATATGCTTTGGATTGGTGCACGCTCTACAGTCAATCCGTTTACAGTCCAAGAACTCGCAGAAGCGCTGCAAAGCACAGGAATTCCTGTGATGGTAAAAAATCCAGTCAATCCAGACCTTAAACTTTGGCTAGGCGCAATTGAAAGACTAGAACGCCACAACGTAAAAGTTATAGGCGCAATACACCGTGGTTTTTCGGTTTATCAAAAAACCAAATACCGTAATAACCCGCATTGGCAAATTGCCATTGACCTTAAACAAGCCCGACCTGACCTACAGCTTCTAATGGATCCATCGCATATTGGTGGACGCGCAGCCCTCATTGCGCCACTTGCTCAACAAGCGCTCGATCTACATTACAACGGGCTCATGATCGAAACCCACCACGACCCTACTGTTGCGCTTACTGATGCCAAACAACAGCTAACGCCCGCCTCATTGAAGGAATTATTGCACAATTTAAAGCCGCGTTCTCAAAACGACCGTGCACAAAACGATTTGGCAGAGCTTCGGGACAAACTGAGTATAATCGACGAAGGCTTATTAGAGCTTTTGCAAGAGCGTATGGAACTTTCCAAACAAATAGGAACGCTAAAACGCAACAACAATAGCCCAATTCTTCAAGTTCAGCGTTGGGAGGAAACGCTCAAATCAACTATTGAAAAAGCGCTCAATTCGGGGCTCTCTCCGGAATTTGCAGAACACTTTATCAAAATGCTCCACGAAGAGTCTATTCGTATCCAACTCGCCTTACTTAGTGACCAAACCGATGCATATTAAAATCAAAGCACTCTGCGGAAAACTACTTGCCCCACCATCGAAGAGTCATGGACAGCGACTGTTGTTATTGAGTAGCTTGACTAAATCTCCACTCCAAATTCACAATCTCGGCCAAGACAAAGATTCATGCGCCATGCAATCAGCCATTGACCAGATCAAAAATGATTCATCAAAAAAACATGGTGCACTCTACCTTGGCGAAAGCGCTTTTGCATTACGCAGCTTGGCTTTCTTGGGTTGCCATTTCTACAGCGCATACTCGTTAAACGGAACAGGCACCTTAAAACTGCGTGAACACCTTAGTACCATACAACTGCTCGAGCAACTAGGTTTAAAGGTCAAACATTCAAACGGTATATTGCCAATAGAAATAAGTGGCCAAATCGAACAAAAGAGCTTAGTTGTTGACGGTAGCCAAGGCTCGCAATTTATTTCTGGCTTGTTTTTCTTGGCCGCCGTTACACCAGGAAAATGGCAGATTGAAATCCAGAACCTAAAGAGCAAGCCTTATTTAGAACTGACGCTCTCTGTTTTGGAGCAAGCCGGATTCAATTACCAAAAAAATGGTAATGCTTATTTTTTTGAAGGAGCACAAGAATTGCAACTTGACGACGCAACTGTAGAAGGAGACTGGAGTAGTGTCGCGGCTTTTCTTGTTGGTGCCGCCATTGGTGGAAAAATAGAGCTCGTAGGTCTCAATCCAGAAAGTTGGCAGCCAGACCGCAATATACTTCATGCACTCACAAAATTTGGCGCCACTGTACTATGGAAAGAGGGCATTTTACACGTTGAAACCACTGGCCAATGCCATCCTTTTGAATTCGATTGTACCCAACAACCCGATTTATTTCCTGTACTCGTGGTTTTAGCTTGCGCAGCAGCTGGTACAAGTCAAATCAAAGGAATTGACCGACTTAAAAACAAAGAATCAGACCGTCTAAAGGCCATGTGCGAAGCACTAAACAATTGGGAAGTAGCATTTCGAATCAATAAAAACTACATTGAAATCCACGGCACTGGGCAAGTAAAAAGTAGTCTAATCAATACACACAACGATCACCGAATTGCCATGGCGGGCGCAATTGCTGCCCTTTTGTGTGATGACGGCCAGTATCTCAGCGAAGAGAAAAGCGTAGCGAAATCTTATCCGGCTTTTTTTGCGGATTTAAAGACCACAACAATACGCTAGTTGGCTTTTAAAATATATTCCTCGAAGGTTAAATCAAGGTGTACAAGCCTGGATTTTATATCCTTCTTTTGCTGTGCCTTGAGGCCAGGTTCTTTGAGCAATAACTCAAAATAATAACGCACTTTGGAGGTGTCTCTTGGCGTATTCAAATCGTAAGAACTTGCCAGACTTTCTAGCAATAATTTACGGTTTTTGTAAGCAGGAAAGCGCTCTAGTAGGGTATCAGCATAGGCTCTGGCCTCTTGGTGTGCACGCAAGTTTTCGTAAATCATGTGCGTTTTAAAAAGACAGTCTGCACTAAAGGCATCTTTTGGATATTTGCGGCTATAGGCCGTTAGGCGGTTGATGAGTTCTATTTGCGTTAGACTCGTTATTTGAGCTGCCTTTTTAGGGTCTTTTTGCAGTTTGGCTAAAGAATCTTCAAAAGAGGTAATGCGCGAGCGCAAGGATTCTTGTTGTGTTGGTTCTGCCGTATTGGTCTGACAAGCGGCAAATAATAAAATAGAAAAAAGAAAAAGAGGAAATTGTGCTTTCATTCGAAATGATTAAATCATGCGTTGTTTTTTATTGCCAGGGAAACTCATTTTGTAATCCACGCTAATGGCTCCTAGACTGATGTTTCCCAAGCGCTTAAGCAATAATTTTTTCTTGAGTGGACTGAGGTGATCGGTAAAAAGAACACCTTCGATGTGGTCGTACTCATGTTGAATGATTCTTGCGGCATAGCCCTCAAAGGTTTCTTCGTGGAAATTCCAGTTTTCATCGTAGTAAGTAACAAGCACGCGTTCTTGACGATGTACATTTTCGCGGATGCCAGGAATTGACAAGCACCCCTCTTGAAAGGCCCATTTGTCGCCACTTTCTTCCTCGATAATCAGATTAATAAATACTTTTTTGAAGTTTTCAATTCCGGCTGCCTTTGGATCTGGCTCGTCTTCTTCTTCGTCAGCAAACGGACTTCCATCCACAATAAAAAGCCGAATACTCTTACCAATTTGAGGAGCGGCTAGGCCCACCCCTTTGGCATGGTACATGGTCTCAAACATATCGTCAATCAACTTTTGAAGGTCGGGATAGTTTTGATCAATTTCTTCAGCCTCTTTTTTCAGTACTGGATCTCCGTAGGCAACTATTGGTAAAATCATAATGCAAATTTAACAAGGATTAGCTTTGACTCAAGTATTCTTGTAAAATGAGTGCTGCTGCAACTTGATCAATCAGGCCCTTATCTTGTTTCTTTTTCTTGTGACCCATTTGAGCTATTGCAGAACTGGCCATTTTGGAACTAAAGCGCTCGTCAAATAACTGAATTTGCAGCTGCGGAAATTTCGTTTCTAAGACCTGCTTCAGTAAACGGATGTTTTCGGTGATGTGGGTATCAGAACCATCGAGGCGCGTCGGGTAACCCAATATGATCTCTGAAATTTGACGTTTCGGGATTTCGACTTCTAGCCAAGCTTCTAGCGTGTCAGAGGCAACGGTTTCCAATGGACTTGCAATGATGCGGTTCGGGTCGCTGATGGCCAAACCACTGCGCTTGAGTCCAAAATCGATGCAAAGTACAACTGCCATACTCCAAAATTACGGAGTTTTGTCGCAGTAATGCTGAGTTTCGTCCTCAAATAAGATTCTTTCGGCGAAGTATTTGTAATTTTACCTCGTGAAAATCATTCTATTATTTTGCTTACTGAGTGTAGGTTTGTTTTCATGTCGCCAGACCATAGAAGACAACTTCCCAAAAACGGCTCAGCTTGTTTTCAAACCTAAATTTGAAGGGCTCGACGCTTTCTTAAATTACAAAGATAAAATTGAGCAGCGCAAAGATCTAAAGGTGTTACCGTCTCTATTTTTTACGCATAAGTCAGGTGCTACCATAGAGTCTCGTGCATTTTTGAATGCCGACGACGAAATTTTAAAAGCAACGATTGACCGCATAGACACAAATGGCAAAAAATTGAGTTTGACTTTTTATTTCTTAAAAGAAGTATTGAGTATGGTTTGTATGGAAGAACAAAACTTGCGTAGCTCGCTTAGTAACGCAGCCCAAACCGAGTATTTTGTGTTCTACAACGCCAATCAGTCACCAATTGCAAGTTATACCAGAGCGCGCAAAGGCCAACCTGACAACACGCCTTTTAGGTCGTTCAAATTACCAAATGAACGCCACCAAGCCATTCAAGCTAACCTCTTGCTTTTGTCGGACATGCAAAACCAAGAAGGCTTTTTTGAGCTTTATTTTCAAGGTTTTGACGAAGCATTCAACAAGAAATTTGTCCAATTCGGCAACGACAACTACTCTACCAACCTCGCCTATGCACCCCAAGAAGAGCTCATCAAAGCCCTTTCAAAAAATTCAGAGGCGTACAAAGGTCAGAAATTCAACATTCAACACCAACCAGTTCAAGAAGCATCTGGCCTACAATACCAAGTTTTAGTTGCTATTGAAAAACGCTAATGCAACATTTTACCCTGTTTATACGTCTAATAATGTTCTTCTGATACTTATTTCATGATAAAAATTATCCTTCTCCTTACCCTTTTACTCGGCTCCAATTTATTTTTTGCTCAAAACATGAAAGTAAGTGGTCGTTTGGTGGATACTTCTGGCACCCAACCCATACACCAAGCGAGTATTATGGCCATCCATCTTCGCGATTCGGTTTTGGTTGCGTTTACGCGCAGTAACATCAATGGCGAATTCCAAATCAACAACCTTCCACTCGACTCTTTTCAGTTGCTTATTGAACACAGCAATTGGACACCTCGCAGTGTTTACTTAATGGGATCTGCAAAAAAATCTACTTTTGAACTGCCAGACATTCGCATGTATCCGAAAGTACAAGATGTGAAAGATGTGGTCGTGACACGCAACCGAAATGCCATGTATTTTAGTGGCGACACCCTCGTTTTTGTGGCCGACTCTTTTAAAGTTGCAGAAAATGCGGTAGTCGAGGACTTGCTTAAAAAATTGCCGGGTATCAAAGTTGAGGACGACGGCAGCATTACCTCACAAGGAAAAGAAATCAGTCAGGTATTGGTAGATGGAGATGAGTTTTTTGGTTCGGACCCAACAATTGCAACCAAAAACCTTGCTGCGAATGGCGTTGAGTCCGTTCAAGTTTACGAAAAGAAAAACGAAGATGCCGCAGCCGGTGAAGACGACAAAATCCAAGTACTCGATCTCAAACTAAAAGACGAAGCCAAGCGAGGTTATTTCGGCAAAGCTTCGGCGGCCTCCGACTTTAATCAAGGCGACGCTGGTAAAGCATTTTATGAGTCTGAACTCCTCTACAATAAATTCAATAAAACCCAGAAAATCTCCGCCTTCATGTTGGCCTCCAACACACCAAAGTCTAGTTTTGGCTTCAGAGACATGAACAAATTCGGCCTTGAAAACGAACAAAACGACAGCGGCCTAAATTTTTGGGACCGCGACTCAAGGGGCAATCGGTCTGGTATACCGCAAACCCTCAAAACGGGCGTCTATTACAACGACCGTCTTTCAGAAAAAGTCAAACTCGGCCTCAATTACGCATATTACGATAGCCGACTACAGGCCAATTCAAGTTCCCAATCTCAATATTTTTTAGCGGATAGCTCGTACTACACCAAAGACTCAACAAGTGATCTCACTGTGAGCAGTTCACACCGCATCAACATGAATTTGCAAATCGATATCGACTCGTTAACCAAACTAGAAATCAAGCCAAATGTACACATCGATAACGGCGAGCAAAACAACACCGCCATCAATGATTTCCGAGACGAAAGTTTTGCTTCGTATTTACTGACGAACGTCAATAACCAATATGACTCAAAAGGAATGAGCAGCAATTCAGAGGCTATTTTGCGACGAAAGTTTGGAAAAAAAGAACGCGAGCTAGAGGCAAAATACATTTTGCGTTACAACGACAACGACTCTGAGGGGAAACTGACCACCAATACCGATGCGTTGGTTTTTGATACAGTTGTTAATCAACGTAAAACCAACACAAACAAAAGTGCCACACACTACACTACCCTCACCTACACTGAACCACTTTCAAAGAATTTCTTACTCACCACAGAATATTTCCTTGAATTAGGTTCTTCCGGACAAGCACGTTACACCTATAATCCAAACATAGCAGGCCAATTCGATGTCATCGATAGCCTTTTTACCAATGATTTTGATAACCAACGACTACAAAATCGCGGTACCATGATTTTAACTTACCTCTACAAAAACCACCGCATTTCGGGTGGTATGGGTTACCGTAACATACAAATTGACAACATCAATCAATTTTCAGGAGTCGGGATCAATCAAAACATCAACAATTTTTTACCCAATTTCTCTTACCAGTTTAAGCCAAGTATGGCCAAGCGAATCAATATCCGCTACAGTACCTACTCAGCGCCTCCGAGCGCCAACGACCTTCAACCAGTTAGAGACAACACCAACCCCAATCGCATTCAAGAAGGGAACCCCGACCTCAAGCCCAACTACCAACATCAGCTTAACTTCAATGCCAACATTTGGCAAGCCATGACTGGCCGCTATCTTTGGTCAGGAGGTAATGCAACACTAACTCAGAACGCTTTTGGCAACAGCACCACTTTTGATCAATTTGGACGTACCATTTCAAAAACCGTCAATGTAGACGGAAATATGTTTGCAACCATCTACGCTGGCGGGGGGTATCCAATTCTGAATAGAAAAATTACCTTCGAACCAAGTATGAATGCCTCCTATTTCCGCAATAACAATTACATCAATGGGCAACTCAATACCACAAGTACTACTAACCTTAATGGAGCCTTTTCCATCGAACTCAGTCTTGATAGCCTCGAATTGAGCATCGGAACAGACTACACTTACGTAGTTCCAAAAACCACATTGAATTCATTTTCTAACCAGCCCTACTCTACTCAAAATTATTCAATGGTCGGAGACTGGCGCTTACCTGCACATTTCCGTTTCAAATGGGAAATCAACTATACGCTCAACCGCGGTAGAGCCGCTGCCTTCAATAAAGATTTCTTGATCATCGATGCTGAACTTCAAAAAGCATTCTTAAAAACAGAAAATCTCATCCTTGGCTTGTCAATTAATGACATGCTCAATCAAAACCTCAACCTTCAACGCACGGTTTCGAGCAACATGATTACTGATAACTACACGCGCATCATCTCGCGCTATTTCTTAGTTCGCCTAACTTATAAATTTAACAACAACAAAACCCGTGAAGAAGATCTTCGTATGTGGCATTAGTGCCATTTTGCTCGGTTTTCATACCTGGGCACAGTCGGAATACATAAATGCAGGCAAAATTACTTTTGAACGCAGAACCAATCTAGAGAAACGCTTTACTGACCAGCGTATGAAACGCTTTGTCACGGAAGAAAATAAAATCCGGATTGAATTGTTCAATTTGTATTTCAATGATACCGCTTCTTATTTTGCGGTGGATCCAAATAACGAGCCCGAAGAAATGGCATGGCTCACTACCAAAAATGCATATTATCAGAATCTTAAGAGTAGCAACCAACTCATGATGCTTGCCGTTTTTGGTCAAAACGTATACGTTCAAGATAGTCTTCCGGATAGAACTTGGAAAATTACAGATAGCAAGCGCACGATTTGCGGCTACGAATGTCGCAAAGCAATTTACCAAAAAAATGATAGCACGCGCTTGTATGCGTGGTACTCGCCAATGCTTACGTCATCTGCAGGCCCAGAAGGTTTCTGTGGTTTACCCGGCACCATTCTCGGACTTGCCACAGAAGATGGCGGCATCGTGTATTTTGCAAAAAAAATAGATGTAACGCCACCAAAAAAAGAAGATTTGGCACTCAATCCTGGCAAAAATAAAGTTTTCACGATTGAAGAATTGAGACAAAAAATTGAAAAAGAATACGGCTCTACCCCATGGGGTAAAAGACTTTTTGACGATATTTTCCGTTGGTTATGATGAAAGGAATAATTTTAGCAGGCGGCTCTGGTACCCGCCTACACCCACTTACTTTGGCTGTTTCCAAACAGCTTATGCCGGTTTACGACAAACCCATGATTTACTACCCGCTTTCCATACTAATGAGTGCGGGCATAAAAGAAATCCTGATTATTTCTACTCCAACAGATTTGCCTCATTTTGAAAAATTGTTGGGCAACGGCGCCCAACTTGGTTGCCGTTTTGAATACGCTGTTCAAGAGGTTCCCAACGGTTTGGCTCAGGCATTTGTTATTGGGGCTGACTTCATTGGAACGGACAAAGTTGCATTGATTTTAGGAGATAACATTTTCTATGGTGTCGGAATGGATACTTTACTCAAGGAAAACAACAACCCCGATGGCGGTGTCGTTTATGCTTACCACGTAAGTGACCCCGAGCGCTATGGTGTTGTTGAATTTGACCAAGGCAACCAAGTTGTTTCAATTGAAGAAAAACCAAAGCAACCTAAATCCAACTATGCAGTCCCTGGACTTTATTTTTACGACAATTCAGTCCTTGAAATTGCGAGAAATTTAAAGCCTTCTGCAAGAGGCGAATATGAAATCACGGACGTGAATGCCGAGTACCTCAGACGTGGACAACTCAAGGTGGCTATCTTAGATAGAGGAACGGCTTGGCTCGATACCGGTACTTTCGGATCTTTAATGCAAGCCGGTCAGTTTGTTCAAGTAATTGAGGAGAGACAAGGTTTGAAAATTGGCTGTATCGAAGAGGTTGCCTTTAGAAATGGCTTCATAGATGCGGCACAACTCAAACATTTGGCCTCTGGGCTTGTTAAAAGCGGATACGGAACCTATTTACTCCAACTGCTGCGCAAATAAATGAAAGTCTTAACCACTTACAACACCTTACTCGAAGACGCCATACAGCAAGAAAACTTACCGCTTGGTCCGGCCAATTTATATGATCCCCTGCGTTATTTTTTACAGCTGAGTGGCAAGCGCATGCGTCCTATGCTGAGCCTGATGGCTTGTAAGTTATACGATACAGATTTTCAAAAAGCTTTGCCAGCCGCCCTTTGTGTGGAGTATTTTCATAACTTTTCTCTGATTCACGACGATATCATGGATGCCGCACCGCTTCGACGTGGTCAACAAACTGTTCACATCAAGTGGAATCCAAACATTGCCATTTTATCGGGCGATGTTTTGTTGGTCAAGGCCTATGGACTTTTGGCAAAGTACGACGCCCAAATCTTCAAAGCACTATTTGATATTTTTAACAAAACAGCCATAGAAGTTTGCGAGGGCCAACAAATGGACATGGACTTTGAACTCCGTCAAGAAGTAAGTGAAGCTGAATATATAGAAATGATTCGACTCAAAACGTCGGTTTTGTTGGGTTGTGCACTGCAAATGGGCGGCATCGTCGGCAAAGCCGGATCAGAAAACGAAGCCCTACTTTACGAATTTGGAGAGCAACTTGGTCTCGCTTTTCAAATTCAAGACGACCTACTGGACCTCTACGGAGAAAGTGCCCAGGTTGGTAAACAAATTGGTGGAGACGTACTTGCCAACAAAAAAACACTGCTGTCAATTCATGCTAAAAAAGTAGCTACAACAGAGGCTATGTTGGCATTGAATACAACAGAAAAGCTTGAAAACCCGTTAGAAAAAATAGAGCAAACACAAAAACTCTACTCCAAA
The DNA here is from genome assembly GCA_016872115.1 of Sphingomonadales bacterium. Taxonomy (GTDB): domain Bacteria; phylum Bacteroidota; class Bacteroidia; order Flavobacteriales_D; family Crocinitomicaceae; genus UBA952. The sequence continues at coordinate 140,547 of VHBC01000004.1, read as the reverse complement.
TTAGGCGCCAAGTTATACTGTGAAGAAAAGATGGCGCTCCATCATTCAAAAGCACTTACAGCCCTCGAGAAAATCGAGAGCACGCAGTCTAAACACGATCTGCAAGAACTTGCCGAATTTTTATTTGCAAGAACGCATTAGCACTCAGTTTTTTTTTTTTGAAAATTCCTTATATTTGTAAGAACTATCTAAAAAATCAAAAATGAAAAAACTTTACGTATCGTTTCTTGCCGTCATGACAGCTGGAACTTTTCACGCGCAAGTGAAAACCGTCAACGCGCCACGTCTAGAGAAAAAAGCTTCTTTTGAAGTTGGTTCATCTAGCGTAGCGCAAAAGCCTTCCGAAATTGCAAAGATAACCACCATTTGGTCAGACAACTTCTCAGTTGCAGCTAACTGGACAATCGCTAGTACTGGTTCTAACCCAGAGCAATGGCATATCGTTAATACGCCAAATGTAATTCCTGTAAGCGCACTTAGCCCTTTTAATTCGCCAACTGCAGCAAACGGATTTTTGTTTGTGAACTCGGATGCAAATAATACCGTGGATATGGACGGTACGCCAATCATCACCACCGCTACGTCTGGAACAATTGATTGTTCAGCGCATAGTGTAGTGAAATTAAAATACCACCACAACTTTCGTTGGTGGCATGACACTCGCGGCGTAAGTGTATCAGGTGACAACGGTGTTACTTGGCACGATTATGAGATGTCCAACGAAACAAGTTACTCATTACCAAACCAAAACTCGGGTAATCCTGAAGTAACGATTATTGATGTCTCTCAGTGGTGTGCAGGTTCCTCACAAGTTAAAGTTAAATTTTACTATAATGACAACGATTACTGGGGTTGGTATTGGGCAGTTGACGACGTTGAACTTTACGTTCCTGAAGCAAACGACTTAAAACTAAATAGAATTTACTGGGGTTCAACTGGTTTTTGGGCTGAGCGTTTGGCATACTACAAAGTTCCTGCGTCTCAGGTAACTGAAATTGAATTTTCAGGAATTGTAGAAAACATCGGAGCACTAGATCAGCAAGACGCTGTATTTACCGTAAACGCAGGTACTTTCTCTAGCTCTTCTGCTGCAACACCAGTTCTAGTAGGAAATGTAGACACTCTTGCTTGTGCAACTACATTAACCCCAGGCACTGCCACTGCAACCATCTCAGTTTCTGGTACAGTAGCTATGGGCAATAATGACGGAGACGCAACCAACAATACGCTTTCAAATTATGCAGCAGTTGCTGTTAATCCATATGTTTATGCTCGTGACAACGGAACGGCACTAAATGGATCATTCAACAGCGGAATGGGCTTTGAGGTTGGTAACATCTTCGATATTTTTGCCAACACCAATATCGGTGCTGGTTCTGTTCACATCCACAGTGCTGCAGAGCCAGGTGCTGAAATCTACCTCAAATTATATTCCATCGATCCAGCCAGTGGCGACTTCCTTTACGTTGACGAAACAGGTCCATACGTGCTTCAAAACGCAGACATCGATGCTGAAGTAACACTTTCTTTCCTAGGTGGTAACTACTCATTAAATGCAGGTGAAGCTTATCTTCTTGTTGCTGGTTCTAACGGCGACGGCGGCGCAACCAATGACCTCGTTGTTGGTACGGCTGGCCCAGCTCCTGCACAAACATGTTTTTACTACGACATGACAGACCTCACATGGTACTACACAACATCTCAACCAATGGTGCGTATGAACTTCGATCCTGCTTTAGGTATCAAAGAAAACAACAATACTTTTGGTCTTGAAGTAGCGCCTAACCCAGCTGCAAATGCAACTAGCGTAACCTTCACAGTGAAAAACACTTCTGATGCTGTAATCAATGTAATTGATATGGCTGGTAAGGTTGTTGCAACACAAACATTGTCTGGTATTAACGGTACACAAGCAGTTGAAATCAACACAAGTGCTTTGACCAGCGGCATGTATACTGTAAATGTTTCAGCAAACGGAACCTCTGTTAGCAAGAAACTTGCTATTCGCAACTAATCTTTGCGCAAGCTAAAATCAAAAGGGAGCCCTCGGGCTCCCTTTTTTTTATCTTAAACAAAAAGACAGTACTACATCTAAAAATGCATCTGGCGCCTCGGCATGTACCCAATGACCGGCATCTGGAATGGATGCAAATTGTGTATCGGGATAGAAGCTTTCAATCTGATCAAAATCTTCATCGAGAATGTAGTTGGACAAAAGGCCTCTGATAAACAGCGCTGGTGTAAAGGACTCATTTGATGGAAGTGCACTCAAGATTTCTGGCATGCTAGCTTCGAGTACCGTAAAATTGACGCGCCAGGCAAGTTTTCCTTTGTCTTCCCAATACAAGTTCTTCAACAAAAATTGTCTGACGCCATCAGAATCAACAAAAGTACGAAGAATGGCCTCGGCCTGACTTCTGGCAGTCATTTGCGTTAAATCAATGGCATGAATAGCCGCTAAAATGTGTGCATGATGCGCGGGATAGGCTTTGACTCCCATATCTACCACGATGAGTTTATCAAGAAAATTTGGGTAAGCCATGTCATAATGCATCGCAAGCTTTCCACCCATTGAATGACCAAGAAGAATAGGACTAGCAATTTTCAAATCACTAAAGAGTTCATGTAGATCTTGCACCATTAGTGCATAACTGAAGGCATCGGACCACGGTGAATGCCCATGATTACGCAAATCTACTAAGGTCACCTGAAAATATTCAGCTAATTTTTTGGCGTGGGTTTGCCAGTTATCTGAAAAACCAAAAAGGCCATGGAGAATAATAAGCGGTTTGCCTTGGCCTAGTTGTCTGTAGTGTAACTTCATTGAATATCTTGTGGTGCTCCGATCAGGCGTACTGTAAATTGTTTGTCATTGAGGTCTGCAAGCATGCCAAGCATTTGTCGGGGAGCAATGCGCTCTCTTTTGTAATAAACTTTGATTTTTTGTTCTTCCAAAGAATCGATGTAGCTCACCTCGACACGGTCTACTGCACATGTTTCTTTTAATGATTTACGGATAGTACCACCACAGCCCATTTGGCAAACCATTCCTTTTACGCCAATTTCTTGTATCGTGTTGGCTTCAACACTTTTACAAATTTTAAATTGCTGTTCCTTTTTTTTATTTTCTATACCTGATTGGGAACAGGAAATCAATAAAAATAGAAGCGTCGGAAGTAATACTAGTTTCATGAAACAAAATTACTCATGATATTGCGAATGTTCAAGTCTTTGCGTAGTTTTGTTAAAACTTGAAAATTATGAAAAAACTATTTTTTGTAGGCTTGGCCACACTCGCAGTAAGTTCAGCAACACTTACTTCATGTAGCAAATACGAAGAAGGTCCGTCATTGACTTTATCTTCGAAAACTGCTCGATTAACGGGCTCTTGGAAATTAACCGCTCGAACCACTAACGGAACACCAGATGCCCTTACTGGTCTTACCCAAACCATTAATATTCAAAAAGATGGTACGTATAGCGTGCTCATCAATTACAACTATATGGGTTTTAATTACTCTAATGATTACACAGGTACTTGGTCTTTCTCTGATGATAAGACACAACTAATCACAACTGTTGATGGTCTAACAGGGACATATACTCAAACAATCGTAAGACTTGCTAGCAAAGAGTTGAAACTTAGAACGGTAGATGGAACGGAGACCGTTATTGAAACTTGGACCGCACAATAAACGCGTTCAATCAAAAAAAATAAAGCCGCAACTTTTTGCGGCTTTTTTATTGGCTAAAAAGTAGTACATTTGAAAAAAAACAAAAATGAAGGCTGTTCTAATTTCACTTTCTTTATTATCGATTGGTCTTGTTGGCTGTACTAAGTTCAGCGAAGGTCCCTCGTTTTCAATTCAAACCAGAAAAGCAAGAATCTGCAACGACTGGAAACTTTCAGACTATGTCTTGAACGGAAATAACGTGTTTGACGCCAGTATTACTACCAAAATGAGTATCGATAAAGATGGTACATATTCCATCTCTAATTACACCAATGTACTCGAGCAAATACAAGGCACCTATAGCCACGGTACTTGGGTTTTTGGCGAAGACAACACCTCTGTTTTCTTCTATGCTGACACCACAACCGTTAATCCAGTTCACGAATATAGTATCAAAGAATTACGCAGTAAGCGAATGGTGTTGGAAGAAGAAATTTTTCAAACTGGTGACAAACACCGCCTGACTTTCATTCAGCAATAAACGCTAAACTTTCTAACAAAAAAAGCTATCCAAATGGATAGCTTTTTTTGTTTATTTCGATAATTTTTAAACAAATTTCGGATCTACTTCCATCACATGGCCGCAAGCGTTACAGGTCCGCATTTGTAACGAACCGTAGAACTCTTTAAATCTTGGTAAAAAATCTCTTTCAATGTTGTCGAGAGGGAAACGATAGGTATGTAAGTTGTTATTGCACTTTTCACAAAACCACATCAGGCCATCTTGCAAGTCGGTTCCTTTACGGACACGTTCAATAACCAAACCAATGGTGTTTTCACCGCGGACTGGCGAATGTGGTGTTTTGGCTGCCAACAAAAACATTTCTCCTTGCTTAACAATAACGTCTTTGGCCTGACCTTGTTGCTGAATACGGACGGTGATATCTCCTTCTATTTGGTAAAACAACTCCTCGCTTTCGTTGTAATGGTAGTCTTTTCGAGCATTTGGACCAGCAACCACCATGACAATAAAATCACCGGCCTCTTTATACAAATTTTTATTGGCAATGGGTGGTTTGAGAACATGACGATTGTCGTCTATCCATTTTTGGAGGTTAAAAGGAGCTAGCATAGGTAAAGAATTAAGCGTTCAAGATTCCGCGCGATATAACGATTTTTTGCACCTCAGAGGTGCCTTCGTATATCTGCGTGATTTTAGCATCGCGCATGAGGCGCTCTACGTGGTACTCTTTCACAAAGCCATAGCCACCGTGAATTTGAACAGCCTCTACGGTTTGCTCCATTGCTACTTTTGAAGCGTAAAGCTTGGCCATTGCGCCAGATTGGTCGTAATTGCGACCAGCGTCTTTGTCTTGTGCGGCTTTGTACACGAGAAGGCGTGCTGCTTCAATTTCGGTTGCCATGTCGGCAAGTTTGAATGCAATGGCCTGGTGCTTGTAAATTTCTTTACCAAAAGCTGCACGCTCTTTAGAGTAAGCAAGTGCTAATTCTAGACCTCCAGCGGCAATTCCGAGGGCTTGAGCGGCAATTCCGATACGCCCGCCCGATAAGGTTTTCATGGCAAATTTAAAGCCGAAGCCATCTTCGCCGATGCGGTTCTCTTTCGGTACTTTAACGTCATTGAAAAGGAGCGTGTGGGTATCGCTTCCGCGAATGCCCATTTTATCTTCTTTGGCGCCAACGACAAAGCCTTCCATGCCGCGCTCAACAATAAGAACATTGATTCCTTTGTGGCCAAGCTCTGGATTGGTTTGAGCAATCACTAAATATACAGATGCTGAAGAACCGTTTGTGATCCAGTTCTTGGTGCCATTTAATAAATAATAGTCTCCCATATCTACGGCTGTGGTGCGCTGTGAGGTAGCATCAGAACCCGCTTCAGGTTCTGACAAACAAAATGCACCGATTTTTTCACCTTTAGCGAGTGGCACGAGGTATTTCTGTTTTTGTTCTTCTGAACCAAATGTTTCTAGCCCCCAGCAGACCAGTGAGTTATTCACTGACATGCAAACGGATGTAGAAGCATCGACCTTAGAAATTTCTTCCATCGCCAAAACATAGGAAAGGGTATCCATGCCGCTACCGTCATATTTTGGATCGACCATCATGCCCATAAAGCCCAATTCACCGAGCTGCTTGACTTCTTCGGCTGGGAATTTTTGGAGGTTATCGCGTTCAATGACACCTGGTTTAAGGACGTTTTGTGCGAAATCGCGGGCTGCTTCTTTTACGGCGAGGTGTTCTTCAGTGAGTTCAAAATTCATGTTGACTGATTTATTTTAATTTTGACAAAAATAAACCAATTCAGATATTCTTGAAAACAATTCCGAACAATAATATACAGCTCCTGGGCTTAATGTCTGGTACCTCCTTAGATGGCCTTGATATTGCACACGTTCGCTTTGATTTTTCAGAGGATAAACATATTGATTTTCAGCTGTTTAATTGCAAAACCTTTCCATTACCCAAAGCAACTTTTGACCGTCTTTCCAACATTTTTAAATTGAGAGCCGAGGAAATTTTTGAACTCGATCAACAACTCGCGGTTTTCTATGCAGGTTGTGTCGAGCAATTTATCAACGAATTTGAAATTGACAGAGCGCAAATCAACGCCATTGCCTCGCATGGCCAAACTATTTTTCATCGCCCAGACTTGGGTTATACAACACAAATAGGTTGCGGAACTACGCTTAATTACCTCACTAAAATTCCTGTTATAGATCAATTCAGACAATTAGATGTAAGTGCAGGAGGTCAGGGAGCGCCATTGGTTCCACTTGGAGACCAACTCCTGTTCGCTGCTTTTGCCGACGGTTTTCTTAATCTGGGCGGCTTTGCAAATATCTCAACACAAATTCATGGAAAGACACTTGCGTTTGATATTGCGCCGGCCAACTTACCTATGAATCGATGGATGAATACAATTGGTCAATCATATGATGCAAATGGCGATTTGGCACGTAAGGGTCAAATTGATCAAATCATACTTGAATACCTACTTCAACTCGATTTTTTTACTCAAAGCGGGCCAAAATCATTGGGGACTGAATGGCTAGAGGCACATTATCTTCCTTCATTTGAAAAACTGAATGTTGCTGATAAATTGAGAACGCATCTTGAGGTACTAAAAACACTGTGCGTACAAGAATTTGAAAGACTTGAACTCAAGCGAATTTATGTGACCGGAGGCGGCGCATTCAATGCATTCTTTATCGAATTATTGCGAAACGCTTATACCGGCGAACTGGTAATCCCCAAAGAGGCAATCATCAATTATAAAGAAGCGATCATATTTGCATTTTTGGGCGCACGTTTTCTAAGGAATGAACCAACGACTATCGCCACAGTTACTGGGGCAGCAAGTGCCTTACGCAGTGGGATTTTACACGATTTCCAAGGATTGCTCAGTTGAAAAATCCCCGCTTCCCGTCTAAAAATGGTAACTTTACCTCGCTGAAAATAAATTTATCAATGAAAGAATTACTCTCCAAATTTGAGAACAAAAGACCTGAGATTGTATTTGAATGGAAAGACCCTCATACCGATGCCGAAGGATGGGTGGTCATTAACTCATTAAGAGGCGGTGCTGCAGGTGGCGGAACCCGTATGCGTGTTGGCCTCGATAAGCGAGAGGTTGAGTCCTTGGCCAAAACAATGGAAGTCAAATTCACTGTTGCCGGACCGGCAATTGGTGGCGCCAAATCTGGAATTAATTTTGACCCTAAAGACCCAAGAAAAAAAGAGGTTCTAAAGCGTTGGTTTTCAGCTGTTTCACCTATGCTGAAGAGCTATTATGGCACGGGTGGAGACCTCAACGTAGACGAAATTCATGAAGTCATTCCGATTACCGAAGAATATGGCGTTTGGCATCCGCAAGAAGGTGTCTTTAATGGCCATTTCAAACCCAATGACAGCCAAAAAATCAACCGCATCGGTCAATTACAACGAGGGGTCTCAAAAATTATAGAAAACGCTATATATAGCCCTGATTTATCCCAAAATTATGTGGTTGCAGATATGATCACAGGTTATGGTGTTGCGGCATCTGTTGCCCATTACTACCAAATTTGGGGTGGTGAGCTCTCGGGAAAACGCGTATTGGTTCAAGGTTGGGGCAATGTAGGGTCAGCAGCAGCCTATTACTTGGCTCAAAAAGGTGCCAAAATAGTTGGAATCATTGACCGGGTTGGTGGCCTTATTCAAGACGAAGGCTATAGTTTTGAGCAGATTCGCGAACTTTTCATCCAGAAAAATGGAAACGAACTCAATGCACCTGAAATGTTTAGTTATGAAACGGTCAATTCCAAGTTTTGGTCCACACCTGCTGATATTTTTATTCCTTGTGCAGGTAGCCGCATAATCACCGAAGAGCAACTAGATCAGCTACTTGCCGCCGGTGTACAAGTCATTGCTTCAGGTGCCAACGTGCCTTTCGCCGATCGAGAAATTTTCTTTGGTCCTATAGCTGAAAAAGCAGATGCTTCATTGGCGCTCATACCGGACTTTATTGCCAATTGTGGTATGGCTAGAGTATTTGCTTTTCTCATGAGCTCAGATTTAGAGCAGCTCGAAGATGCTGCTATTTTTGAAGATGCAAGTCATACCATTTTCAAGGCACTAGAAAAAACGCACCACGACAATCCTCATCAAAGAGGCATTGCTAAAACCGCATTTGAAATTGCTTTGAAACAACTCATCTAAAACCAAATTATGGCGCTAGTTATTGTACTCATATTTATCATTGGTTACGCAGCCATAAGTTTAGAACATGCATTGCGTATCGATAAACTGATACCTGCATTGCTCATGATGACTATTACATGGGCAATCATTTCGTTTTGGAGTCCTGATCAGCATTTGATGACAGAACAACTGCTGCATCATTTTGGCAAGACAACCGAAATCCTCATTTTTTTAATGGGCGCAATGGCTATTGTCGAAATGATTGACTATTTTGATGGTTTCAAGGCTGTCCAGTCTTTGATTCGCGTAAAAACAGCTTATCAGCTTTTGTTGGTCATCTCTATTCTTACCTTTGTTTTGTCTGCAATCATAGACAACCTGACTGCCACTATTGTTTTGATTTCCATACTGCGTAAAATGGTTGCCAAGAGGGAATTGCGCATGTGGATGTCGGGATTTGTAGTCATTGCCGCCAATGCAGGTGGGGCTTGGTCACCAATTGGCGATGTCACCACCACCATGCTCTGGATTGCGGGTAAAGTGAGTTCACTGGGAATCATCGAAAATATTTTCTTGCCGTCGGTAATCAATTTAGCTATACCACTACTCATTGCATCGCGCATCAAAATTTTTAAACAAACCATTTCAACGGGCCAAAATATTCATAAATCGAGGGTTTCAAATATCATATTATTGAGTGGACTCGGGCTCATCATATTGGTACCCATTTTCAAGACCGTTACCCACCTTCCGCCCTACATGGGCATGATGTTTTCGCTAGCCATCTTCGCGATCATAGGAGAGTTATTAAGTAAACGACAACTGAATTTGAGTTCTTTAAATGAACAGGGTGGACACGTTGGCCCCACCCTCAAGGCCTTGTCCAAAATAGAAATGCCTTCTATCCTTTTTTTTCTTGGCATACTCATGACCGTCGCTGGAATGGAACAACTCGGCATGATTGAAAAGCTGGGTGAAAATGTTTTAGCAGCAGGTATTTCCAAGGAACTCTATATATCCATTCTGGGCATAGCCTCAGCTGTCATTGACAACGTGCCACTCGTGGCAGCGAGTATTGGGATGTTCAAAGATGCAATGGATGCAGATGCCTGGCATTTTATAGCTTATACCGCCGGAACAGGTGGTTCAATTCTTATCATTGGCTCTGCTGCCGGGGTGGTGGCAATGGGAATGGAAAATATTGGTTTTGGCTGGTATCTCAAGCGCTTCTCTCTAGTTGCTTTGGCCGGTTATATAGGAGGAGTTCTGACATTTCTTTTGCTCTAAATGGAACCAAACTATGCAAATTGGGTAGAATGGCTTTTCTCGCGGTTTCCTGCTTATCAAAATTTAGGTGCGCAAGCATACAAACCTGGATTAGAGCGCGTAATCACCTTGCTCGAAACATTGCACATCGAGCAAAATAAAATACCGAGTATCCATATTGCAGGCACCAATGGCAAAGGCAGCACGGCTGCATACTGTGCAAGTTTACTCCAAGAGAAAGGCCTTCGAGTTGGACTATTTACTTCACCGCATATTTTTGATTTTTCAGAAAGAATAAGGGTCAATGGTGAACCCATATCACAAGCGCATGTCATCGCATTTTGCAAACGTTACCAAGCCCTCAAGCTCGAGACAGATGCCAGTTTTTTTGAACTTACGTTTGCAATGGCTTTGGATTATTTCATAGAAAAGCAATGTGATTACATCGTTATAGAAACGGGTCTTGGGGGGCGCTTAGATGCGACAAATATCATTGAACCAAAGGTGAGCATCATTACAAATATTGCATTTGATCACCAAGCATTTCTGGGCGATACACTACAGCAAATCGCTACCGAAAAAGCAGGAATAATTAAGGCGAATACGCCGGTTGTCATCGGTGAAAAAAATGAATTCACCCAAAGCGTTTTTATACAAAAATCAACTGCCGTTTCTGCTCCAATCTACTTTGCAACTGACGTTGAACTAAACATTGAAACTATACCTGTAGATGGGTATCAAAAGAAAAATTTACAAACGGCTTTATTGGCATTGAAAAAACTTGATTTTGAGTTCAATGAAAAACAAATAAAGTCAGCACTTCAGCATTTAAAGCAACATACAGGTTTTTTTGGGCGCTTACAAGTCATTGCCGAGGAGCCTAAAATCGTGATAGATGTTTCGCACAATTCGGCCGGAATAAATGCAACGCTTCCACTCATTATCAAACAAGTCAAACGGCGACTTTTCATTTTATACGGGGCGTCACAAGACAAAGACGCTGCTGAGATTTTGTCGCTTTTTCCACCAAAAGCAATCGTCGCGGCCTGTGTTTTCTCTAATCCCAGAAGCAAAACAATACAAGACTGGCAAGCATTGGGTATCAAGACCATTTATGCTGATTTAGCGGTGGCAATTCAAGACATCCAAAAACAAATGGGAATCGATGACTTGCTTTGGATAACGGGTAGTTTTTTCTTACTCTCAGATTTACCTGACCAAAAAAAGATTTTTTAGCGTATCTTTGCAAAAATGGAAAAGCAAGTCATCCTCAATGCCACCCAGCTCGAACTGACGCTCAAACGCCTTTCCCATCAACTTATCGAGACCCACAGCGACTTCCAAAACTCCATCCTAATTGGCCTTCAACCAAGAGGAATTCACGTCACTACTCGTCTCAAAAACATACTCGAATCCATTCTTGGTCATACCATTCAGGCGGGTAATCTAGATATTACTTTTCACCGAGACGACTTCCGTCGTAGAGAAACACCATTGCTCCCAAGCATAACCAATATCGATTTTTCCATCGAAAACAAGCGCATTATCCTCATCGACGATGTATTATTTACAGGCCGAACCATCAGGGCTGGTCTAGATGCATTACTCACTTTTGGCCGTCCTTCACAAGTGCAGCTTCTAATACTCATCGACAGAAGATTCAGCCGTGACCTCCCTATACAGGCGGATTACATCGGCAAAACAGTTGACACGCTTAGTACCGAAAGAGTAGCTGTCGAGTGGTTAGAAATTGAAGGACAAGATCAGGTATTATTATTCACAAAAGAAGCAAATGAAGCAGCTCAGCGTTGATCACCTCACCGGCATCGTAGACCTCACGCGTCAAGACATCGAACTCATTTTAGAGACTGCTGCTCGCTTCAAAGAAGTGATCAACCGCCCCATTAAAAAAGTACCATCATTGCGCGACATCACTATAGCAAATGTCTTTTTTGAAAACTCAACACGCACTAGACTCTCTTTTGAGCTTGCACAAAAACGGCTTTCTGCAGACGTCGTCAATTTCAGTGCCGCAAGTTCATCCGTCAAAAAAGGAGAAACACTAGTCGATACGGTAAATAACATCCTTGCAATGAAAGTGGATATGGTGGTGATGCGCCATCCCAATCCAGGGGCTGCTCAGTTTCTTTCTCAAAAAATCAAAGCGCGGGTTGTCAATGCGGGTGACGGCACCCACGAACACCCCACTCAAGCTTTACTCGATGCATTTTCTATTCAAGAAAAGCTTGGTACGGTAGAAGGAAAAAAAGTCGTGATCGTCGGAGACATCTTGCACTCAAGAGTCGCACTCAGCAATATCTATTGCCTACAAAAACTCGGTGCAGAAGTAATGGTATGTGGCCCAAGTACGCTTATCCCAAAACACATCGACCAACTTGGAGTCAAGGTGTCACACAACTTAAGAGAAGCGCTTGAATGGTGCGATGTCGCAAATATGCTTCGCATTCAACTTGAACGTCAAGACATCAAATTCTTTCCTTCTCTGCGCGAATACGCCTCCCTTTTTGGCCTCGACAAAGCCTTACTTGACAGTTTGTCAAAAGAAATTATCATCATGCACCCTGGCCCAATTAACCGCGGTGTTGAGATCAGTTCCGATGTGGCAGACTCCAAACAAAGTATCATTCTCGACCAAGTTGAAAATGGCGTAGCGATTCGCATGGCTGTAATTTATTTGCTCGCGGCTAAAATCGAAAGATAAATTAGCTATTTTTGAGCAAATCCTTGCTATGAACTTTTCTGTGGATCCTCAGGGTCAAATTGTTGTCGTGAGAACAAAAGTTGAAAAACTAGATGCCAGTAATGCTCCTGAACTCAAGGCACATTTTTTACAGCTCAACAAAGTAGGCAGCAATTATATTGTCTTGGACATGTCTCAAACTAAATACTGCGACTCTTCGGGTCTATCTGCGGTATTAATAGCCAACAGACTCTGCAAAGACACCAATGGCAAATTTGCACTTACTGGTCTTCAGCCTAGTGTACTCAAACTCATTGAAATCGCTCAGCTCGACAAAGTACTGACCATTGGCTCTTCAACAGAAGCCGCGTTAGACTTGCTAGCCAAGTGAGTTTTGATATCCACATTCTCGGGTCAGGGGCCGCACTCCCAACAAGTAAAAGACAAGCCACTGCGCAGTATGTCAATTGCAATGAACGCCATATCTTAATTGATTGCGGTGAAGGTACACAGCAACAATTGCGCAAGTTTGGACTCAAACTTCAAAAAATTCAAATCATCCTGATTTCACATTTACACGGCGATCATTTTTTTGGGCTGCCCGGCTTGCTTTCCACCATACATTTATTGGGTCGCGATAAAAGATTACATATTTTTGGCCCACCAGGACTAGAAAAACTCATCAGTGCCATGCTAGCTGCCGGAGGGCATCCGCTGCAGTTTGATCTTTGTTTCCATGAATTAACACCGGGCCCACTGGAACTTATTTTTGAAGACCGCCTCATTGAAATTCATGCATTTGCGCTCAAACACCGCATTCCAACACTCGGTTACCGTATCAATGAAAAACCCAAACCACGCAATCTCGACAAAAAAGCTATTGCCGACTCGGGTCTATTGATTGAAGATTTACCTAAATTAAAAGCAGGCATTTCAATTGAAAGAAATGGTATTTTTTACGATTTCGAAGACTATACCCTTCCCCCGCCAGCCGTTTACAGTTATGCCTATTGCTCCGACACCAAACCAAGTCCAAATTACCTTGATGCCATTCGTAAAGCAGATCTACTTTATCACGAAGCAACCTTTACCCAGCAGCACCTTGAGCGGGCCAAAGTCACTTTTCACTCCACTGCTCAGCAAGCGGCAGAGCAGGCGCTAAAAGCCGAATGCAAGTATTTATTATTAGGGCATTTTTCTTCTCGTTACGATGACTCGAACCAACATTTAATCGAGGCACGAAAAATTCATTCGCATGTGGCTAGCGCCGAAGACGGCTTGCATTTGACTTTAGGAAAATGGACCGCTTATTTTTGAGCGCTGCGGTAAAAAACAAACGCAATCAATGCGAAAATGGCATTTGGTAACCATACAGACCAAAAAGTGGGGAATCCGACCTTAACTGCTGCAACCGTAAGCATTTTCATGGCAAAAATGTAGACGAAAATAAAAATCAAACCAATAGCAATATTCAATCCTTGACCACCTCTTTTCTTTTGTGAAGCGACTGAGACACCAATGATCGTCAGGATATAGGTTGCAAAAGGAAAAGCGGTTCGCTGATGCAATTCAATTTCAAAATCCGGAACAAGTTTTGAACCTTTCAGTTTCTCTCTTTGAATTGCGGTAGTCAGCTCAGTAAAAGTGAGTGCCTGAGCAGCATTATCACGCTGGGCCATCTCTTCAATTCTGTACTTTAAAGTGGTGTCTTTATGTTGGCCATGTTTGAGCATGGCTTTTGGAAAGGTATAATCTTTCTCGTAGTAATCAGTTAGCTCCCACTGGTCGGTCCCCGGTTTATTTTTGGCAAAGCGCGCCCTTAAAAAATAGATAGGTTGATTGTCTTTGCTCCACTTTTGAATGGTGAGGTCATTGATGCGCTGCTCTTGGGCGGCATAATTGGAAAAATAAACCAATTCATTTCCCGGATATTCTGCTTGGTAATTATTGACGGTAAGTACATCGCGGTAATAACGCTCCTCAAAGGCCAATCTTATTTTATTGGTGCGCGGCATAATTAAGTGATTAAGTAATAATGATAAAATCGTGATAATTGTGGCACCAATAAAGTAGGGTCTTAGAAATCTTGCAACTGGTCTACCAGAGAACCAAATTGGAATAATTTCAGTGTTCTGCGCCATTTTTCCGGTAAACCAAATGACCGATAAAAAAATAATCATTGAAGAAAAGGTATTCCCGTAATGAAGAATAAATGTAACGTAGTATTTAAAAAAAATCTCTTGAAGCGGTGCTTTGTTCGAGATAAACTCACTTAGTTTTTCAGAAATATCAAAAACCACTGAGAACAGCATAATGAGGCCCAGCATGAAAAAAAACGTGCTGAGGAATTTTTTGATGATGTATCGGTCTATGAGTTTAAGCATTTTAAAGCCTTTGGCCGAGTTTAGATACCACATGGTTTTTCCAAGAAACGAACTCACCTGAAGCTATTTTCTCTCTCGCTACACGCATGAGTTCCAAGTAAAATGCCAAATTATGAATAGTAGCGATTTGTATTCCAAGGTATTCACTCGTTTTAATCAAGTGGCGCAAGTAGGCCTTGGTATAAACATGATCAACCCATACTTTGCTACTTGGATCGAGTGGAGAAAAGTCTTTGGCCCATTTTTCATTCTTGATGTTAATGGTTCCTTCCCAGGTGTAAAGTAAGCCATGGCGGGCATTACGGCTAGGCATCACGCAATCAAACATATCGACACCTAAAGCAATGGCTTCTAATAAATTAATGGGCGTTCCAACCCCCATCAAGTAACGCGGTTTTTCGGTAGGTAAAATACCGCAAACAAGTTCAGTCATTTCGTAAAGATCGTCGTCGGGTTCACCAACCGAAAGACCTCCGATTGCATTTCCGACTGCATCAAACTCGGCAATAGCATGGGCAGATGCCTCGCGCAGGTCTTTGTAGGTACTTCCTTGTACAATGGGGAAAAGCGCTTGTTGGTAACCGTATTTTGGTTCGGTTTGCTCCATGGCAGTAAAACAACGACCCAACCAACGATGCGTTAGGTGCATTGACCGTTTAGCGTAAGCGTAGTCGCAAGGATACGGTGTGCATTCGTCGAATGCCATTATGATGTCAGCACCAATGCTGCGCTGAATTTCGATGGCGCGCTCAGGGGTAAAAAAATGATAACTCCCGTCAATATGAGATTGGAATTTAACGCCCTCCTCTTGTATTTTTCGAGAAGCGGAAAGCGAATAAACTTGGTACCCACCACTATCAGTAAGTATTGGACGTTCCCATCCTATAAATTGATGCAACCCGCCCGCAGCTTCGAGGACATCTGTCCCTGGCCTTAAAAATAAATGGTACGTATTGCCCAAAATAATTTGTGCGTTGATGTCATCGCGGAGCTCTTGTTGATGCACTCCTTTAACAGACCCAACGGTTCCTACCGGCATAAAGATTGGCGTCTCGATGGTTCCATGGTCGGTATGAAGCCGGCCAAGACGGGCTTTTGATTGTGGATCTGACTGAATGAGTTCAAAGTGCATAAAAATGTTGAAAAATACCTCGAGCAAAGATACGGGTATTTAAATTCACTAGACATCTTTGTAGTCTAAGATGACGTATCTACCAAACATTCAAAACGATTACTGGGCAATTTTATTTTTTTGTGCTTTGTTTTTTGCGCTCCTGCAGCTGGCTTACGTCTTTTATTTCTATGCAAGACTTGCCTACAGACGTCCAAATACGACAACAGCACCAAGCCATTTTCCGCCAGTATCTGTTATCATTGCAGCACGCAATGAATCTGACAACCTATATGAACACCTACCCACAATTCTGAGTCAAGATTACCCGCAATACGAAGTGATCGTTGTCAACAATCAAAGTATCGACGATAGCAATTGGATACTCACTGCTTTTGCCCAACAGTTTCCGCAACTGAAAGTAGTCGAAATTTCCAAAAGTCCTCATTTAAAACCGGGTAAAAAATTGCCCATCACGCTTGGTATCAAAGCAGCAGCATACGAGCATTTTTTATTAACCGATGCAGACTGCTTACCTCAAAGTAACCAATGGATTAAACAAATGATTACGGCTATTCAGGCCAATCAACAATTTGTCATCGGATACAGCCCATTCACCAAAACGAAAGGATTTCTGAACAAGTTGGTACGTTTTGATAATACTTGGCAGAGCGCTAGTTCATTTGCCTTTGCCTTGGGTAACCTCGCATTTAAAGCGAATGGCCGAAACCTTGCCTACACCAAAACCCTCTTTCAAAAAGTAAATGGCTTTAAGTCGCACTATGCGATCAGCCCTGGAGACGACGACCTACTTCTGCAAGACGCCCTACGTTACACCAAAATTGCTGTTGTTCAGGATCCTACAACTTTTGTACGCTCAGCTGCTCCAGCTACTTTGAGAGAATGGTTCAGCCAAAAAGCAAAATACCATATCAGTTCTGCACGATACCCGTTTATTAAGAAACTAGTGTTAGGAATATATCCGTTGAGCCTGATTTTCTTTTGGATATCTTTTGTTGTTTTGTCGTTCAATATGACTTACTTGCCCCTAGCGGTTAGTATTTTCATAGGAGTACTTATTTTTAAATGGTGGCTCCAAGGTATTTGTTTTAAAAGACTCGGAGAGCAAAAGTTACTGTTCTTCTTCCCATTTTGGGATCTTTTTTATAGTGTCTTGATGCCCATCATTTATTACATTTCCGAAAGGCAAAAATATTACCGATGGTAGAAAACGAGCATTTATCTGAAAAAGCCAAACAAGACCTGATTTTAGTGGCCTCTGCCCGATCGGGAAGCCAAGCTGCCTATGCCGACCTCATGGATCGTTACCGCGATTCCATTTATTTCATGATGCTCAAAATGGTTAAAAATTCAGATGACGCTGACGACCTCACTATTGAAGCATTTGGCAAGGCATTTGCGCGCCTTGACCAATACTCACCAAGTTTTGCCTTCAGTACTTGGCTTTTTAAAATAGCGTCTAACAATTGTATCGATTTCATTCGTAAAAAACGCATTGAAGTGACCTCAATTGACCGTGGAATCACTACCAGCGAAGGCGAGCGAATGCAAATAGATGCAAAATCTCAAACACTTAACCCCGAAGAAACAATTATTCAGGGTCAGAGACTCAAACACATGCGCTTATTAGTCAGCAAGCTCAAACCTAAATACCGTGAACTCGTAGAAAAACGTTACTTCGAAGAAAAAAGCTACGAAGAGATTGCCGAAGAACTCAATTTGCCGCTTGGAACCGTAAAAGCACAATTATTTAGAGCGAGAGATTTTCTAGCTGCCATGATGGAGCAAACAAAAGACAGCATCTAATGAACCATTTGGTTGAACACTATTTTCCTGATCTAACGGCCGAGCAATACCAACAATTTTCAGCACTAGAAGCGTTGTACGCACACTGGAATGCACAAATAAATGTCATTTCCAGAAAAGATACTGCTCATTTCTATGAAAGACATGTACTGCACTCTTTGGCAATCGCTAAGGTTTGTCGCTTTTTGCCAGGTGCAAACATTTTAGATATCGGTACAGGCGGAGGATTCCCAGGAATTCCACTGGCCATTTTATATCCTGAAGTTCAGTTCCATTTGGTTGACTCTATAGGCAAGAAAATTAAAGTAGTTCAAGAGGTTGCTTCAGCACTAGGCTTAAAAAATGTAAAGGCAAGCCATGCGCGTGCCGAAACGCTTAAAAAACGCTACGATTTTATCATTAGCAGGGCAGTCACACAAATGCCTGTTTTTCTTGCTTGGGTCAAAGGCAAAAGCGCCAAACAAAACCTACACGAATTTAAAAATGGTATTCTTTATTTGAAAGGAGGCGACCTCACCGATGAGTTGGCAGGTTTGCGTTATCCCGTGAAAGAATTTCCGATATCCAACTTTTACAACGAAGCCTTTTTTGAGACCAAAAAAGTAGTATACGTCCAGCTAGTGCCTTGATTTACAGTTTATAAAGCAATGCTGCTGCATATGCTTTTATAGCTCGTTTTTCACCAAAAGAATCAACTTTTTCATGGGTTGTCGCCTTGATACTTAATTCACTAGGATGCAGACCAAGAAGTGGACAAAGTACCTTTTGCATCTGTTCTATATGTGGATTAACCTTTGGTGTTTCAAGAATGACCGTAGCATCGATGTTGACTATACCAAACTGCTTGCTTTGCACCATTTCATATACACGCTGCAAGAGAATTTTAGAATCGATGCCTTTGAACTGAGGATCTTGATCAGAAAAATGAAAGCCGATATCCCTGAGTGCCAGCGCGCCTAGCAAGGCATCGCAGATGGCGTGAATCAGGACATCGGCATCTGAATGCCCCACAGCGCCATGGGGAGAAGGAATTTGAACCCCGCCGATCCAAAGTGGAACACCTTCTTCAAGCCGATGTACATCGAAACCATAACCAATGCGGATATTGGGTTTTTGCTGCATTAGTTGCCCCCGAGGTTGAGTCTTAAGGTAAAACGCAAAGTATTTGCCAAAGGACTTTGACGTCCGTTCAAGGATGCCAAATAGGAAAAGTCAATAGCAAACATATTGTACTTAAGCGACGCACCTAAATTTAAAAATTGACGATTCCCTTTGTTTTTGTTTTCGTAAAATACACCTCCGCGCAACGCCAATACGTCGCTGTACCACCACTCGGCACCCGCGGCAATATTAATTTCGGCAAGTTCTTCTTTGAGACGAGTTCCTTTGACAATTTGATAGCTTCCGTCTTGGTTTTGAATGTAGTCTCCGTTTTCGTCCTCTGCCAACACACCCGGAGCATCGTAAAAAGACTGCATCATTGATGTGATGATGCCGACATCGCCGTTCATGCCTGCGAGCATCACGTAATCTCCGTTTATTAATTTGTATATGGCAGGTGTTGGCACCAAAAGACGCTGGAGGTCTACAGAGAATGTTACTTTATTGTATTCGTCGAATTCTGCCAAGAAACTGTTCCCAATTTTAAGATTCATCGGGATGAAATCGCGACGAGATAATTCAGAGTAAGATACTTTGTTACCGATATTGTTAATGGTCAATCCAAAAGTATAAGTGCCATCGGTATTGCCTATTTTGGCGTCGTCGTTAAAGTAACTGAAAGATAAATCGGCTGCACCCACAATACCTGGCTTGGTATTGACACCAGCTACGGTGAGACCTCCGGTAAGATTTGAGTAAGCGAATTTACCATTGATACCAATACTGAAACGATCAGCTAACTTAAACGCATAAGCACCTACCAATTCAAATTCACTGGGTTTGTCGTCTCGAAGCACATCGCCATTGATATCGGTAAAAGTGATTTCACCGAGGCTGAAATAGCGCAAGGCACCACCAATGGAATGCACCTTATTGAGTTGGCGGTAGCCAGCCAAATAAGATAAATGGATATCGTTGGTAAGTTGACGAAGCCAAGGGGTATAGGATAAACTCACTTCTGATTTTTGTTTGGCAAAACTCAACAATGACGTATTCCAATATACCGAAGTTGAATTCGCACTGAGTGCCGTTCCTGCATCGCCCATTCCACCTGCCCTTGAGTCGGGTGTAATGGCCATAAATGGCAACGAAGTAGTGATGGTATTGAGTTGCAGGTCGTTGTCAGTGACACCCGAACCGCCTGTAGGTTGCGCGAAGGCGAAAGGGCCAAAACCCACCGCAAATAAAACGATTTTAAGAAGATTGGATCGAAACATTTTCATTGAAAGGATAAAGATAGGGAATTTCTATTTGAGGAGCACAAGTTTTTCAGTTTGCTCGGCATAGGCTCCCTCTGGCGTCTGAACGCGCAAACGATACAAATAGGTGCCGCGCGCTAATTCATCGCCAAAATCGTCACGGCCATCCCAGAACAGGCCTGAGATACGGAATCCGCTGGTTGGTACCTCTTGAGAGATTGTCTTAACTAAACGCCCGGAGACCGTGAAGATTTGAATTTGAACATCCAAAGAAGAACATGACTGATTATGCTCGAACATAAATTCCGTGCGGGTTGTAAAAGGATTTGGGTAGTTCAAAACGTGCTCGAGCACCGGCGCTTCTTTGGTTTGTACGACAAAGTTAATTTCAGCCGTAGACGAATTGTTATTGACATCCCAAACTTTTAGCGAAAGCGTGTGCTCTCCTGGGCTCAGGTTTTGAAACTGATAGCGTACCTCCCCAGATTGATAAGAGTCGAGGTCAGATGTATAGAAATCGTTGAGTACAAAAGGCTGGGCAGTTTGGCCATCGAGAACTGCAACGATATCATGACCTATTCCGTTACCCACCGTATTGATGCCATTTTGGTCCGCAATTTTGGCTAAAAGAACAGGGTTTTCATCGGTTACCGACCCATCGACAAAGCCTTCTTGGTTCATGTAAAGTTGCACCATAGGGCCTTGGTCGTCGGTGACACCGTTAGGGTCGATACCACCAACATAAAACAAAGTATCGAATCCTTGCGCGTCAATTTGACCATTATGGCCATAATACGATATTTTACCGAAATCAATTTGGAGGGCGATATCTTTTGGAACGACAAATTCAAAATCGAAATAACCATTGTTAATGCTGCTTTGGCCACGGTAGATTCGGTTGGTTTGTTGTTCATAGGAAATTACTGGCGAACCTTCGTCTTGCCCCAAAGTGGTTTGAATTTTCTTTTTATCGTAGATGGTCGGTGTAAGGGTGCCATTCCAATTACTGAGAACCGCACCAGAATAATCTTCTATATGACCTTTGATGCGTACTTTACTCAAGGCACGAAGCGTATCTAATTGATTGTTCGGATCAAGTCCATTAATCGAGTCGGTGACAATGCGGTAACGTGGCAATGCCAAGCGCAAAGCAGGATCACCGATGAGTGTGAAACTGCGTTTATTCGAAGAGCTCACAGACGCAGCATTTTTAGTCCGGCGTGCAATTTCGCCAAATTCATAAGCAGAACCATCTGGGTAACGATTGAAAACACGTTCTGCTAATTTGATGCCAATGTTACTATTGACGTCAAAATAGACTGATCTTGTGGTGGTTAACATAGCAATAGCACCTCCAGTCGGATTCAAAAAAGCCCACTCACCTGCCGATACACGCTCAGGGTCGTCAAAACGCGTAAACTCGCAAGTAGCCGAAACAAAAAGATGTAAGGCATGAATATTCGACCACGCATTGATTTGATCAATACCAACCACGCGTTCTTCAGCCAAACCAACCTCGCCGCCATGACCGATATAATTGGCCACTAAAACACCGCGCTGAATATTGGCATCGATAGCGCTCACCATGGCTGGGAAACGCTCACCACCGGCGGTAACAACCTTCGGGAAAGCATCCATATAGAGCTTGTTAAAATTTATTTCTGGATTTAACAATTTGGAAATTTGATACTGTGGCTCGGCATCAGTATTGATAAAATAACCACCTTCACGGTTATCTGTCATGACCATATATTGATTGCGCCAATCACCAAAAGTTTTATCGGTTTGGGTTCCCATACAACAAGAACTCGTTACTGGATAGAAATTAGATCCATTTTTCATGTAATGTTCAATTTTATCCACCACTTGTTTGGCTTGTAAAGGACTGCTCACGATCAAACGTCCTACCCCTATATCCAACATATCAGCAGCACTCATTGACTCTGCGTCGTCGAGCATACCAAAAAAATCATCGACTACCATCGCATCAATTTTGTTTTCGCTCGATGACATTTGGTAAGTGACAATAAAATTATTGTTGTTTGGCATGCGGTCTTTGGGATCGTAAGTGCCGTCACCGAAAAGTAAAAGGTACTTAGGTTTAACACCGGGATCCGTCAAAAGTGCGCGGTCATAAAACATCTTGACGAAGCGGCGAATGGCACCAGGGTCTTGCATACCCGAACTAAATTCATTGTAAACTGCCTGTACAGGGACAACATGCACACTTAGACCATTATTGCGATGCAGATCTGCCAAACGATTGGCTTGTGTTGTAAAATCTGGATGGGTCACTATAAGGTAGTCTGCAAAAGGCAACTGATGTAGATCTTGATTGGCAACACTCCCAACTTTCTCAGGAGTAAAAAAGGAAACACCACTTGCAACTACAAATTCTTTATAACCGGCAGCTGTTTTAAACAACACTTGTGACCCTTGTGATTGCAGTGGCATTCGAAGTGGTTGATGACGATCCGTCACGTCCCATACAAAAGTATTGGCATTGGTATTGGAAAGCTGATATGCTGCAAGCGCCGCATTTTGTGACCAATTAGCAACTCTGAAATTAAGTTGGCTGCCACTAAGTATTAGGTTGCGTTTTGCTTGAATCAAAATTCGGTCCAGATAAGTTACTACGTTTGGATTGAGGCGGTTAATGGTTAGGGTTAAATTGAGGTTATTACTAGGGGTAGAATCTGCACAATTTAGCGTGCCGCGCTGATAATAAGAACCAGAATGCGGCATGACCATTTGACCTAAAACTTGTGTTCCTTTCTTGAGTATAATCTGATTGCCACTCGCTCGAGAATCTGAAGCATAAGTGACCTGAATGCGCACAGGGTCCGAAGTGAGATTTGGTATGGAGAAATTAAAATTCTGACTAAGATTTACATCAAATTCTTCGCCGTACCAGCGCTGCCCTCCTTGGGCTAAATTTTCGAGGTCGTTTTCGTAGACATCTCTGTAATCAAAAGCGTTTACAAGTGTATCTTCTTGCGTATCTATCGTTGGTGCTGTAGCTATTCGCAACGGAGCTATATCAGATCCGATATAAATGAAATAATAGGATTGATCGCTGTAAGGGTGCCTCACTTGATTGAATTGGTTACCGCCTGAAAGTTCCCAGCGGTGCGGACCCCAACCGTAAAACAAAAGGTAATCATTGTCATTGAACTGTCCATCGGCCTCGCCGGCAACAAATATGGCATTCTGAGCTAAATCATCCGTGATCGCAGCACTATTCGATTCTGGAATAACGCCTTCGCCATTGCCAAAAATATGAATATGTGCTGGGTTCAAGTTGGTTGTATTGTACCCACAGTCATTCAGGAAATTTTTATCAATTTTGTAAATACCGTCTTTGTTAACGGATATACGGTACCATTTACCACTCGTGCTTCCTAGAACAGAGCTGCTCACATAATCTTTTGATGACAAATTTGTCTTTGGAATGGTGCGGTATGTGAATTGAGAGATGCGTTCGAGCTGCCCATTATGCATTCTGATCGGCGTCATATAAATGGATAGCATAGCTTGTCCGCTTTCGCTTACTACCTTAGCATCAATGAGCGGCTCAGTATCAAATGAGATGCCGAGTTGCGCATAGATCAATGCTTGCTCTTTAGGTAATTTTTCGTAATCAATGGAAAGAATTTCAATTTGTTCGTTGATTTGTTTGTGCTTTTGCTGAAAAGCAAAGAACGGACGTCCATTATCTAAAGCAAAATCCTTAACAATTTGAAGCGTGTATGTTTGATCAGCAACGATAAGTTCTTCCGAACCACTCCAATCTAAGGCAATGGTTTGAGACTGTGCTCGAAGCGAAAAAATGATGAACAAACTGATGAAAAGGATCGATTCTTTAAAATAATTCATGAAATCTGGAGTTTTTAGCGCTAGAAAAACGTCAATTTATTTATTTTATTTGAATAAATATTCGATATTTGTAACCTTTGAAACCTTAATATCGTTAAGATTGTTCGTGCTAAAACCAACTTTCGTGAAAATAGTCAACCCGCTTCTAGTTGCCAAGCTCAGCCTCATTACCCTGTTAATGAGCAACATAGCTATGGCTCAAGACCCTACTTTTACGCAATTCTATGCCAATCCATCCTACCTCAACCCCGCGTTGGCTGGTTCTTCTGGATGTCCTAGAGTTTCGCTTAATTACCGCAATGAATGGCCACAACTTACTGGTAATTATGTTACTTATGCTGCAGCCTACGATACCTACGCCAAAAATATTTCAGGTGGTTTCGGTCTACTCGCCATGCACGACATGCAAGGACAAGGAACCATTCAGACTTCCATGATTGGCGGTATTTATTCATATAACCTCAAAGTGACACGCAAGTTCTCGATCATGTTTGGAGCTCGTGCAGCCTACTTTCAAAAATTCCTTGATTGGGACAAACTTACTTTCGGTGACATGATCGATCCACGTCGTGGTTTTATTTATCAAACCGGCGACGTTCCTCGCGGTAACGGTCGCAGAGGTTTCTTTGATGTGAGTTTTGGTACGGTTGGTTTTACCAAAAACTTCTATGCAGGTTTTGCCGTTCATCACCTCAACAGACCAGACGAATCCATGATTCTCGGTGAATCTAGGCTACCAATGCGCTTTACAGGCCACATCGGCTCCAATATCAAGCTAGGGCAACGCGGTCGTTATTCTAGCACCACCTTCCTTTCACCAAACATTATCTATCAGTATCAAAATGGCTTTCAAGAGTTAAACATTGGTGCTTATCTTAAATACGAGAACTTTACAATTGGGGCCTGGTACCGTAATCGAGATGCATTTATCATGACCGTTGGCATCAACACTGATAAATTCAAAATCGGTTACAGCTACGACCTCACAGTTTCTAAACTTGGAAATGGTGTCTCAGGCGGATCCCATGAAGTTTCGATGGGTATCAACCTAAAATGTAAGAAAAAACCTAAAAACTTTAGAAAGACATCATGTCCGTCATTCTAATGTAACCAATTGAACTAAACGAACTTTACGTTATAAACGCAAACTATATGAAGCGATTGATTCAAAACATCTTTGGGATAACACTAACAGGTATGTTGGTGTTGTCTTCGTGTTCTAAAGAGCGCTCTTCTGCAACTGGTTGGGAATTCAATAACTACAAAAATGGTGGTTTTGAAAAATTCGATGCCCGAGAGCAAGAAACAGGCCCAGGATTAGTAATGATCGAAGGCGGTACCTTTACCATGGGTCGGACTGAACAAGACGTTATGTCCGATTGGAACGCACGCGCATCAAGAGTAACGGTGGCCTCTTTTTACATGGACCGTACAGAGGTTACCAACTTCCATTGGTTAGAATATATGTACTGGATGCGTCGTGTTTACTACAAAACATACCCGCATGTCTACAAAAAATGTTTGCCAGACACCCTTGCCTGGAGAACTGCCCTTGGATACCGCGAAAAATACGTAAACTATTATTTACGACATCCTTCTTACAGAGACTATCCTGTAGTTGGTGTATCTTGGCTTCAAGCCAACGATTTCTGTAAATGGCGTACTGATCGTGTCAATGAAGCTATTCTTGTTCGCGAAGGTATTTTGAAATGGCACTTTGCCGATGAAGGAAGTGCAGATGTTGGTGCAGCCAACAAATCTGACTACGACAAAAAATACGCTTCTGTTCCTCAAAACATGTTCTCTACTGAAAACTATTTGAATGGTAACTACACCATTGAGTCAGAAGGTGGTTACGTTTTGAACAAAGACAGCAAGCCGAAGGCGCCAACGGACAAAAACAAACGTCCAAAACCACGCGATCCTTATCAACTAGAAAACTACGACCCAATTTATGCCGATATGGACAACGGCCGTTTAGGTACGCGTCCGGTTAAAATGGAAGACGGTATCTTATTGCCATCTTACCGCCTACCAACTGAAGCAGAATGGGAATTCGCTGCACTTGGCCTTATTGGAAATCTCGACGAAGGTTCGGAGAACATAAACGACCGTCGCATTTATCCTTGGGATGGCCACTACGTTCGTCAAGAAGAAGAACAATGGGCCGGAGCTATTCAAGCGAACTTCATGCGCGGAAAAGGCGACATGATGGGTGTTGCAGGTCGTTTAAACGATGGTGCTGACATCACAGACCGCGTCGATGCATTTTGGCCGAATGACTACGGTCTGTACCATATGGCTGGTAACGTTTCTGAATGGGTCATGGATGTGTACCGTCCATTGACCTCAGAGGTTGCAGAAGGTTTCATGCCTTTCCGTGGCAATAAATTTCAAACCCAACTTTTGGTTCCGAACGGTCTTTACGACAAACCTGTTAAAGCCAACGAAAACATCTACGATGTGTACGGCATGAAAGAATTCGTTAACGAATTTGCACGTGTAAAATATTTGGCGCACGCCAACAAAAAATACGCTCAAGACGCAGGTGCCAACTACCAATCTAATATGTCAGGCAAAAGCACTTCCAAAGACACAAGTGCTAGATTAACCGACACCTCTGGCGCACAAAATGCGCCTAAATCAGGTTCAGTAAACAACAACCCAATGAACTCTCGTGTTTACGCAAAGCAAGATGCGCGTAAATACCAGTTCAATGCGCCATCAAACTATTACATCTCTAACAACTCACAATTCACGTCGCAAGAGCGCATGCAATTCGAGTTTTTAGACACACTCAACATGTTGCTAGATACCGCAATTACACTACACAATCAAGGACGCACAATTGCTGCATCTGCATACATTGAGCGCGTATTGTTTAATAAAGACCTTCCTAATGAAATCCAAGAAGGTGCGAAAAAACAAGACCTTCTCGAGCTCATAGCCTTGGCTTTTGACTACGAACAACCAACTGCCTACTTAGGTATCGATACCGCACTCTTCAGCCGTGAGTACCTCGAACGCAAATTCTTATCTTACAGTTCAGATCCTACCATCACTACCTGGATCATGACTTTACGCAACGGACTAAGCGAATTCATTACTACCACAAAAGGTAGCCAACGTTGGAGAGATGTCACTGTAGAAGAAAACGCAGGTCGTTTGAACTACCGCAAAGATGATTACATCGACTACCTCGATGGTGACTTAGAATCTTCTATTTATTACAACAATTCTAATCGCAAAGAAGAGATCAATAGCGGCCTACGCGATCCCAAGCTTGTCATGTATCAAAGCGAGCACGAGAACAACAACTTAGGTTATGAGCAAATCAACGCTGGCAAATCAGGTTGGCCTACAACCCTAGTCTCTGACAAGAGCCGTGTTTACAAAGGTGGTTCTTGGGCAGACCGCGCTTACTGGTTGTCTGTAGGAAACCGACGCTTCCTCGACGAAGACAAAGCAACCGCTACCATTGGTTTCCGTTGTGCAATGGACCGAATCGGCAGCTCTCGCAGACCAGATATCAAAGAATAAGCGCTGAAAAGTTCTTACAAAAGCCCGACGAATCGGGCTTTTTTTTTGCAACTTTGTGCTATGGAAAAATGGCTTACTCTTTTGGATGACTGCAATGGTATCAGTACCGATAGTCGCCAAATTACCCCTGGTTGCATGTACATTGCGCTCAAAGGTGAACATTTCAATGGGAATAAATTTGCACAACAAGCACTTGACAAAGGTGCCAAATATGCCATAGTCGACGAAACAGAATTTGCCAAAGGTGAACATATTTTTCTTGTGGAAAATGGACTGCATTTTTTACAACAATTAGCACGCACACATCGGATGCGTTTTACGATACCCGTCATTGCCATTACGGGTAGCAATGGAAAAACTAGCACAAAAGAATTACTCAATTGCTTGCTGCAAACCAAATATAATGTGCTCTGTACACAAGGTAATCTCAATAACCAAATTGGCGTGCCCCTAACCCTACTCCAACTCAATAGTTCACATGAAATAGCAATTATTGAAATGGGTGCCAACAAATTGCTTGACATTGATGAACTTTGTCAGATAGCAAACCCAACACACGGCTTGATTACCAACGTGGGTAAAGCCCACCTAGAAGGATTCGGCGACTTTGAAGGTGTTCTACGAACCAAAACCGAATTATTCGATCATGTAACTGCAAATAAAGGTATTTTATTTGTTAATGCCGATGATCCTATTTTAATGGAGGCTGCAAGTGCCAGAACGCAATTACTTTCAACTTTCGGACAAGAAAATGGCGCGCTCAAAGGTAAATTAGCGTATCTCGACCCTTTCGTTCATTTGTCTTGGCAACTAGACGCGTATCAATCCGAAGTCGTTGACACACAAATGATTGGAAAATACAATTTTTACAATTTTTTAGCAGCACTTTGTGTTGGCGCTCATTTTGGCGTCAGCCCTGAACAGATGAATCTGGCCATTGCTTCTTATGTACCATCAAACAAACGCTCACAGGTCCAGCAAACCAACAACAACACACTCATTGTAGATTGCTACAACGCGAATCCTTCGAGTATGCTAAGTGCGCTGAATTCCTTTGTTGAAATTGCCCACGACTCAAAAATTGTGATTCTAGGTGACATGCTCGAACTTGGAAACGATGGCCCTATGGAACATCAAAAAGTTCTAGATTTTTTGACGGAAAATAGCATTCAGTTTCTGACAGTTGGGCCCATATTCAAGGAACTCAACCCTTCTGGTTTCGAAACGACTGCCCAATTAAAATCGGCAATGTTAAAGAATCCGCTCCAGAATAAATTAGTTTTATTAAAAGGGTCAAGGAGTATTGCGCTAGAGCAGCTGATTGACTGCCTCTAGTTAGCCACCATATTGCATTAGAAACGCTTTTAAGAAGGGATCCAATGCACCATCCATTACGGCGTCGACATCACCGGTTTCGGTGCCTGTGCGTACATCTTTTACAAGTTTATATGGGTGCATAACGTAATTTCGGATCTGACTCCCCCACTCGATTTTCTTTTTACCGGCCTCAATTTCATTTCGCTTTTCCATACGCTCGCGCAATTCTAATTCATAGAGCTGAGAGCGCAATAGTTGCATCGCCTTCTCTTTATTGGCCAATTGGGACCGCGATTCAGAGTTTTCTATGATGATTCCAGAAGGTGCGTGTCGTAGACGAACCGCTGTTTCTACTTTATTGACATTTTGGCCACCTGCTCCGCCCGAACGAAAGGTTTCCCATATGATATCTGCAGGATTGATCTGAATCTCTATTTGATCATCGACAAGTGGATAAACATAGACGGAAACAAAACTAGTGTGACGCTTGGCATTGGAGTCAAAGGGCGAGATGCGCACCAAACGATGAACGCCATTTTCACCTTTGAGGTAACCAAAAGCAAATTCACCTTCAAATTCGAGGGTAACCGTCTTGACTCCAGCGACATCGCCTTCTTGGAAGTTCAATTCTGTGATTTTGTAGCCGTGTTTTTGACCCCACATGAGGTACATGCGCATCAGCATACTGGCCCAGTCACAACTTTCGGTGCCACCTGCGCCGGCAGTAATCTGAAGTACCGCTGAAAGGCTATCTTCCTCGTTGGAGAGCATATTTTTAAGCTCAAGTTCTTCAATTTCTTCTAGTAGCTTGGCAAATTGCTCATTGAGCTCAGCTTCTTCAGCCATACCTTCGCGAACAAATTCGATCAGTACATCCAGATCTGCGACTGCGCTCGCCGTGCGGTCAAAGGTTTCAACCCAAAATTTAAGCCCTCGGATTTGTTTCATTTTTTCTTCTGCTTTTTTGGGATCATCCCAAAAGGAGGGGTCTTGGGTCTTTAGCTCCTCTTCTTTTAACTGCAGTCGTTTTTCGTCGATTTTTAAAAACGCTTGAATGGTGGAAAGGCGGGCTTGAAGGGCTTTATACTGTTCAGAAGTCATATGACAAAGTTAAGCATTCTCAAAAGGAAAGAAAAGGTTTGTCCGCATGATGATTAAGTCAAAATGCTTACATTTGTTACAAATCAATGAAACATGAATATTCCTGCAGAACTTAAGTACACGAAAGACCACGAATGGGTTAAACTAGATGGCAACATCGCCACCATTGGCATCACAGCTTTCGCCCAAAGCGAACTCGGCGATATCGTTTATGTAGAAGTAGAAACCGTTGGTGAGACAATGGCTCAAGAAGAAGTTTTTGGAAGTGTAGAGGCCGTTAAAACTGTTTCTGATTTATTCTTGCCAATGAGTGGTAAAATCATTGAATTCAACGTGGCCTTGGAGGCCAACCCAGAACTGGTAAATAATGATCCTTACGGTGAGGGCTGGATGGTCAAAGTACGCGTATCAAATGCTTCAGAATATGATACTTTGTTAGATGCGACTGCTTACGCTCAAGAAGTGCACTAAAGAAATCTTCACCATCGCGATATAAACCGCCCACGAGGCGGTTTTTTTGTGTTTAAAGATAAACGCCAATCTACGGCCACACCTGAAGATATCCTTCCATTTTTTCTTCGGTATCATCTGGAAGCTGAAAAAATAAATCTCTTTTAAGGATAGCTTCTAGCGCATTGATCGTAATTGAAAAATTGAAAACAGATGCATCAGACTTGGCATTGGGAAGAAGAAATGCGATTCCTTTCTGCTGCCTTGGGGCAATTAGCGCCTTATAATACGCCTTTGGAATACTTACTTTATTGGGCCCAATAGTCGGCAAGCCTTGCTCTAGAATAGGACCCGTAACGACGTAAATGGTATCGTAAAGTGCGGCCCAACCACGTACTTTTTCCTCGAGTTTTTTCCATATTCCTCGGTTGAAGCCAGGTAATTGGGGGCTCACATTGCTATAATAAAAAGACTCTTTCATGACCTGTAAGGACCAACTCATATCGGCAGCTGGCGCGAGATGACCGCGGTCATAGCCGCTTTTCGTGTAATCGGCGTTTGTTGCACATAGGGCAGCCACTAAAGGATCATCAGTAAAGCGATTACTGCGCTCTACACCACTACCTAGATTTGTTTTGATGAGCATATAAGCCACCCAATTGGCTTGTTTATGTTGTTCGTTGTAGGAGAGCGAATAAGCTGTATGGGGGATTATTTCTTCACCTTGCAAAGGAAGAGGGCAAGCCAATGGCAGTTCTCTTTTAAGTTCAAATCCCGAACGAATAAAAGAGTTTAAGCCCAAGAAAAAAGCCGCTATCCAAATAAGGATTAACGGCTTTAAAGAAAATTGCTGACGAAGCTTAAGCATCGATTTTGGCATATTTGGCATTGCGCTCAATAAACTCTCGACGCGGCGGAACGTCATCGCCCATGAGCATAGAGAATATTTGATCGCACTCTGCAGCATTTTCAATGGTAACTTGGCGTAAGGTACGGCTCTCTGGGTTCATGGTGGTTTCCCAAAGCTGCTCGGCGTTCATTTCACCAAGACCTTTGTAGCGCTGTACGTTCACTGATGATTCAGAACCACCACCTTTAAGCTCTTGAATGAGTCGATCGCGCATATCTTCGTTCCATGCGTATTCGGACTTCGTTCCTTTTTTAACTTGATAAAGTGGCGGAGTAGCGATATACACGTATCCTTTTTCGATGAGTTCTTTCATGTAACGGAACAAGAAAGTTAGGATAAGGGTTTCAATGTGTGAACCGTCGACGTCGGCATCACACATGATGATGATTTTGTGGTAGCGCAGTTTTTCTAGGTTGAGGGCTTTGGAATCTTCTTCTGTACCAATGCGTACCCCTAGAGCTGTATAGATGTTTTTAATCTCTTCGTTTTCGAAGATTTTATGCTGCATGGCTTTCTCCACATTGAGAATTTTTCCACGCAAAGGCATGATGGCTTGAAAATGGCGGTCACGGCCTTGTTTGGCTGTTCCACCAGCAGAATCTCCCTCAACAAAGTAAACCTCACAGGCAGCCGGATCTTTTTCGGAGCAATCGGCGAGTTTACCAGGAAGACCCGAACCCGATAGTACATTTTTGCGCTGTACCATTTCACGGGCCTTGCGTGCTGCGTGACGTGCTCTTGCAGCCAAAATAACCTTTTCTACAATGAGTTTGGCTTCTGAAGGATGTTCTTCAAGGTAAGCAGAAAGCATTTCTGAAACCGCTTGGCTCACAGGAGCTGTTACTTCGCGGTTACCAAGTTTGGTTTTGGTTTGCCCCTCAAATTGAGGTTCTTGAACTTTGACTGAAACAACTGCGGTGAGTCCTTCTCGGAAGTCATCGCCATCAATTTCAATTTTTTCTTTGGCTAAAATTCCAGAATCGGTTGCGTATTTTTTCAAGGTATTAGTGAGGCCACGGCGAAAACCAGATAAGTGCGTACCACCTTCGTGGGTATTGATGTTATTGACGTAGGCTTGGATATTTTCCGTGTAAGAAGTGTTGTAGGTCAGGGCAACTTCTACCGGTATACCCTCGCGCTCGCCTTCAAAATAAATAACGTCGGTAATAAGTGCTTCTCTGTTTCGATCTAAGTAAGAAGCAAATTCTTTGAGACCACCCTCTGAATAATAGGTTGTAGTTGGGTGAACATCGTTGTCGTCGACTGTTCGTTTGTCGGTGAGGGTGATGGTAATTCCTTTGTTGAGAAAGGCGAGTTCGCGCATGCGGGCTGCAAGCGTATCGAAATTGTATTCTGTTGACTCAAAAATGGTGTGGTCAGGCTTAAAAGTTTGGATGGTTCCCGTTTTATCTGAGGTCCCGATTTCGCGAACGTCATAAAGCGGCTTTCCGATGGAATATTCTTGTTCAAAGATTTTACCCTCGCGGTGCACCTCAGAGCGCATGTGAATAGACAAGGCATTGACACAAGAAACACCTACGCCGTGCAGACCACCTGAAACTTTATAAGTGTCTTTGTCGAATTTACCCCCTGCGTGTAATACAGTCATAACTACTTCTAGTGCTGACTTTTTTTCTTTGGTGTGTATTGCCGTTGGAATACCACGGCCGTTGTCGGTTACCGTGATGGAATTATCTTCGTTGATGAAGACGTTGATGTGGTTGCAATAACCAGCCAAAGCTTCGTCTATGGAGTTATCTACAACTTCGTAAACGAGGTGATGCAAACCTTTTGCGCCTAAGTCGCCAATATACATGGCTGGTCTTTTGCGCACTGCCTCAAGGCCTTCTAGTACTTGAATATTATCTGCCGAATAATTGTCTCTTTTTTCGTCTTCAGCCATGTTGTTTTGGATTGGGTATGGTATTTATTTTCGTATAAACAAAAATAAAAAAAAGCACCTCTTGAAAGGTGCTATAGAAGGGCTCAAAAGCCTTAACTTATCAACAAAATTTCAACGATTTACACTATTTTTCTATCCAAGCTGTAATGCTCGGATCATTGGGTAATACACGAGGAGAAACCACGCGCACAAGGTGGCCGTTTTCATCGATAAGATACTTCTGAAAATTCCATTCCACTTTACTGTCTTCTTTGCCATTTTTTGCTTTTTGAGTAAGGAATTGATAGACAGGGTGCATGTTGTTGCCTTTCACTGAAATTTTTGACATCATTGGAAAGCTAACGCCATAGTTTTGCAGGCAAAATTGTGCAATTTCTTTGTCTGAGCCCGGCTCTTGCGACATAAAATCGTTTGCTGGAAAACCAACAATAACAAAATTCTTGGACTTGTATTTAGTATAAACTTCCTCAAGTTGCTCGTATTGAGGAGTTAAACCACATTTTGATGCTGTATTCACCACCATTATTTTCTTACCTTTCAGACTGGCAAAATCAAAAGATTGACCGTTGATGTCTTTGACTTTAAATTGGTGGATACTCTTTGAATCGGCAGGTAAAACGCTCATTAGAATGATGCTTAGAGTGAATAAAATAATTTTCATAATATTTTTCTATTTAAAACAAATGCAATTGAAGATGGTTCGAATTGGAACCATTTTTTCAAAATTACGAATAAGCTAGGGATGCGTTTTTTTATTTGGTTATTCTTGCTCTTAAATAGTGCCGCTTTGTCACAAAAAATGACTGGCTTTTGGCAAGGCATGCTCTTTTCTACAAGCGATGCTAGTAATAGAATTCCAGTGTATATGGACATTTACGTTACCAACGGTTTGGTAGATGGAAAAATAAGGATAGAAAACAAGGAAGGTGCAAGTATTTATCCTTTAGTTGGCAAATTTGCAAACAACGAAATGCAACTTGTCACTTTGAAGGCCATGTGGCAATACCTACCAGAATATACGCTGATACCTTATACCTATGCCTTAAAATACAATAATCAAAATGGATATCTAGAAGGTTCCACAGATAAGAGCGATTTTCGACTTGTTGCATATAAAAGCAACGGGAGTTTAAGCATGGATAAAACACCCTATCTTCCAAAAGACTGGCTGCTTCGTTTCGAGCAAGAGCTCAAAGATGGCATCTCTGCTCCAGCGATTCGTAAGCAAGAACTCCTGCAATTTGCATTCAAGCCCATATACTTTGACTATGACCGAACGCAAATCAAGGCGGAACACGAAGCTTACTTAAAAGAACTCATACGGATGGTAAAAAGTCATTCTGATCTCAGAATTGAAATTACTGGACACACCGATGCAGATGGCTCTTCAGCTTATAACTTAGTGCTCTCCAAAAAACGTTGTGAAAGTTTATTGTTGTTTTTAGAGCAAAATGGACTACCTAAAGACCGCGTTGTTATTCGGTATAAAGGCGAAGACGATCCGGTAACGGACAACACTACGGAAGAAGGCAAGCGCCAAAACAGACGTGTGGACTTTCGCTTTATTTAGCTTAACGTTTAAAGACTTGCCAACTTTTCTTCGAGGATGGCAATTTTTGCGAGTGCATCGGCTTCTTTTTTTCTTTCATTGGCAACTACCGCTTCTGGTGCACCAGACATGAATTTTTCGTTGTGGAGTTTACCGTAAACGCTTTTTAAGAATCCTTTGGCGTAATTGAGCTCTTCCTCAATTTTCTTCTTTTCCGCTTCGATGTCGATTTGTTCACCAAAAGGAATAAAAAACTCAATACCATCGACAATGAAGCTATTTGACTGAGCAACCTTCTCTTGGACATATTGCAAAGTCGATAGATTACCCATTTTGATCAGGATGCTGTCCACCTCACTGGCTTTTTCAGAAGGGGCTTTGATGTAGAGCTCTAGTTGAACTTTCGTGGCAATATTATTTTGTTTTCGAATATTGCGTATCTGGGTAATCACTTTTTCATTGAAAGCAAAGGCCGCTAAGGGTTCATGCTTTGAAAAATGAGCTGTTGGCCATTGGGCAATAACAATGTCGTCGCCATTTTGGCGTTCACGAAGCGCATGATATACCTCCTCAGCAACAAATGGCGTGAACGGATGCATGATTTTGAGAATACGCTCAAAGAAATCCAGTGTTTGCTCCAGGGTTTGATGGTCAACAGGTTGTTGGTAGCCCGGCTTGATCATTTCGAGGTACCACGAACAGAAGTCGTCCCAGACGAGTTTATAGGTGGACATCAATGCATCTGAGATGCGGAATTTATCAAAATTGTCATTGATTTCTGCTAAGACTTGATTGAAACGGTTGTCGAACCATTCAACAGCAACTTTACTTGAAAGCGGCTGCTGAAATTCGCGGACTTCCCAAGAAGTAACCAAGCGATACGCGTTCCAGATTTTATTGGTGAAATTTCGGCCTTGTTCGCATTGCGAACTATCAAATGGTAGGTCGTTGCCAGCCGGAGACGAAATGAGAATGCCCACGCGAACGCCATCGGCGCCGTATTGGTTAATAAGTTCAATTGGATCAGGGGAATTACCCAAAGATTTGGACATTTTACGTCCCAGCTTATCCCGTACAATACCCGTGTAGTAAACATTTTTAAAGGGCTGCTGCCCCATGTATTCATAACCTGCAATGGCCATTCGGGCCACCCAAAAAAACATTATTTCTGGCGCGGTTACGAGGTCATTGGTTGGGTAGTAATATTTTATTTCTGGATTGTTGGGCTGTGTGAGTCCATTAAATACGGAAATGGGCCATAACCAACTCGAAAACCAGGTGTCGAGCACGTCTTCGTCTTGGCGCAATTCGGTTGCATTTATTGGCCTGCCCGCCTTCTGGCTTGCCAATTCAAGTGCTTCTTGTTGGGTTTTGGCAACCACGTAATCTGAAGGGCGATCGCTGTAATACCAAGCTGGTATGCGGTGCCCCCACCAAAGCTGACGCGAGATACACCAATCTTTGACGTTTTCCATCCAATGGCGATACGTATTTTTGAACTTATCCGGGTGAAACTGAATGTTGCCATTCATGACGTTTTCAAGAGCAGGCGCAGCCAAATCTTTCATGGAAACAAACCATTGCAAAGATAATTTCGGTTCAATCACTGCATTGGTGCGTTCAGAAAATCCTACCTTGTTGATGATGTCTTCGGTTTTAACCAAAAACCCTTTATCGTTAAGTTCTTTTTCTATAGCCTTTCGAACTTCGAAACGATCCTGGCCCGCATATTGAGCGCCGTTGTTGTTGAGCGTACCATTGTCATTGAACAAATCTATACTAGGCAGATTGTGTTTTTGGCCGAGTTCGTAGTCGTTGGGGTCATGAGCCGGGGTAACCTTTAAGCAACCTGTTCCAAATGAAGGATCTACGTAAGCATCGGCAATTACTGGAATTTCTCTATTAACGAGTGGCACCATAACGGTTTTTCCAACGAGCTGCGCATAGCGTTCGTCTTCGGGATGCACGCAAATAGCGGTATCGCCGAGAATGGTCTCAGGGCGCGTTGTGGCAATAGTGAGCCATTGATCTGAAGCACCAACCACTTGATAGCGCACGTAGAAAAGCTTCGAATTGACTTCTTTGTAATTGACTTCTTCATCAGATAGCGCTGTAAGGGCTTCTGGGTCCCAATTGACCATGCGAATGCCACGGTAAATTTTATCTTTCTCAAAAAGATCAATAAAAACCGAAATCACGGACTCAGAGTACTCGGGGTCCATGGTAAAATGCGTGCGTTCCCAATCGCAAGAAGCACCTAGGCGTTTGAGTTGTTCGAGGATAATGCCGCCATGCTTTTCTTTCCATTCAAAGGCATGCGCTAAAAATTCTTCTCGAGTGAGGTCTGCTTTGGAGATGCCTTCAGCTTTTAGTTTTTGGACAACTTTCGCTTCAGTAGCAATTGAGGCGTGGTCTGTGCCGGGCACCCAACACGCATTTTTGCCAAGCATACGCGCACGGCGCACCAAAACATCTTGAATGGTATTGTTGAGCATATGACCCATGTGCAAAACGCCGGTGACGTTTGGCGGGGGAATCACAATGGTGTAGGGCTCTCGGTGGTCAGGAGTGGAATGAAAATATCCCTTTTCTAACCAATATTGGTACCATTTTTCTTGTGCGTGCTGTGGCTCGTAGGTCTTTGCAATCTCCATGACTTCGTCTTAAAGTGGCAAAGATAGCAAATATCTAAGCGCGCACAGCAGCTGCGCTCTAGTTGGTAACCGGAGAATCAGATGGTGTAAGGACAGTGCCTTTGATGGTCAAAACGATTGGATCACCAACGTTCGAGAAAACAGTGATGGTTTTGGTAAAAGCGCCCACACGCTTGGTGTCGTAATGAACTTTTATAACACCTTTCTTCCCCTTGCGAATTGGTGTTTCTGGCTTTTCAGCAGCGGTGCAGCCACAACTTGTTTGTACGTTTGAAATAACTGCCGCTTTTTTGGAGGTATTCTTGAACTCAAAAACAAAAAGGTCTTCCGAACCATATGGGATATTTTGGCGCTCAATTTCTAGTACAGTAAAACGCAAAGCAGGCTGAGTTGCTTTTTTAGAAGCATCTTGCGCTTGTGCAAACAACAATTGGGTAAGGACAAAAAACAAAGAGAGGTGTAGGTATTTCATTTGTTTGAGATTTTAATTTTCATTTGAAAAGCAATGATACGTAAATCAGTTTGCTTTGAAGTAAAATTAACACATTTTTAGCAAGTAACTTTCAACTTCAAAAACAATCGGATAACATTTCTTGAAGACCTGGATAGGTTTCGTGGAGCCGTTGTCGCCATTGCGCTTCGTCAAGCCAATAAACTGCGTTTATCCCCTCCTCTGATTGTGGCCGCACCTCCAACGGACCCTCATATTTGAAATGAAACCAATTGTTTTCTTTGAAAATGGAGCGCTTGTTAAAAGAATATACATGATAGGTATTTTGAAGAGATCTAACGGGTAAAAAACGCCCAGAAAGACCCGTTTCTTCTTGAATTTCACGGATAGCCGCAAGCAGTGTCTCTTCTCCTTTTTCAATTTTTCCTTTTGGCAAATCCAAAAATCCAAAACGCGAAATCCAAAGAAAAGTGTGCATTTGCGGTTCTTCTACTAACCCGCCTGCTGTGTTTATTTTCTTGAATGCAGCAAAAAAAGAATGCATTTGGTCTTTTGGGTTGGAGAAAAGAACTTGATACGACGCTTCATTTTGAAATGAAAGTGACAATTCCAAAAAAGATCTTGGCGCTGCACCTTTCCAATTTGGTAAACCAACATCGACATCAGTAAAAATGATGTAGTTTGATTCAATGAAAACTTTGTATTTTTGCACCATGAATGTCAATAAAGATTTGAGCCTAAAGGTAGCAGAATTGCTCCTCAAAACAAAAGCAGTACGCCTTCAACCAGACAAACCATTTACTTGGGCCTCAGGATGGAAATCACCTATATATTGCGACAACCGCATTACGTTGAGTTTTCCTGAAGTACGCACCCACATACGCCAAGGTTATGCACAAACAATTCTCGACAATTTTGGGAAGCCCGATGTAATTGCAGGTGTGGCCACTGGGGGAATTGCCCAAGGTGCTTTGGTGGCACAAGAACTTGGTTTGCCATTCATTTATGTGCGCAGTGCGGCAAAAGGTCACGGCATGGAAAACCTCATTGAAGGTGCTTACCAAGAAGGACAAAGAGTGGTCGTTATTGAAGACCTCATATCTACAGGAGGCAGTTGCTTAAAAGCCGTTGAAGCACTCCGAGCAGGCGGTCTAGAAGTGAAAGGACTTATCGCCACTTTTACATACGGTTTTGCACTTGCTGAACAGCATTTTATCGAGGCCAATTGCCCTTACGTTTGCCTAACCGATTACGGAACATTGATCGATGTCGCTACTAAAACCAATTACGTCAGTGAAACCGACGAAGTGACACTAAAAGCTTGGCGCAATAACCCAAGCGCCTGGATGCAGTAAAACCGTCAAATGGTAACCCTTAAGAGTCAAGAGTTTTTGTTGCAAGCGCCGCTCTCAAAGGTTCGCTCTTATTTAGCTCAAACTGAGCATTACCAACATATTTTGCCTTCTGAGCAAATCACTGACTTTCAACATACACCAACCGGCTTTTCATTCAAAGCGGCAGGTCAAATACAACTCGGACTCGAGATACAACCTACACAAGACTGTGAGCTGCATTTCAAAGGCGTGAAGAGCAATCCTTTTGCATCTGATCTTTATGTTAAACTCCAAGAGGCAGAGAATGCAACTTGCGGTCATATCGAAATCTCGGCAGACTTGAACATGATGATGAAAATGCTGGTAGAGAAACCACTACAAAAATTAATCGCTCAAATGGCAATGAATCTTGCCGAAGAATTAAAAGCGCTTTAAGCAAACTTGATTTGCTGATTTTCAAAAGTTTGTGTTTGCTGTTCGGTTTCTATTTGAAGCATTCCATTCTCCGTCACACCCATGATTTTCCCTTTGAAAAATGTTCCATCTGCGTGTTTAAAACTGTGTTCAACACCTTTCAAATAGAGTTCAGCTTCATACCTGGCTTTTAAAACAGAGAAGTCGCCATAGAGAAGGGCCTGTTGTCCATTGAGCAGGTCGAGAAACTCCAATAATACCGTTAGTGGTTTAAATTTTTGACCGAGTTCGTTAAATAGAGATGTTGCTTTCAAATTTGTAGGGGCTTCATTGATATTTAAACCACAACCAACAAGGCACCAATCAATTTGTTGACCCTTCAATTGCTGTTCGATTAGAATTCCCCCAATCTTTTGGCCATTTACAAAGAGATCATTAGGCCACTTAATTTGTGCAGCAACATTAAAACGTCGCAAACATTGCTGCCACACAAGCGCTACGTACCAGGAACAGCGTATTTGCTCTTCCAACACGAACTTGGGTTGAAAAGCGAGGGTAAACAACAAATTAGAACTGACAGACTGCCATGAATTGCCACGCTGCCCACGCCCATGGGTTTGATAATCTGCCATTATTACCGAACCATCTTGGCAGCTGCCTTGTTCTATGAGATTGGCAGCATAATTGTTGGTAGAATCGACCGATGCTAACTGAATAAGTACAGAACCAAATTTGGTCATTGAGAAAATAAAAAGGATTCAAATTTATCAGTTAGTTTTGTAATAGAAACAATAGAATGGCAAAAAAGAAAAAATTAGACCCTTCAGAATTACTCGTTGATGCAATTGTTGAGGGGATGCAAAACAACAAAGCACAAGACATCACCATTTTAGATCTACGTCAACTCGACAGCGCTGTCTGCGATTTTTTTGTAATTTGCAGCGGTGAATCTAGCACGCAAATAGATGGTATTGCCAATGCCGTTCAACGCAATACCCGGAAAAAACTAAAAGAAAAACCATGGCACACAGAAGGTAAATCCAACTCAGAGTGGATACTCCTCGACTATATCGATGTAGTTTGTCACATATTCTACAAAGATGCACGCTCGTTTTACGACATCGAAGACCTTTGGGCCGATGCCAAAAGAACTGATCTCCCCAACCTATAATCTCCACCCAAATGTCAGAAGAAAAAAGAAAAAATCCGCTGTCCGTCTATTGGATTTACGTCGCGTTCGTCGTCGTACTAGTCAGCACGCACCTATATGTCAACAGCGAAAGCACCGCCGTGCTTAAATACAAGGAAACCCTACTTGACCTCGTAGAGGCCAAAGGAGTTAAACACGTCAAAATCGTTAACCAAAGTTCTGCGCGTTTTCAACTCAAAAAAAGCGCTGAAAACTACATCAATGGCCGCAAGGACCTCGATTTTCCTAAAATGCGCAAGCTTTTGGCTAACAAAAATGCGCGACCAAATCAAGTTGTTTTTGAATTAGAAAACATAGGCAATCACGCCAATTTTGAAAAAGCACTTGACGATCGCGGCTACCACGATTACGAAAACGTCATTGAAACCAATTGGATTGCCCAAGTATTAGGCTACTTACTTCCGTTTGGAATCATCGTCTTAATTTGGATGTTCGTTATGCGCCGCATGTCGGGCGGCAGCGGCGGAGGTGGCGGCGGCGGCCAAATTTTCAACATTGGAAAATCAAGAGCTCAGGTCTATGAAAAAGGTAAAAGTACGAATGTCACCTTTAAAGACGTAGCCGGCCTTGAAGGCGCCAAGGAAGAAATTGTAGAGATTGTAGAATTTCTTAAAAACCCAAAAAAATATACCGAACTCGGAGCAAAAATTCCAAAAGGCGCGCTACTTGTTGGCCCTCCAGGAACTGGTAAAACCCTTCTTGCCAAAGCGGTTGCAGGCGAAGCAAAAGTCCCATTCTTCTCTCTTTCAGGCTCGGATTTCGTCGAGATGTTTGTAGGCGTTGGTGCGTCCAGAGTGCGCGACCTCTTCCGACAAGCCAAAGAAAAAGCTCCCGCCATTATTTTCATTGACGAGATTGACGCTATTGGTCGGGCTAGAGGCAAAAACAACGGATTTAACACCAATGACGAGCGCGAAAACACACTCAATCAGCTCCTCACTGAAATGGATGGTTTTGGCACCAATTCGGGTGTAATCATTTTGGCGGCAACCAATCGTGCCGATGTCCTCGATAGCGCTCTGATGCGCGCAGGACGTTTTGACCGACAAATCTATGTCGACATGCCTGACCTCAACGAGCGCACTGCCATTTTTGGTGTACACCTCAAACCACTCAAATTATCTACCGAAATCGATGTCGATTTCTTAGCCAAACAAACGCCAGGTTTTTCTGGTGCTGACATCGCCAATTTGTGCAATGAGGCCGCATTAATCGCTGCGCGCCACAATAAAACGCAAGTAGAAAAACAGGATTTCCTCGATGCTGTAGACCGAATCATAGGCGGGCTTGAGAAGAAAAACAAAATCATTACGCCAGAGGAAAAGAAAACGATTGCTTTCCACGAGGCTGGTCACGCAGCGGTTTCTTGGTTGCTACAATACGCCAATCCTTTGGTAAAGGTCACTATTGTGCCAAGAGGTCAATCGCTCGGTGCGGCTTGGTATTTACCAGAAGAACGCAGCATTACCACCACAGAGCAATTACTCGACGACATGTGTGCCACTTTAGGTGGACGCGCTGCTGAGCAACTCAATTTTGGGCGCATATCAACCGGTGCACTTTCCGACCTAGAACGCGTGACCAAACAAGCCTACGCCATGACATCTATATACGGTCTCAACGAGCGCGTTGGCAATATTTCTTACTATGATTCTCAGGGCCGAGATGTCTTTACCAAACCATATTCTGAAGATACCGCTAAAGTAATCGACGAAGAAGTGAGTAAACTCATAGAAGGGCAATACCAAAGAGCATTGCAATTGCTTGCAGAGAACCAAGACAAACTCGAACAATTGGCAGAGCGCCTCTTGACTTCTGAAGTAATTTTTAAAGAAGATTTAGAAGCTATCTTTGGTAAGCGCCAATGGGATCGAATTGAAGAAGAAAAAGCCACACCTATTCAAGAAGCAGTGGTAGCAATCGATGAAGAAAGTGTTCAAGATTCGGACTTCATTGCGGCCGAAGATGCGCAACAAAATACAGCTCAGCACGAAGATAACAACGAAAAAGCCAGCGAATGATAGGAAATCTAGGGCAACGCATGATCACAGGTACCATTTTTGGCACCCTTGTTATCGGCTCTATGCTCTGGAATCCTTATGCTTTTGCATTTGTTTTTTCAGTCTTCATGGTGATTGGCTTGTGGGAATTTTACCATTTCTTTAAACAACACCCAGTCGTTGAAGTCTCTAGCGAAATCGGGATCTTCATTGGTATTTTCATCTATATATTATTGGTGGGCATCAGTTTTGAATGGTTTTCAGTCATTTCATTAAGCCTTATTTTTCCGCTTTTTTTTACGCTTATTCTGAATGAACTTTGGGCTAAACACCAACATCCCTTATTGAATATCTCCGTTTTGGTTTTTGGGATTATTTACGTTGTCGGGCCTTTTTATCTCAGCATTGACCTTCATGTCCGAGACACATCTCCGCTCCCAAAAGTACTCGGTATGTTCCTTTTGATTTGGACCAACGATTCTTTTGCCTATTTCTCTGGACGATTATTCGGTAAGCGGAAACTTTTTGAACGTATTTCACCAAAAAAAACGTGGGAAGGCACCGTTGGAGGCATCCTCTTTACCCTTTTGTTGGGTTTTATTATTGGTACTTACATCAATAAAGGAGAGGTCTTGTTCTGGATGATTTCCGCACTTATTATTGCACCAGGCGCTGTTTTTGGCGACTTGCTAGAGTCATTATTCAAACGAAGTTTACAGATCAAAGACAGCGGTAAAATTTTACCGGGTCACGGCGGCGTGTTAGACCGTTTTGATGCGGCACTTTTCACGATACCATTTTTTTATTGTTGGTCTATAATTTATCTTTATTGGAAATGATAACTTTTCACCGCGAAGGACGCGCCATTATGCT
Organism: Sphingomonadales bacterium; assembly: GCA_016872115.1. GTDB lineage: Bacteria > Bacteroidota > Bacteroidia > Flavobacteriales_D > Crocinitomicaceae > UBA952. The sequence continues at coordinate 96,938 of VHBC01000004.1, read as the reverse complement.
CGGGAGTATTGTGATTTTTTTAGGTCTTAGCGCCCTTAATTACTATTTTCTTGCGTCTTGTATTTTTGGCCTTTTTCTATTTTTAGAGCTTGGTTTTGCGACGCTTCTCTACCTGATTATTCAATTTTTTCGCATTCCTAAGCGCTCTTGTACGGGAACATCGCAAGACATTATGTGTCCTGCAGACGGCAAAGTGGTGGTCATCGAAGAAGTAGAAGAAACAGAATATTTTAAAAATAAACGCATACAGGTGTCTATTTTTATGTCACCACTGAATGTGCACGCCAATTACTACCCAATTAGTGGGGAGGTCACTTATACAAAATACCATCCTGGCCTTTTTCTTTTCGCTTGGCATCCCAAGAGCAGCACTGACAACGAACGCAGTACTTATGTTGTGAAGCATGAAAACGGTACTGAAATCTTATTTCGTCAAATAGCAGGGGCTTTGGCTCGTCGCATTTGCTACTATGCACAGACAGGAGATAAGGCTGCGCAAGGTGAAGAATTTGGGTTTATCAAATTTGGATCGAGGGTCGACTTATTTTTACCTTTAGGCACAAAAATTGATGTGCAATTGGGGCAAAAAGTACAATCCAAACTCACAAAGCTTGGCACTTTAAATTAATTTGTAACTTTATAAAAAAAACACCATGAAAAAAGTATTAGTAGCAATCGCCCTTACCACTTTCGTTGGTTCTATGGCAAGCACAGCTTACGCAGCTGTAAACGGAACGCAAATCGTTAAAAAAGATGACGACAAGCGCAAAAAGAAAAAGAAAAGTTCAAGCTGCTGCTCGGCCAATAGCCAGCAAAAATCTTGTTCTTCTTCTAGCACGACTCAAAAGTCTTGCTCAGGTGAGAAACACTAATTCTTTACAATTCTTGTAACAACAAAAAAGCCGGCATTGCCGGCTTTTTTATTGTTATCTTTTTTCTAGACCTCACTACGAAGCGTAAATCTCTTGGTATTGGTTTTGGTATTTTTCAAGTATTTTTTTGCGCTTGAACTTGAGTGTTGGTGTGAGTTCACCACCTTCAATGCTAAATTCCTGTGGCAAGAGTTTAATTTTTTTGAGTTGTTCCCATGACCCATATTCAAGATTGATTTCGGTGATCTCCTTTTGAATTCTATCCACTAATTGTGCATTCGCAATGACTTCTTCATTTGATAGACCTTCAAAATTCAGCTGATGGCGCTCTGCCCACTCACGCACATATGCGAAGTTAGGAACAATAAAGACGGCTGGGAATTTCTCACCTTCGCCAATGACCATAGCCTGCTCGATGAAACGAGACTGCTTGAGTCTATTCTCCATGGCTTGTGGAACGATGTATTTACCTCCGGAGGTTTTAAATATTTCTTTTTTACGGTCGGTGATTTTGAGAAACTTATCTTCTTGAAACGTACCGATATCTCCGGTGCAAAACCAACCATCGGCATCGAATACTTCTTTGGTGGCAGTTTCGTTTTTGTAGTAACCCATCATGACGTTGGGTCCTTTGACTAAAATTTCACCATCAGGCGCGATCTTCACTTGTACCCCTTCAACAAGCGCACCAACACAACCTATTCGGATTCCTGTATTGAAATTGTTAACAGAAACTACAGGAGAGGTTTCGGTAAGCCCGTACCCTTCCAAAATTGGAATATCTGCAGCCAAAAAGATGCGTGCAAGGCGAGGTTGTAAGGCAGCAGATCCAGAAGCAATTGCTTTTACATTACCGCCCAAAGCCTCTTGCCACTTGGAAAAGATGAGTTTGCGTGCAATAGCTAATTTTACCTTATACCAAGCGGATTTGCCGATGACGTCATATTGTTCTGCAATACCAACCGCCCAGAAAAACAAGGCGCGTTTGATGCCAGTGAGGTCTTCACCTTTTGCCATAATTTTATCGAATACTTTTTCAATAAGGCGCGGTACAGCAGAAAAAACATCGGGCTTTACCTCTCGGATGTTGTCACCGATGGTGTCCATTGATTCAGCAAAATGTATCGAGCAGCCGATATACATATACAAGTAATGCAACATGCGCTCGTAAATATGACAAACCGGTAAGAAGCTGAGCACTTTTGCATTTTTATCTGCCGGAATTGGATCAATACATGCGGCTACATTAGACAATATGTTCGCATGCGATAGCATAACGCCTTTTGGATTTCCGGTGGTTCCGGAAGTATAGATAATCGTGACGAGATCAGCCGTTTTTACCGCTCGCATGCGCTGCTCGACGGCTTCAATTTCTGTTTGTCCTTTAGCGGCTTCAATTGAAGACCAATGCGTGCAATTATCCAAGTGATCAAAAGAGAACAAATGTTTGAGACTTGGTACATCAGCCCGAACTGCAGAGATTTTATCCACTAGTTCTTGGTTAGAAACCACGCAAATTTCAACTCCAGCATCGTTGAGGATAAAACGATAATCTGATTCTGAGATATTGGGATAAAGAGGTACTAAAATGGCACCGACTTGCTGAACGGCGATATCGAGGATATTCCACTCGAATCGATTTGAGCTGGCTACTGCAATGCGGTCACCAGCCTGAACACCCATTGAAACAAGGCCTCTTGAAACATTCATGGCTGCCTCGAGAAAATCTGCGGTTGACAACGGAACCCAAATACCGTTTGTTTTGGTGACAAACATATTGGCATTTGGATAATTCTTTAGTTGATGTCTAGGGACATCAAACAAGCGATCTATAGTTAGCATAATTGTGGTTTAGACATGAAAAATAGCAATTCTGTTTCAATTAAAAAAACAAAATCACAAAAAGGCAGATCAGCACCAAGCTTAAAATGTTAAGCAAGAAACCAAAGCGAATCATCTGTTTGATTTTGAGATAGCCAGAACCAAAAACAATGGCATTTGGAGGTGTCCCTACTGGCATCATAAAAGCCAAGCTTGCGCCGAGTGTGAGTGACATCGCGAGCGGCAAAAGGGGCAATCCGGTTTGCTGAGCGAAAACGCCCACCACAGGAATGAAAAGTGTAACCATAGCCAAATTAGACAAAACCTCAGATATAAAAATAGCCATACCGGTTAAGCAAATAAGCGCCAAAAAAACGCTGATTTCATCAAAGTGCTTAAATCCTTGGGAGAGCAATTCTAAAATTCCATTTTGCTCTAGAACAGCTGCTAAAGCCAAGCCACCACCAAACAAAAGTAATATTCCCCAAGGTAGTTTTTCTGTATCAGACCATTTTAATATTTTTTGCGACTTTCTTTTCTCGGTAGGCACTAAGAACATCGCGAGTGCTCCTAGTATAGCCGCGTTTTCATCGCGGTACTTCCATCCAAACTGCTGTTCAAATAACTCGCGAAAAATCCATAAAAAGGCGACCCCAGAAAAAATCCAAAGCACGCGCTTTTGGGTGGTAGTCCACGGTGTGGTATGAAAATGTAAATCGTGTACATCTTTGCGCTCTGCTCCTAAAAAATAGTTGAAAATGAGAAACATTAGAAAGAGTAAAACAAGGGAAAGGGGTAAGCCTATTTTCATCCAGTCCATAAAACTCACTTCAATATTGAAATTTTCGGCTAGAATACTGGCCATTTGTGTATTTGGGGGTGAGCCAATGAGTGTGCCTACGCCTCCAATATTGGCTGCATATGCAATGGATAACATCAAAAAGACACTAAATCTAGACTGCCGGTGTGCAGGCGGCATTGCCTCAACAACGGCCATTGCCATGGGCAGCATCATAAGGGCAGTTGCCGTATTGGAAATCCACATGGAAATCAGGCCAGTGCTGAGAATAAAGCCCAACAAAATATTGGATTTTTTATCACCTACAATACCAATGATACGGCGGGCAATTTGTTCATGAACGCCCCACTTTTCTAGAGCGAGCGCCATCACAAAGCCACCAAAAAACAAGAAAATATTGGAGTCGCCGTAGCATTTGGCGAGGTCTTGTGGCTCAAGTAAACCAAAAGGAACTGCGAGTAGGAGCGGTAAAAGCGCCGTGAGGTAAACAGGAATCCATTCAGAAATCCAGAGAACAATCATGAGACCCGCCAATAGAATAGCGAGTAGTTGATTGTTATCCAAGCCCCACATTGGGAAAAAATTATTTGTTGAGCGCGTTGAGTGCGTCCACAAAATAATTGGCCTTCGCCTCTACTTCGTTGGCAATGGCGCGAAATTCAGCTTTGCCTTTGGCTTGATTCATTTTAGACAACATTTGGTCTTGGAAATCTGCTGCTTCGTCTATGAGTTTTGCCGAACGATCCGCTTTGCCAGGTACTGTCATTTCAAAGAAAAAACATTCTTCGACCACATCAAAAACCATTTCGTTGATGTTTCTTTTGAGGATGCGCTTATTGGCCATGGTATTTAATTTTTAACAAATGTACGCATTTTCAGGCTATTTTTGCATATGTCTTATCCCCTACTGACCATCGCCAAAGGTAAAGAGCATTCCATTCAACGCAAACACCCATGGGTCTTCTCCGGGGCTTTGGCTTCAGACACCACCGAACTTCAAGATGGAGACCTCGTTTGTCTGACCACCAAAAAACAACAAATACTTGGAATAGGGCATTTTCAACATGCGACCATAGCGGTGCGGATGCTGAGTTTTGACTACGAGACAATCGATGTTTCGTTTTTTGAGCGAAGACTTTCAAATGCCTATGAATTGCGCCTAAATATTGGCTTACTAAATGACAACAACAACATTTTTAGGATTTGCCATGGCGAAGGCGACCAACTCCCAGGCCTTATTATCGATTTTTACAATGGCGTAGCTGTTATTCAATGTCATTCGTATGGCATGTACAGGCAAGTCGAACTCATTTCCGCTGCGCTTCAAAAAGTAATAGGGTCAGATCTCAAAGCTGTTTATCATAAATCTTCAGACACCCTTCCAAAAAGAGAGGAAGTCACTGATGCTTATCTTTTTGGTGAGGTAGACGTTCCGCATATTGCCCTGGAAAATGGTGTGCAGTACAATATCGATTGGATCAACGGCCAAAAAACGGGTTTCTTCATTGATCAGCGTGAAAACCGCGCAGTTTTAGGAAAATATGCGAAAGGGAAAAAAGTACTTAACACCTTTTGTTATTCTGGTGGGTTTAGTCTTCAAGCCTTACAACACGGTGCAGCACTCGTTCATTCTTTGGATAGCTCAAAAAAAGCAATTGGGCTTACCGATGCAAATATCTCCCTCAATAAATTCGAAGGCCGACACGCATCCATTGTGGATGACGCCATGGATTATATGAAAAATCTTGCAGAGGACTACGATATTATCGTGCTCGATCCGCCGGCTTTTGCCAAACACCGTGATAAACGCCATCAAGCAATTCAAGGCTATAAAAGGCTGAACGCCCATGCCATCAGACAAATCAAGCCGGGAGGTCTTATTTTTACTTTTTCTTGTTCGCAAGTTGTCGATACGCAGCTATTCACCAATACCGTAATTGCTGCGGCAATTGAAGCAGGTCGTTCTTGCCGTATTTTAGAGCAATTACACCAACCGGCAGACCACCCAATACAAGCTTTTCATCCTGAAGGGGCCTACTTAAAAGGGCTCGTCATTCGCATAGACTAATGCTCGCACTTAATTACAAAACAATTTTAAGTGTTGCATTGCCAATGATGGTAACGGGTTTTATCCAATCCATCGTATTGCTTACCGACGCGTCCATGATTGCGCGCTACTCTACGCACGCTTTCGATGCTGTAGGCAATGCAGGCCTGATGTATGTCACCCTTTATATGTGTTTGGCCGGAATGGCAGACGGCGCTCAGATCATCATCGCACGGCGCATTGGTCAAGATAAGCCCGAAAAAATTGGCCAGGTTTTTGGCTCTACCTTTTGGGTTTTGGCTTGTCTTGCCTTTGGGTTATTCATTGTGCTTTATTTTTTGATGCCAGAAACCATACGCACCTATTCAGCACAAAAAGAAATTGCGCACCTTCAAGGTATTTATATCGAACAACGCAGTTTTGCACTGTTTTTTGCCATGATTACGCTATCTATTCAAGCCTTTTTCTTGGCCGAAGGCAAGTCTTGGGTTGTATTGGTCACTGCGCTGCTGACAGCCTCTAGCAATGCACTGCTCGACTATTTGCTCATTTTTGGTGAATTTGGATTTCCAGAGCTCGGTATCAAAGGTGCCGCAATGGCCTCCACAATTGCCGACGTTATTGGCATGCTGAGTATGTGCTGCTTTCTGCTTTTATCAGCAGAAAGAAAAAAATACAACCTACTCAAATTTTTCAAATTTGATTTGGGCTCTGTAAAAGAATTGTTGCGTGTTGGAAGCCCACTTATGCTACAAGGATTTTCGGCCCTTGCAACCTGGACACTTTTCTTCACATGGCTTGAACAAAAAGGGACCTTTGATTTAACGGTCTCACAAAATATACGCTCAATTTATTTTCTAGCGTTTGTTCCTATTTGGGGTTTTGCGGGAACGACTAAAACCTATATTTCTCAATATTTAGGCGCTCAAAAAATGGAGCTAATACCCGTCATTCAGCGCAAAATCCAATTGCTCACGATGGTTTTCATGTTGTGTACTTTTCATGGCGCTATTTTATACCCTGAGGCCATGATCAGAATGGTGAATCCTGCCGAGGCTTATGTCGCAAAAAGTGCCGATATTTTGCGCCTCATTGCTTTCTCGATTATGTTATTCGGTTTCATCTCGGTTTATTTTCAGACCATCCACGGCAGTGGCAATACGCTGCACTCCATGCTCATTGAATTTTTTACTGTAGGTGTTTACAGTATATTTTGCTTTCTTTTTATAAAGGTTTGGGCCCTGGATATCTATTGGATTTGGACCGTAGAATACATTTATTTCGGCGTTTTAGGTGTCATCTCCATTACGTATCTTCGTACCACCAATTGGCAAAACAAACAAGTATGAGTAATGCACTCCGGATTGTATTTATGGGCACACCCGCTTTTGCAGTGCGCATTTTGGATGAACTCCATAAAAGCGCGCATCAAATTGTTGGGGTAGTTACGGTTCAAGACAAACCAGCCGGAAGAGGCCAACTCTTACAACAAAGCGCCGTAAAACAATACGCGTTGGCAAATAGTCTTCCTTTGCTGCAGCCAGAAAAATTAAAAGATGAAGCATTTGTTGCTGCGCTCCAAGAATTTAAAGCAGATGTATTTGTAGTTGTCGCTTTTCGCATGTTGCCTGAAATTGTTTGGAAGCTTCCCAAACTAGGTACGTTTAACCTTCATGCATCTTTGCTTCCGGCGTATCGAGGTGCTGCACCGATCAATTGGGCAATCATCAACGGCGATCGAACCACCGGCGTAAGCACCTTTTTAATCAACGAACAAATCGACGCTGGTCATATCTTACAACAGGCACAAATCGATATTACTGAGAACATGACGGTTGGAGAACTGCACGATGCCCTGCAAGAATTAGGTGCAGCACTTACCGTTCAGACTTGTAATGCGCTAGCGTTGGGTGCAGTGACACCGCTACCCCAAACGCCAATCGAAGGCAAACGCGCTTTGGCTCCAAAATTATTCAAAGACAATACGCAACTTGATTGGACTCAAAACGCCCAAGCACTACACAACTTTGTGCGCGGACTTGACCCGTATCCGGCGGCTTGGTGCAAATTGTGGTCAGCACAAAAACAAAATTGGGTTCAATTCAAACTTTTTAATGCGTGTGTGAGCGAGCTCAAATGTGCGCGTAAAGAAGGTCCAATTGCGCACAAAGATGGAATTTTGTTTCCTTGCGCTGAAGGCACCACGCTCCTGATTAAGGAAATTCAGATGGAAGGTAAGAAGCGTATGAACTATAAGCCTTTTTTGGCGGGCAATGATCTGAACTCCTATTCTTACTATCAGACAAACTTATAAAAGTTTGATTTGCAAATGTTTGTAAAGTTTTGTAGTTTGGGATGGAAAAACAAAAGCCATGACCAGACTATTACTTTTTTGTTTGCTATCGACAATTAGTTTTGGACAAAATATCGGCAACAATTCTTGGCAATTTTGTTCCCCGCTTTCAAATGTAAAACAGCCTGATTCAACCGAAGTCCACAGTACTTCAAGTTGGATTGAACTCCCTGAAGAGCGCACCCTTTTCAGCAAAGCCTACAAAGGATCTGACGGCCAAACCAAATACGAATTCAGTTCCGTGCCGCTGCATTTCACTGATATGAATGGCTATTTGCAACCGATCGATCTTTCTTTCAAAACCACAGAAAAGTACATCATTTTTGATCAACAGGTATTTCCGATGCTCCTTTACAACGATGCTAGTTTTGGACTGCAATTTTCTTCGGGACAAACCATAAAAATTGGCACTACAACCATACTCAATGGCCAACCGCTCAACAAATCAATTTTACAAACCGCGGTTTTTAGCCGTATTGCCTACGACGGTCTTCCAATGCAACAACAAATTGAATATAGCAATGGAAAAATCGGTTTTCATTACCGTCTTTTCGAAACACTGCCTGCACAAACAGGTGACGTTGTTATTGAAGAACAAATATTTTTACCCAGCGGATGGCAGATAACAAAACAAGTTGGCCTTACGGATAAAAACTATATTGTAGATGAAAATGGCCACAACCGTGCCGTGCTCACCAACATCATTTGTTATGATGCAGCGCAAAACATGTTGGCTATTCCTATTGAAATAGCCGAGCATTTTCTACGCTTGCGCATTCCAGATGCTTGGATAAACGACCCCGCTCGGGTTTACCCAATTACCATTGATCCACTTATTGCCGGCATCCCAAGTACTTGGAATGGAGGCCAGATGCCTTCTTGCTTTATGCCCGCTTACAACGAAGACAGTATCCAAGTTACCATTCCTGCGGGCATAACACCGACAGGCGTGTATGTAGATGCGAGTTTTTACGCTAATCCCTTCACACTAGCAACAATGGCTCAGGGGTCTATGTTTTTTAGTACCTCTTGCGGTGCCTCTCAAACATTTACAGTGACAGGAGCAAATGCAGGGCTCGCCGGCACCGCCTATTTGGATAGTTTCAATTTAATGAACCCGCTTGTTTGCTGCTTGCAGAAATCTTGTAACCCGATCCAGTTTTGGGTCAGCATGCATCTGGGTCGTAACGCTAATGGCCCGGGCTGCAATACCAATTACATCCTTTACGATCCGTTCACCACGAGCTGGCCGTTTAAAGTAGTGGTATATGGTCGAACCCCAGAATCGTATGGCAACGAATGGTACACCGCCCAAACACCTATTTGCTCCAATAAATGCCAAGTGTCTGCAACAGCGTATGCGCGTTATGGCGTTCCACCTTATACATTCTCGCACCCTTGGACATCGGCAATTGGAACCGCCGGACAAAATGCAGGTTGCAATACAGGAGCAAGCAATTATGTATTTTCTTTGGATATTCCTAATTGCCCTGTATACTGTGATTCAAACTATACCTCATTGGCAATTCCACCGCCTGTTATTATAGATGCGTGTGGTACGGTCATTACGGGTCTACAGCCTGCGACTAAACCCCTGATTGCTGCAATAGAACCTAACCTGATATACGATAGCATCTTATGCAACGCACAATCTATTCAAATTCTCAATACACCCTGTATCTCAGACGGTGTGACACAATTTTTTAATCAAGGGTTACAAGGTTTTGGCGATGTCAGCGTTGAGCTGAACAATTCTACCGATTCTTTACTCACCTCAACGTATTATTTTTTTGCCGAAAGGCAAGGTTGTATTTCTGATACAGTAGCAGCTAGCGTGACCATTGTACCCAATCCTACTGCGGGCATCACATTTAGTCCGAACCCCCTCATTGTTGGTAATTCTAGTGACGTTAGTAATTCTTCCTCAAGCTTGGTGAGTAATGCATTTCTCAGCATTTGGACAAGTACGGATAGCACTTGGATCTCTGATTCTAACTTTTCAGTTACCTATGATGTTCCGGGATCATACACCTATTGCCTTGAAATTACCGACGGCTACGGCTGCACGGACAGCATTTGCGAGGTGCTGAATGTGGTTCCCGCAACGATTGAAAATATCAATGTGGTCACGCCCAATAATGACGGAATCAATGATGTCCTATTTTTTAACTACCTCGACTTTTATTCAAATGCACAAATTCAGATTTTAAACCGTTGGGGGCAGCTCATTTTTGAATCTGAGGATTATCAGAACGACTGGAATGGCGCGTTATTTACGGAAGGTACTTATTTTTATAGGCTTTATATTCCAGGACTTGAAAAAACGCTCCAGAGTTTCTTTGTACTTGATAAATAGCTTAAAGAGGAATGCTAAAAGAAATGCCGAAGCGCAATGGATACACACCTGTGGTGACACCTTCTTTGAACATACTAAGAATGGCATAATTCGCAAAAACGCCAAAAGGACCATAACCAACTCGGACCGTTGCATCGAGCATCCAAGTATTGAGGTTGAAGTCAGACTTGGTGGTGTTTTCGAATTTGTCACCGTTGGCATATTTGCCCGTTAAACGCTGATGACTATACAAACGCACACCGCCCACAACACCTGCATTTAAATAAAAAGCGCTTAAAAAAGAATTGTTTGCAGTAAAATCTAAAAGAAATGGAACTGTCATGTAAGCTGCATAAAGTGAATTTCTTTTATATACCTGTGTGGTATCTGAAAGCGCAAAAGTGGTTGAATCGGTGTGCTGGAGAATATAAGAAGACGTGAGCTCGGTATTGTTAAAGCTAAAACCGTAGCCGGTGGTAATGCCAAAAACATCCTTGATTAAGGAGAACTTATACTGAAATGAATTTAGGTTGATAACCAAGCTTTTACTTACGTTATTTTCCCAATAAGGGGCATTAGCAAAAGTGTTGTTCAAGTCTAAAAAACCGGTTGTATTCATTTGTGCTCCTATTTCAAAGCCAGTCCAGTGTGGTTTTCCAAAAGAAAGCTCTTCTTCGAAATCAAAATCTTCGTCCATTTCGATATCAAAATCAAAGAGAATCTGCAAACGGTAACTTGCCTCAATTGGAGAGCCATCTTCATTGATAGCCGGTGACCATTTTGGCATATTGCGCACGATATCCAAAGCAGCGGTATCAAGCGCAGCATTGTAACCCAACTCAATAATTGGTGACTTCACAGTGCCATCGGTGGCAATAACAAACGCTACGTAAACCGATTCACCAAATGGAAAACTTTCGCTTGTATCGGCAAAAATGAAAGCCTCTACCTTTTCTTTGACATAGCGGTCGAGTGAGTCTTGACCACCCGGAAACTCAGGTGTATTGCGGCTTTCGGCGATATCAACAGTTGTCCAAATTTCCGTTGCCTCGATAGGTGGCTCCTCTACTTCGATAACCTTGCTCACAACCTGGTTGTTTGTGTCTCTTTTTTCGACTAACTGAGGTTTTTCCAGCACTTGCGCAATGAGGCTATTTGAGCAAACAATAAGGAAGAGCAAAAATATGTTTTTCATAAGGAGAATTTCTTCAAAGATAGAAATTTAAAATTGCATGCTCATTTTTACTAAGAAATGTCGTCCTGCCTGCGGATAATAGAAGTTTTCGGTTGTGGTTTGCCCCGCATATTGGTAGCTGAATGTATAGCCGTTGTTGGCATACATTGCGTTGAACAGGTTATTGACGAGCAAACCAATCTGAAAATATTTGGCAAATTCCTGTTTTATATTGTAATTGATACTCAGATTGGTAAAAGTAAATGGATCTAAACTACGGGCTACATTTGAGGTGTTGTCTAGGTATTGTCTGGAAACATATTTTGTTTGGAGCGCAATATTACAACCTGAAATTGGGGCATATTGTAGGCCAAGTGTTTGAATGAAATTCGGCGAAAAAGCCAAATCGGTGGTACCGTGATTGATTTGAATCTGGGTGTAGTATGGATCCGTATCGAGATAGACATCGACATACTCTACGAAATTCAAGACTTTGTTTTGACCCAGTGTGGTGGCACTTTGCAAACGGATTTTAGAATGGATTTGATAGCCCAGCTCGAGTTCGAGGCCCGCACGGTAACTTTGATCCACGTTGGTGCGGGTGTAGCCACCAACATCGTTGATCTGACCTGTCAGCACCAATTGATTTTGGTAATACATCCAAAATAAATTTGCCTGTAAATTCAGTCTTTCTTTCTCAAAACGATATGCTAACTCTGAGTCAAATAAGCGTTCCGGAATAGGACGATTTGCAGGCGTGCTCTCGCGGAAATCGCGGCGAACAGGTTCTCGGTTGGCTATACCAAATGAAGAGAACAACTGATGCGCACCAAAGCGCTGAGAAATGGACATTTTCGGGTTGAAGAAATTAAAATTGACGTTCTGAGTAACGTCGGTAAGTACGCCACTGACTTGGTCTACACCCAAAAATTCATAGGCAATGCCTCTGTATTGCAAATCTAAAGTAAGGTCTAGTCCATTTTTTTGATAATTGGTTTTCAAGTACGTGCTTACTTCGCTTTTCAGCGCATTATTGTCGTAATAACGATCATAAATTTGGCTATTCGAGGCATATTGCGCCCAAATGATTTCACCAAAATGCTCGCCCGCATAACGATTGGCAGCTCCTCCGAAAATAAAATTTAAGTGCGAGCTATGCCGGTAATTCAGCCCGTAAATCAAGCCAACGAAATGGTTATCGAGCCAACGTCTGCGGATGAGATCCGATTTAGAAATGGTATCAAACCCCAAAACAACTTGGTCTAAACTGTAGTCAGTAAGATCGTCTTGATGGCGGAATTCTTCGTAGTAACCGCGGCCGTATGTGTAGTGAGCGGCAGTATTGAAATATAATTTTTCTGAAAAGCGATGAATAAAGTGCAATTGATAGTTGTCTTGGTTGTAGTTGTCAACCTGACCAGCATACGTATAGTAATTGTATGTTCTTCCCGAAGTAAGTAGATTTTGCGTTTGCGCATCGCTAAGCCCATTGCGCGCAGCGTAGGCTAGCATACCGAGTGAATCACCACGGTAACGACTTTCGGGCGTTCCGTACCAAGCCTGGTAGGTGCGCTCTTGGCCCGTAAGCACGACAGCTTTCCAAATTGATTTTTCAGTCAGATATGTAGCAGTGAGACCCATAGATTTGAGCGCACTTGCGGCGCGGTCTAGGTAGCCATCAGAACGAATTTCAGAAACCCTAGCCTCCAAACTAAAACGCTCATTTAGTAAGCCTGTTCCTGATGATATTGTGCCGCGCAGCGTACCGAACGAACCGCTTGAAAGGTCGAGGCGTGCGTAAGGGTTGCTTTGTAAATCATTGGTTTTGATATTCACACTGGCACCAAAAGCGGCGGCTCCGTTGGTAGACGAACCCACACCGCGCTGTACCTGAATATTCTCTACTGACCCAACTAAATCGGGCATATTAACCCAATAAACATCATGAGACTCAGGGTCATTTACTGGCACGCCATTGATAGTGACATTAATGCGGCTTGCATCTACACCCCTGATGCGCAAGCCACTGTAGCCGATTCCAGCACCGGCATCGCTGGTGGTGACAACCGAAGGCGTAAATTCCAATAACGTAGGCATGTCTTGCCCGAAGTTCTTGGCATTCAAGGTTCTTTTGGAGACAAGCGTGTTGTTGGGGGCATCTTTGGCGCGCAGGCCGTTTACAATGATTCCTTCGACAGATTGGATACGTTGAGAGGTATCGCCTGCGTCTTTCGTTTTACCTACTTGGGCCATAGTTAAATGGCCACACATCAAAATAAAAAGTAAAGATCTTGTTTTCATTTCTTTAAAAAAATTAAACAAGAACAAGGGGCTAATTCTCGGTTGTTATGTGTAATTAGCGCGTCATCTTCCCTTCGTTGGCATTATCCAGATCAGGTTCAATGGGTGTAATCTCAGCCTTGCGGCACCCCTTAGAGACGGTACAAAAGTAAGAGAATATTTTGGGCACCAATTCATTTGCCCATAAAAATCTTTAAATCTCGAATAAATAAATTAAACCAACAACTTCGCAATTTGCACCGCATTCGTGGCGGCACCTTTGCGGAGGTTGTCGGCAACAATCCAGAGATTCAAAGAATTAGACTGGCTTTCATCTCGGCGTATTCTCCCAACGAATACGTCGTCTTTGCCTTGGGCAAAACGCGGCATTGGGTATTCGAAAGCTTGAATATTATCTTGAATGGTAATACCAGGTGTTTGAGCAAGCAAATTGCTCAATTCACCGAGGTCAAAATCTCGATCAAAAGTAATGTTCACAGCTTCAGAGTGCCCACCAACAACGGGTACACGCACAGCTGTGGCCGTCACGTTAATACTTGGGTCAAGTATTTTTTTGGTTTCATTCGTTAGCTTCATTTCCTCTTTGGTGTAGCCATTATCGAGGAAAACATCGCATTGTGGAATGCAATTTTTATCGATTGGGTACTTGTATGCCATGTCGCCTTCTGTACCAGCGCGCTCGTTCTCAAGTTGCTGAACTGCTTTAACACCCGTTCCCGTGATCGACTGGTAAGTCGAAACCACCACGCGCTTGACGCCGTATTTGCGGTGCAACGGCGCCAAGACCATTACAAGTTGGATGGTACTGCAGTTTGGATTGGCTATAATCAGGTCTTCTTTAGTAAGCAGCTGTCCGTTGATTTCCGGAACGATGAGCTTTTTTGTGGGATCCATGCGCCAAGCAGAACTGTTGTCGATGACGACAGTCCCTTTCTCGGCAAAGCGAGGCGCCCACTGCAATGAGGTCTCACCACCTGCAGAAAAAATCGCGATATCAGGTGCGGCAGCTACGGCTTCTTCTAACCCAATAACTGCATATTCCTTGCCTTCAAACGTTATTTTTTTGCCAACGCTGTTTTGGGAAGCGACTAATAATAATTCGGTAAAAGGAAATTTTTGTTCCGCTAGAACCTCCAACATCACTGAACCAACCATACCGGTGGCTCCGACAACAGCAACTTTCATTTTGATTAAATTTTTTACAAAAATAAACTTTGTTTGACATGCGCCTCTTTTCAATTTTATTTTTCCTGTTGTCAACTTGTACCCCAAAACCTGCCTTTGCTCAGGTTTTTGATGATTTCCACGACCAAAGCTTATTTCATGGCCTTATTTGGGGGGGTGATTTATATGAGGTCATAACAAACAATAATCGTCAGCTCCAATTGTCAGCGGATAGCAGCGGAAGCACTACACTGTATTTTACGCCAAATGCTTTAGACGCCAATTTTGAATGTCGGTTCTGGCTGCGCGAAAATTTTAGTCCATCAAGTCTCAACTTTGGACGCTACTATTTACGTGCAGATCAAAATGATTTATTAGCGGCCAACAACGCGCTGTATTTGGAATTTGGCGAAGCCGGTAGCCAAGATGCACCTAAATTATTTTTACGGCAAAATGGTACAGATACCTTGTTGGCCCAAGGCCCAGCCGGCAGCATTGCAGCGGCTTTTCAATTGTTCTTTGAATTCAAATTGATGAATGGTATCTTCGAGCTCTTTGCGCGCACAAGCATGGCCGCTGCAAACAACCTTTGGTTGACAGGGCAGTTGCCCTGGCTGCCGGCTGGGCCTTATGCAGGCCTTGTGTTTGTCTACACAATGAGCAACAAACAAAATTTTTACTTTGACGACCTCTACTACGGCTCTGCGCTCGCAACAGATGCTCCGCATTTGATTTTTACTGAAATCATGGCCGACCCAGAACCACCACAAGGCCTGCCCAATGAAGAATATATCGAAATTTACAATAATGGAATATCGAGTCAGCAACTCAGTGGCTGGCAGATTTCCGATGCCAGCGGCACGTGTACCCTGCCCTCTTTTTGGCTGCATCCAGGCGCATACGCCACCCTCGTAGCTACTGGCAAGAGCAGTGGTTTCAATCCAAATCGAACCATAGAAATTCCGGCTTTTCCAAGTTTGAATAACACCGGTGAGCTGTTGAAATTGTTCGAACCACAAGGTGGCACAGCAGACCAACTGGTCTACAACAGCAATTGGCACGATTCATTAGCTCAAGAAGGCGGATATAGTTTGGAAAGGCGCTCCTTGCTCGATCCTTGCTCGGCAGCAGACAACTGGGGTTCGAGCGCAGCTGCTCTTGGCGGCACGCCCGGATTGCCAAATTCCTTACTCGATCTACAAGCCGACACAATTGCTCCTCAACTTTTATTTGCAGAAGTCCGCGACTCCAGTCAAATCGCGTTTGTTTTTTCTGAACCACTCGATAGCCTGACCTTAACCCAAATAGCTGTAGAACTCGATCCCAATTTAGGTTTATTCACCAAAGTTGTGCTTCCGTTTACTGCGACTGCTGCTCAGGCACAATTAATTCTTGTATTTGATAATCCACTGCCAAAAAGCCAAGTGTTTGATATCAATTTGAGCAATTTTTCAGATTGTTGGGGCAATTCGGCACAAGCCCAGACTACCGCCATCAGATACGAAGTACCCCTAACTGGAGATGTCATTATCAACGAAATTTTATTTGACCCACCAGCCAATGGTTCAGATTTTATCGAACTCTACAACAGAACCAATAAATATTTGCAACTGAAGACCTGCAGTATAAGTAATGGTCAAACTTCTTATCCTTTTAA
Source organism: Sphingomonadales bacterium (assembly GCA_016872115.1). Lineage (GTDB taxonomy): Bacteria > Bacteroidota > Bacteroidia > Flavobacteriales_D > Crocinitomicaceae > UBA952. Next base: position 80,415 of record VHBC01000004.1, on the reverse strand, counting down.
TCCAATTGTCTTAGCACCGCACCAATACATCGCGCTAAGCCCAGATACGGCCTTCCTGTTAGCCTATTATCCTTCGACAGTTATTGAGCAAACCGCAATACAAAACCTGCCCTATTTCTATAACGACAGCGGAACTTGTATTTTGAGTGGCAATAATTTGGTAATTGATGAACTTCATTATTCGGCAAGTTGGCATACTATATTGCTCTCTGATACAGAAGCAGTAAGCTTGGAAAGACTCGACCCCGATTTACCAACACAAAGTGCGCTCAATTGGTTTTCAGCTGCCCAAATAGTAGGTTTTGCAAGTCCGGGCAGAGGTAACTCCCAACAACTCAGCATGAGTGAAAAAGGAAAATTAACGCTCGGTTCAACAGATTTTAGTCCGGATCTAGATGGCTACCATGATTTTTTGGAAATACACTATGAATTACCTGCCCCAAATATGTTGGTTCAAGCAAATATCTATACACTAGACGGTAATCTTGTGAAGAGACTTGTCATTGATGAACTTTTTGGAACATCAGGATTACTTATATGGGATGGTAGTTCAGAATTTGGGACAATTGCACCAATTGGGATTTACGTTTTGGACTTCAAAGCCTTTTCAACAGAACCAGGTGTATTTTTTCATCGCAAATTAAGTTTCTCGCGCTGTTATAAACGTTAATTTTGAGACAAACTCGATCCAATGAAAATATTTCTTTCTATTGTTTTTTGTTTGAGCGTATTTTCCACTCACGCACAACGCTACACAAGTGCAATCGGATTGCGCGCCGTCACACCCGGCGTTACCTACATCAATGCCAAGTACAGAATGAACCAACAAGCTGTTGAGCTCGGTATCGGTGGTAATTTTGGTGCAATTTGGGTTCACGCAAACGCATACCAGCAAAACGAACTCAACGAAATTTTAGATTTTTATTATGGCTTTGGTGCCAATGTCGGGCTCGGCCAAATGAAACAATTTGGCGCTAATTACAGCGGTCTAGGATTGGGGGTCAATGCAGTAGTTGGATTAGAACACACCTTTGAAGATTTTCCATTTAATATTTCGCTAGATACAGGCCCTGCATTGTATGTTTTACCTAATTTGCAATTTGGTTTTGCAGCAGCCTTGAGCGCTCGGTATGTCCTCCACTAAAACAGATTTTTCTCCCGGATCCAAAAACTGGATTGCCAAATTTTTTGACTTGTTCAAAAAAGGTGATTTCACTTTCGACACCGACCTCATTTCACAAAATGAATCAAACCTCACCCATTTCATTTCTCACCAAACTGGTCTGATTTACGGCACGACCAAATCCTTCATCTTTACAAATAACCTAGATAAAAAAAGGTTAAACACCGACGAACAGCTCCAATTGTTATTATTGGAAACGCTATTTTTTACCTATTTACGAAAACAGCAAACCTTTAACCACAGCGAGACTTTCATCGATGAAGTACTGGCTTTTTATAAAGGATATAACGGATCAGGAATCTGGAAACAACTTCAATTCAAAATGACCCAAAACCCGCACCGTAAACTTGAGCTCATCTTGGCCGCTAGGGTTGGTATCAAAAGTTCATTTTTAGGGGCCAATTATTGGCTCAAACATTTATCAAATGCCTTCATTTTTTTAGATGTAATCTTATTTCGAGCTTATTTGGAGGGCAATACCACCCCTTTTCTCAAAAATCATGAGCGCTATACCTCTTCCATGTTAAATGGGCTTATTTATGCTGCGTTCATCGACGGAAAGACCGAAGCCAATGAAAAAAAAATCCTGAAGCATTTTTTGGCATCAGCAGCCTTACCCAGAAAAATTTATCGCCGATTTAAAGAACGAAGCAAAATAGGTATTTCCGTTAGATTACTCAAACAAGAGCTTGTCAACGACACCTTGCTTGCTCAAATTACCTATGAATTTGGGCACCTCCTGTTACAAAGCACGCACTTGATCAGCCCAGACGAAAAACAAAAACTCAAAACGCTTGGCGCCGCGCTCAACATGAGTAATGCGCAAATGCTCGAATCAGAAGAAATGTGTGCTGCATTTGTTGCACAAAGTGGCCCAGAAGAACTTCTTGTCTATAAACAGTCAACTGAAGCAAGTTTTGCTTTCAAAGAAACAAGCCAAAGATGGTTGCGCATTATTGGTAGAAATAAAGACCGCCTAATTTTAGAGGTCAAAGAGAGTAAAGAACTAATGGACTTACTTCAGAAATCAACCAAAGAAGAACTTAGCCCGGAAGAAAAAGAACAAGTCAAAGCGCAATTTTACGATATCTTGAAATCGATGCCTTCTTTGGCGTTATTTCTTTTACCTGGAGGGACCCTCATATTTCCAATCGTCATGAAACTCGTGCCTGAACTGATTCCGTCTGCTTTTAAAATCAATGAAGTAGCTAAAAAACAAAACGAAGATGAACTGTAAAATACATATCTACTTACTCAACGATTTATTTTCCCAAGAAATTGCGGACGAATTGCACAACGGCAAAGAGTCTGCTGATAATCTGCGCTATGAATGGGAAGATGAATTAGAGATCAATTCTGCTGTCCAAAACGTAACAGAACACGCGAATGGCACATATAACCTAGCTGGATACGATGAAAACAATGAATTATTTTCCTACGCTATTCCTGAGATGCATCTTTTTGAAATTATATGTTCCGGTAACCCAAGTACTTTTGTTGGTGGGTCCAAATCAATTATTGATCATTGTACATACGAACAAACTCCCGACACGCACACCATCCGGATTTTCCTTAAAGATTACGAACCAATGGCCAATCCCGTACCCGGAATTTTCATAGCTTCAAAAAGTTTCCCTAAAGCACTTATAAGATGATCCAGCTCAAAAATATTTCATTGAGTTACCAAAAACCGGTGCTCAAAGACCTTCAAGTTCAGGTCAAAAGGGGTGAAATTCTCGGCTTAGTTGGCAAGAGCGGTGCGGGGAAATCCTCCTTACTCAAAATTTGTGCGGGCTTACAAGATCCCGACACAGGAGAAGTTTACATCGACGGTGCCAAGCAAACTGCCGTGAGGCATATGTTGGTTCCGGGCTACGCAGGTATTGCAATTGTCAATCAAGATTTCAAACTCGATCCCTTTCATAGCGTTGAAGAAAATATCCGAGAAGCTATTTTGCACTGGCCCTATGCCAAACGAGACAAGCGTGTTCAAAAACTCCTGGCTTTATTCGGTCTCAAAGATTGCAGTCAATCCAAAGCGCACCTCATTTCTGGTGGCCAACAACAACGCGTAGCCATTGCCAGAGCAATTGCTGATCAACCTCAGTATTTGCTCCTCGATGAGCCGTTTGGGCACCTTGATGCCCGCCTGCGCCAAAAACTCAGCAAATACCTGATGGATCTTCGAGACGAAGACAATACGGGCATCATTTTAGTTTCCCATGAAGGACAAGATGTCCTCGGACTTTGCGACCACATCTGCATCCTTCAGAACGGTAAACTATCAAAAAAGTATAGTCCAGAAAGCGTTTACTATCATTATAAAGCACCGGATCGGGCAAGACTTTTTGGGCCGCTCAATACAATAAAACTCAACGATAACATAGTACATTTTAGGCCAGATGAATATGTATTAACTGAAACAGGTATTCCAGTTGTATTTAAAAATGCGCTTTTTGTAGGTGGCTTATATCTAAATTATGTCCGAACGGAACAGAATGAACAACTACTTCTGTATGCCTTTCAAAAATTAACCGCAATTAAGGCCATTGAAATCTGTAAAAAATAAAATCCCTAAAAGCCAACTCTTGCTCAAAGCTTTTTGGCAAGCGCTCAAAGAATATGTGCAAGAAGGCGCTTTTCATCACGGCGCGGCATTGGCCTATTATACCTTATTTGCTTTTATTCCCATCATTTACCTCACCACTTCCATCTACGGACGTATAATTGGACAACAAAATATGAGAGCGGTGGTAGGGTCCATTTTAAAATCAGGCTTAGGAATTCAAGACAGTGAATCAATTCTCAAACTTGTGGAAGGAATGTCCATAGATAAGCCAAATTTAATTTTAGAATTGGCAAGTATTGGTATCTTACTTTATACCTGCTCGGCCTTCATGGTTTCACTCAAGCGCAGCCTAAACGAATTTTTCAATGTCAGTAAAAAAAGCCGGCAAGAGTCCAATTTATTTATGGAAATCATCGGCTTTCGCTTTTTGAGTGTGCTGCTTTTGGCCTTATTTGCCTTAGTGATTATTCTCTTTTACTTTTTACAAATTTTCATCTTCTCTGCCCTCACAAGTTGGCTTCAATGGAACAATGGCTTTGTGGATTTCTCTTTACAACTGATTCAAATTGCTTTTACTTTACTTTCCAATATCTTGATATTTAGTTTGATATTCAAATATATGCACAATGCGAAAGTCTCGTGGCGTATCGCCAGAATCGGAGCTGTTGCCACTGCTTTATTACTTTACCTAAGCCAATGGCTGATCGGCTATTACCTACAACATTATTTCGTGATGGGTACTTTAGGTGTTGCCAATTCAATTTTTATCATGCTGGCTTGGGTACATTATTCTGCCCAAATTGTCTTTTTTGGTGCAAAATACACGTATCAGATTGGTAAAGTATATAACGAGCGGATCCAAACGGCCGTTACAGAAACGAAGGAGGTTTTCTAAATTCAATTTTAGCATCTCTAAAGATACTCGACGTATTGCGAATAGTAAGTAAGAAGCTCTTGTTCCCACCTATTGGCACATAATAAAAAGACAACGCCCAACAATGCATATTTCGATTCAGGGCAAAATAAGCATTCGTAAGTCGAGTTTGCTGCAAATTGAAATTCAAATTACCGGATAAATTCCAACGCTTCGTGAAACTAAGGTCTCCACTCAATACTAGCGTCTGAACGAAGAGCCAAGGCTCAGGATTACTAGCCGAAATGGTTTGATTGGCTTGAATTCCGTAGACATGTGAAATATTCATTTTCCATGGGATATCGTAATAAACAGCACGCTCCGGATGCAAGGCATAGTAATTGAAATCGGCATTCCAATCTTGTTCATTGAATAAGGCGCTATGATCTTGCAATTTTTTGCGGTCCTTCTTCGGAGCTAAAACCATTGTGGTCGTGAGGTTTGTGGTTGTCAAACGACCAAGCTGCTGGCCGTTCTTCCAAGCATATGCAGCTTGGGTTTTACCTGTTGCATCCCAGGCATATGGGCTCCATTGTGCATTGGAAACAAAGTTGATCCAATTGGCCGGACTAATACGTAGGTTCAATGCCAGGTCAGACAGCTGCATGCTATCTTTGGTAAAATCATAAAAACCAGTCAACGAAAATTGGTCTATGAGCCTTACTTTTCTGTAACCTGTAATGGTGTCTTGGGCAGATTTAAATTTGACTTCAGCGGTATTATTGATGCCGAAAGTAAGTAAGGAGGCTTCCCTTACTGATCCGACCGAATAAACGCTGCGCTCAAAAGGTGAATACGTAATCGTGCTTTGATTCGGACCAGCATTAGCAGATACCAGCGGATTCCAGCCAGGTGTATATCGATAGCCAATATTGGGTGTCATGAGGTGGCGCAAACGGGCCTGGCGTTTTCCAATAAAACGGTAATAACCATAAAGAACGGTAGTAGCAGTAAGGCTAAAATTCAGCTCATGGCGCATACTCATTTGGCGAAGCGTATCAATTTGGGTTTGGTTAGCCAACGGATCGTAGGTTTTGGAAATTTGCTGAAAATTGATCTTATTACCGTAATTAAGACTCGGATTGATTTTCATGGCATTTTTGAACAAACCTGTATTGGTTTGTATACTCAAACCTTGACTTACACCATTCATAAATTGCTGGCTAATTGCAGCGAAATCAACGTTGTTGAGCAAAATATCTTGAAATTGAGAACGGTTCTGCGCTTCAAAGTTGTAGGAGACCCCAATTTGCTGAATGGTCTTTTTCCAGTTTTTATCGGCGGTTTCAAATACATTTTTAAAAGGAAATACACGCGTAACATTGACGTTCATGACCGGACTCGTCAGTGAAATATTTTTGGCAATCGAGTTTTGCCTCAAGGACATTTTAAGTCCTGTATTAATAGGTTTACCAGGGAAATTACGGGCAAGGTTGATATCGGAGTTGAAAGAATTAGAAAAATATTCCGGGTTAATCGGATCAAGTGAATTTTTGGATTCGTTGTCTGAAATGAAATTTACATTTGATGAAAAATCCCAAAATGGATTGGATTTTGGCGCCTTTCGGTGATTCCAGGAGACCGTTACTTTGTTGCGCTTTTCATTGGAAGGGAAACCATTATTAAACTGTTGAAAACCCAAAGACAGTCGCCCGTTATAGGCATAGCGTTTGGCATAATCGAGGTCGTTGCGTAAGCCCCAGGATCCGCGGCTGTATAGATTGGCATAAACAGAAGTTTGATAATGGTCATTGATTGGAAAATACCAACCAAGATTTTGAAAACCAAAACCATAAGTGGACAAAGGGATAAATTCCGGAAACAAAAGCCCTGATGTACGTTCTTTTTGATTGGTGGGAATAAAAGCAAAAGGTAGACCAAGCGGCGTTGGGATACCCGAAACCCATAAATTCATTGGGCCAGTTACAATACGCTCATTTGGCACCAACACACCTTTACTCAACTGAAAGTGATAGTGTGGTTCTTCTAAATCACAAGTTGTGAGGATACCTTGCCGCAAGTGAAGTTCTTGGTTCGTCTGTCTTTTGGCGGTGCCCATCCGAAAGTAGAATTCATCTTGCTTAATTGCCAGTGCCTTGATATACGCTTTTTCGGTTTTGTAATTCATGCGCAACGTTTCGCAGCGTATGGTTTGGGCACCTTCAGTTAATTCGGGAAATTCGACCTTTGCATTTGTACTATCCAATCTGTAGCTCGCCTCTACGATACTAGAGTCGATATCAATTCGTATGTACCCTGCCTTGATGGAAAAACCCTCGCTCTGAACTTCTGCGTTTCCGTAGAGATAAATGCGGCGATTGGGAACATCATGAACAATTCGATCACTTGCCCGGTAGGTGACAATCTGATTCAGACTTTCGCCATTCACATAAAGGGTGTCTTGCGCTGTAACTATTCCGTTTGCCCACATTATTAACAATGCAGCGAAGAAAAGTTGTAAAAAGCGCCGGGTTGTGCTCAAGTTGCTTACTTAGATTTGTAATATGCAGGAAAAACGTACAAAGCTACCAATTTTCAATGGCTTGCAAAAGAACGCAATTACCGCCATTTTATTGGGCGTTCTAGTCCTTTGTTGTCGAAACCAAATTTGGGCTCAAAGCAGCAAAATCAGAACGGTGGTTATCGACGCAGGTCACGGTGGTCATGACCCGGGATGTCATGGCGCGCACAACAATGAAAAAGAAGTTTGTTTGTCCATGGCCTTGAAACTCGGTGCGCTCATCAAAGAGCGTTATCCAGAAATTAAGGTGGTATATACGCGCACAACCGACGTTTTTGTCGAACTCGCTGAACGCGCCAACATTGCCAACCGCAATAATGCGGACCTTTTTATATGTATTCATGCCAACGCCGGGAGTACTACCGCATATGGCTCAGAAACATATGTTCTTGGTTTGCATCGGACAGATGCCCAGCAAAAAGTAGCCGAACGCGAAAACGCAAGTATTTCACTCGAAGACGATAAAGGAGCCAAGTACCGTTCCTATGACCTCACTCCGGATGGAATTATCGCCTTACAATTTCAATTGGCGGTTTTTCACCGACAATCTATACTTTTTGCCGAAATGATCCAAAAAGAATTCAAGCGAATTGGCCGCTATGACCGCGGCGTGAAGCAAGCGGGCTTTTTGGTACTTTACAAAACAACCATGCCAAGTGTATTGATAGAAACCGCATTTCTACCTAACCCTACAGAAGAGAAACTAATAGGAACGGCAGAAGGACAGCAAAAAATGGCCCAAGCAATGTTTCAGGCTTTTGTCAATTATAAAAATGCTACCGAAGGTAAAACTGTTGTTGGAGGAACGACTCAACCCACACCCGCCGACAATCCCAAACCGACAAACATTACCGAAGAGAAACCAGTAGAATTACCTAAAGAAGTACAAAAAGAACAAGGTCTTGTTTTTAGGGTGCAAATTGAGACATCCAACAAACCTTTGGCATTGAAATCTAGACATTTTCAAGGCCTAGAAATATTTGAATATCAAGACAATACCCTATACAAATACTGTGCAGGTGTCTTTCCAAACGACTTACAAGGCGCCAAAAATTATAAAAATGAATTGATTCAAAAAGGCTTTTCTCATGCATTTGTAGTTGCTTTCCTTGACGGAGAACGCATCAGTATTGAAAAAGCAATTAAATTAGCAGAAAATAACTAGCTTGAAATTCTCTAAAGAAATTAAAGCCGCGCTCATCGCGCTTTTGTCCATCGTAATCCTTATTACGGGCATCAACTTCCTTAAAGGCAATAGCTTTTTTGGTGGAGATGAAGTATACACCGCTTATTTCCCTAATTCAGGCCAACTCATGGTTTCCTCAAACGTCACTTTGGACGGTGTTGAAATCGGAAAAGTCTTGAGTATTAAGTCTAATCCAACAGGAGATTCTCTACATAAAGTTATATTGACTTTCAATATCCACAACCCAGATATCCGCTTACCCAAAGGCACCGTGGTTGAAATAGGATCCTTGGATTTCTTTACCAAAGCACTTATCGTGCATCTACCAACTGCCGGTAACGGTAGTTACTACAAATCTGGAGCAACTATTCCAGGTCGTGTCTCCAACGATGTGGTATCACAGGTTAAAGCCTATGCTGATCCCATTTCGCAGAAGCTTCAGACCATGATGCTTTCTGTGGACAAAATGGTTGGTTCACTCACCTCATTTTGGGATACCACCGCAACCTCCGAACTGGAAGGTAGTCTGAAACAAGTCAAACTCACCATCAAAAAATTAGGAAATGTAGCCGACGAACTTCAAGGTTTTGTGGCTTCTGAACGCGCTCAATTTTCTAAAATCATGGCCAACGTTGAGGCCATTACACTGAACCTGCGCAAAAGCAACGACCAAATCACAGGAATTGTTGGCAACACAAGAAAAATTACCGATGAGCTCGTCACCGCTGATTTCAAAGGAACCATCCTCGAGGCCCAAACAACACTCAAAAAATTCAATATGGTTTTGGCTGAGGTTGAAAAAGGCCAAGGCACACTCGGTAAACTCATCCACGACGACAAACTCTACGCTGAGCTTGTGGCCACCAACAATGACCTGCAAGACTTAGTCACAGACCTCGAAGCACACCCAGAGCGTTATGTACGCCTCTCACTTATTGGCGGCAAAACAAAAGGCCTTCAACTTTCAAAGAAAAACGAAGACAAGCTCAACAAATTACTTGACAGCTTGCCTGAATAAATTGAAATCATGCAACAACTCATTTTTGGCGTTCTAACGCTTGCAAGTTTTGGATTTTTCGCTTTCAATCTCCGTCATATTACCCAAAACATTCATTTAGGCCTTCCTACAAATCGTTCTGACCGCAAAGCAGAACGTTGGCGCACCATGCTGCTAGTGGCGCTTGGTCAAAAAAAGATGTTCAATCGCCCAATTCCTGCGCTTCTACACCTGGCATTATATATTTCATTCGTCATTACCCAAATTGAGCTCATCGAAATTCTGATTGACGGCATCAGTGGTTCTCATCGCTTTTTTCAAGAAAGTCTTGGTGGCTTTTATACGTTCGTCATCAGCTTTATCGAAATTTTATCGGTGTTGGCATTTGTTGCAACCATCTTCTTTCTTGCACGACGCAATATGCTCAAATTACCGCGTCTCAATATGAGAGAACTTGCTGGCTGGCCCACACAAGACGCCAATCTTATTCTCGTATTTGAACTCATTTTAATTAGTTTCATCTTTACCATGAACGGCGCCGATGAGGTCTTGCAATCCTATGCGGGCCATTCAAATGGGTTTGCGATTAGTTCTTGGTTAGGTCCCATTTTATTTGGAGGAAAAGGCACACACACCCTAGAAATTTTGGAGCAAATTGGTTGGTGGGGACACATCATCATGGTTTATACTTTTATGAACTACCTGCCCTACTCCAAGCACCTGCACATTTTCATGGCTTTCCCAAATACTTACTTTTCGAAACTCGATCCTAAAGGGCAATTTACGAACATGCAAAGTGTAACGAATGAAGTTAAACTGATGCTTGACCCCAACGCCGACCCGTATGCAGCTGCACCAACAGATGCTGTTCCAACCCGGTTTGGAGCCAAAGACGTCACGGACCTCACTTGGAAAAACCTCATGGACGCCTACAGCTGCACTGAGTGTGGGCGTTGTACATCTGTTTGCCCTGCCAACACCACCGGTAAGTTGCTTTCACCACGTAAAATCATGATGGATACCCGAGACCGCATGGTAGAACTCGGTAACTACAAACGCAAAAATGGCACTGCTGCCGAAGACGCAAAAAGTCTTTTAGGCTCGTACATTACCGAAGAAGAACTTTGGGCCTGCACAAGCTGCAACGCTTGTGTTCAAGAATGCCCTGTCAATATTGACCCGCTTTCTATCATCATGGACCTCCGTCGTTTTCTGGTTATGGAAGAGTCCAAAGTACCGACCGAACTCACCGGTATGCTGACCAACATAGAGAACAATGGCGCACCATGGCAATTTGCACAAACAGAACGCTTAAACTGGGCAAAAGAAGACTAAGAAAACTTAAGCAACATGAGTATACAAGTACGCACAATGGCCGACATGATGGCCTCTGGAGAAAGTCCAGATATTTTATTTTGGGTGGGTTGCGCCGGCTCTTTCGACGACCGCGCAAAGAAGATAACAAAGGCACTCGTTAAAATATTAAATCACTGTAAAGTGAACTTTGCAGTATTGGGTACAGAAGAGAGTTGTACTGGTGACCCAGCCAAGCGCGCTGGCAACGAATTTACCTTCCAAATGCAGGCACTCATGAACATTGAATTACTCAATGGCTATGAGGTAAAAAAAATTGTAACGGCTTGCCCACACTGCTTTAATACGCTTAAAAACGAATATCCTGGCTTGGGGGGTACCTATGAAGTAATTCACCATACCCAACTCATCCAAGACCTCATCAATACTGGCAAACTAACCCTCGCTGATAACGGTACTTTCAAAGGTAAAAAAATTACTTTCCACGACCCTTGTTATCTTGGGCGTGCCAACGACGTCTACGAAGCGCCGCGCGAACTCATAGAGAAACTAGATGCCGCGTTGGTCGAGATGAAACGCTGTAAAACCAATGGCCTTTGTTGTGGTGCCGGGGGTGCTCAAATGTTCAAAGAAGCCGAAAAGGGCAACAAAGAAATCAATATTGAACGCACCGAAGACGCCATTGAAACGAGTGCCAGTATCATTGCAACCGGTTGCCCTTTCTGCAATACCATGATGACTGACGGCATCAAGCATTATGAAAAAGAGGAAGACGTAAAGGTCTTAGATATCGCAGAACTTATTGCCAATGCTGCAGATCTCTGATATTTTAACTCATTTTACCCCAACTTGTCGGGTTTGGGTTTTCATTGGACAGCGCCAGCTTGATTCTACAGAAGAAGCTTGGGCCAACGAACAACTGGAAAGTTTTACTTCTACCTGGCAAACACATGGCAAAGCGATGAACGCCACTGGTTTTGTTTTTGCCCAGAACGCCTTGGTTCTTGTTGCCAATGAGGACGGCATCAAAGCATCTGGCTGCTCCATGGATAAAATCAATCACCTGGTTAAGCAAATGGGCACAGCACTCGGCATCGATTACTTCAATCGCATGAACACGCTCGTCTGGGACAACAACACTTGGCAAATCGCCACCTTCTCCCCTACCGAAACCCGACGCAGCGTTTCTGCAATGACACAGTTATTGGGAGAGTTTATAGATTAATTGAAATTTCAATACCCACTTCCTCCGCCACTCAATTGTTCAATCGGGTGCCAAGTTGTTTTGATTTCTTGAAATGTGGAAATAAAAGCCAGTCCTTGGCTTGTTTGCAACGTAAAATCTTCAGCGTAAACTGAGCAGCGCTTTAAGTTATCAATGGCTACTTCTTGAGCTGCTTTTAACAAATCGGCGTCTATATATGCCAAACTCAGCGCATTGACATCCATGTGGCCCGCGAGTGTGGGCAGCAACTCTGCTATTTGACCAGTGAGTATATTGACCACTCCGCCGGGAACATCTGAGGTGGCCAATACCTCGGCAAAAGAAATGGCGCCTAAAGGCTGATCCGAGTTGGCAATGACCACAATGGTATTTCCACCTAAGATAACTGGTAGAATTTGGGAAATGAGGCCTATTAAACCGGTTCGCTGACACGATACAACCCCTACAACACCCATTGCTTCAGGAACAGAAAAATTGAAATGCGGCGTAGCCACCGGATTCACACTACTGAGCAGCGCTTGGTATTTATCGGACCAGCCCGCGTAATAAACGCATCGGTCTATGGAAGATTGCACCTCGTTTTGTGCGTCAGCTGTGCTTGAGCCCATACTTATTAATTCACTGACAAACTGCGCTTTGCGATCTTCTAGTATTTCTGCAATACGATACAGAATTTGACTGCGGTTGAATCCTGATCTAACCGCCCAAGCGCTTTGGGCTTTGCGTGCGGCCTGAACAGCATTGCGCACATCTTTGCGAGAACCGAGGCAAGCGTTAGCTACATGGTTGCCATTTGCCCCTCGTACAGGATAGGTACGGCCACTCTCAGTGCGCGGAAACTGCCCACCAATATATAGTTTGTAGGTTTTAAGAATTTCCATTAGTTCTTGATTTGTAGATATGCACTTAAGCCGTGGCGGCCACCCTCGCGGCCAAAACCGCTTTCTTTGTAACCACCAAAAGGCGAAGTCGGGTCGAATTTGTTGTAGGTATTTGCCCAAACAACACCGGCTTGTAATTGACTACTGAGGCCAAAAATTCTTGCGCCATTTGCGGTCCAAACACCTGCCGCAAGACCATATGGCGAATTATTTGCTTTTTGGATCACTTCTTCTATTGTTCTGAAAGTTTGTACCGTAAGGACTGGGCCAAAAATCTCCTCCTGGGCAATTCGGGAACTCTGCGCTACATCCAAAAAGAGCGTAGGTTGACAATAATATCCTTTTTCTGGGAGTTTACAATCAGGCTGATACATTTCTGCTCCTTCTGAGAGCCCAACCGAAATGTAGTTATGAATGGTTTCGAGTTGCTTTTTTGAGTTGATGGCACCGATATCGGTGTTTTTGTCGAGTGGATTGCCCACATAGATGCTTTTCAACCTAAATTTTAGTTTTTCGACTACTTGATGCGCAATAGATTCTTGAATAAATAAACGCGATCCAGCGCAACAAACGTGGCCCTGATTAAAGAAAATGGCATTAATAACACCTTCAACTGCCTGATCTATTGGCGCGTCTTCAAGGATGATATTCGCAGATTTCCCTCCAAGTTCTAAGGTGAGTTTCTTTTTGGTACCTATACAAGCGCGTTGTATTTGCTTACCAACTGCCGTGCTACCAGTAAAAGCGATTTTATCCACATCGGGATGAGCCACTAATGCTGCGCCAGTATCGCCGTAACCTGTTACAATATTGACAACACCAGCAGGAAGCCCAGCTTCTTGGCAAATTTCGGCAAACTTAAGTGCTGTCAAGGAAGTAGTTTCAGCCGGTTTCAGAACAACGGTATTGCCACAAGCCAACGCTGGCGCAATCTTCCAGGCAAGCATGAGCAGCGGAAAATTCCATGGAGTAATCTGGGCTGCAACGCCCAAAGACGCCATTTGTTGGCCAGGAAATGCTTCTTCGAGTTTGTCAGCCCATCCCGCATAATAAAAGAAATGATTGCAGGCCAAAGGAATATCGATATCCCTGGACTCACGAATAGGTTTTCCGCCATCTAATGTTTCAAGAACTGCGAGTTCGCGGGATTTTTCTTGCATCAACCGCGCTATACGAAATAAATATTTGCCGCGTTCAGCTCCACTTAGTTGAGACCAAACGTTTTGATAGGCAGCGCGCGCTGCTTTTACTGCTTTATCAACATCAGCTTCATTGGCTTGTGCAATTTGAGATAGGTGTGATTCATCGGCGGGATTTACCGATGGAAAATACGTAGCGCTTTGCGGTATTTGCCATTTACCGTCTATATAAAGTTCATACTGCGTATTGAGTTGAACAATTGCAGTTGATTCTAGTGCAGGATCTAAATTCCAGGTGTTTTCGCTCATCATTAGTCGATTGAAAAGTAAGTAGCCGACTGATACTTACCAGTGACTTGTTTTTGGTATTGCAATAGTAAATCGTTTGCCAAACTACTTGCTCCAAAGCGATACCATTCATTGGTTAGCCAGGCTTCACCGAGTACCTCTTTGACCAGCAATAAATGCTGTAAAGCCAATTTCGCTGACGAGATTCCACCCGCGGGTTTCATACCTATCATTTGTCCAGTTTTGTCGAAATGATCTTTGATGGCACCCAACATGGTTAAAACCACAGGAAAAGTGGCTGCGGGCTGTATTTTCCCGGTAGAGGTTTTTATAAAATCAGCTCCTGCAGCAATTGCTAAGTCTGACATTTTTCTAATTTGATCTAGGGTATCGAGCTCACCGGTTTCAAAAATAACCTTTAACCGAGCCTGACCACAAAGTGCCTTGATGGCTGCAATTTCGTCGTAAACAAACTGGTAATCACCGGCCAAAAAACGACCTCTAGAAATGACCATGTCGATTTCATCAGCGCCGTTGTCAACAGCATATAATGTGTCCAATTTTTTGACCTCAAAAGGCGCTTGACCAGCTGGAAATGCGGTAGAAACACTTGCTACTTTGATGTTTGAAGATACCAATGCCTTTTTTGCCTCGGCAACCATTGTTGGATACACACAAACAGCAGCAACCGTTGGTAAACCAGTTGCTTGGTCATGTAAATGTTGGGCTTTGAAACAAAGTTGACGCACTTTGCCTAGGGTATCTTTTCCTTCTAAAGTGGTGAGGTCTATCATGGAAAGCGCCATGCGCAGCCCTTGAAGTTTGGCAGTACCCTTAATGCTTCTGGTTTGTATACGGCCAATACGCTCATGGATGCCGACCTGATCAATGGCCGGGGTAAGCGCAAAAAGTGCTGCTATTTGAGCGGAATTGAGGGAGTCAATCATAACCCAAAGTTAAAAAAACTTGGGTACGACCTTGTTAATCTTCTTCGGAATCGTCGTCATCGGCGGGTTCATCGCCGTAGTCGTCGTCTTCCTCTTCGTCGTCTTCGTCTTCGTCATCGAGGTCGTCGTCTTTGATGTCATCTGGTTTGTCAAAGTCGTCGAAGTCGTCGTCGTCCTCGACAACTGGCTTGGCCTTTGGCTGCACTTTATTGATTTTGACTAAGTAAATAACTTCGTCGGTTTCCCAAACTAAGGCATCGAGCACCTCGCCAGTTGGCGTTTTGATGGTGGTCAGGTGATTGATATATCCGTCCGGAAAATCGCGGAGAATTTGTTTTTTCTGTTCAAGAGACAGCTTGTCGTAACTGATGATTGCTCTTCTTTTTGACATAGGATGTACAACTATTTACACGGCAAAATTAAATTTTTTGCATTTGTGGCAATCAACTCTGAAAAAAATCTTCAAAAAAATATTTTTCTTTTCAGTAGTCTTACGGATTAAGTATCTTAAAGCCAGCCTTAGACAAGCTTTTTTGAATACCTTTGTTTTACTAAAATCTTTCTATGTCTAAGGCCAAAAGCGCTTTTTTTTGTCAAAATTGTGGTTACGAAGCCCCAAAATGGCTGGGTAAATGTCCGTCTTGTAAAGAATGGAATACATTTATTGAGGAGCGCACCGAAAAAACGCCAAAGCATGTAGTCAGTTTTTCTAAATCAACACAGGCGCAACAAGCCGTATTGATTCAAAAGGTACAAAAAAGCGAAGAAAGTCGCATTCCGCTTCAAGATTTTGAACTCAACCGCGTTTTGGGCGGTGGCATTGTTCCGGGTTCCATCAACCTGCTTGGCGGCGACCCAGGCATAGGCAAATCCACATTACTCCTACAATTAGCCATTAAGGAGCAACTAAAGATACTTTATGTTTCAGGTGAAGAAAGCGAGCAGCAAATACGAATGCGCGCAGAGCGCCTTGGTTTGGATAATCCTCACTGTTATTTGCTTACCGAAACCAACCTTCAACAAGTTTTAGTTCAAGCAGAAGCCATTCAACCCCAACTACTCATTATCGACTCTATTCAAACCCTTTACACAGAAAGTGTAGAGAGCTCACCCGGCTCTGTGGTTCAGGTCCGAGAATGCACGGCCAATTTATTGCGTTTCGCCAAACAAACTGATATTCCCATATTTCTCATCGGACACATCACCAAAGATGGCACCATTGCCGGTCCGAAAGTTTTGGAGCACATGGTAGATGCGGTTTTGCAATTCGAAGGCGATCGCCATCACATTTACCGCTTATTGCGCAGTATCAAAAACCGCTTTGGCTCGACCAACGAACTCGGAATCTACAGCATGCAGGGCAATGGTCTCTTGCCAGTTGCCAATCCGTCAGAAGTCCTTGTTTCTATCGGTGCCGATGCCTTGAGTGGGGTTGCAGTTGCCTCCATGGTCGATGGCATTCGCCCATTACTCATTGAGGTGCAGGCGCTCGTTTCTTCAGCAGCCTACGGCACACCGCAGCGATCTTCAACAGGTTTTGATGTCAAAAGACTCAATATGCTGTTGGCAGTGCTCGAAAAACGCTGTGGCTTTCGACTTGCAGCAAAAGATGTTTTCTTGAACATAGCCGGTGGCATCAAAGTAGATGACCCCGCCATTGATTTAGCTGTCGCAATGGCGATATTATCTTCCAATGCCGATATAGCCATTGATAAAACCATTTCATTTGCTGCCGAGATTGGCCTTAGCGGTGAACTCAGGCCAGTCAACAGACTCGAACAAAGGCTCGGAGAACTCGAGAAGCTCGGATACAAAAAAATCATTGTGTCTAAATACTCAAAAGGCCTTAAAGGTCACAAACAACAAATTGAAATCGTTCCGTGTACCAAAATCGAAGAAGTGGTGCGCGCTGTATTTGCTTAAATCATGCCTAGACTTATACTCGTCCCGACCCCGATTGGCAATCTCGAAGACATCACCCTCCGAGCGCTTCGAATCTTAGAAGAAACACCCCTACTGTTTGCAGAAGACACACGCGTTACGCACAAACTTTTAAATCACTTTGAGCTCAAAAAGAAAGTCCTCGCTTTTCATGCGCACAACGAGCACCGTTTTTTAGAAAAAACCATTGAGCTCATTCAACAACACGACAGTTGTGTGCTCGTTTCTGACGCAGGCACACCCGGAATCTCAGATCCCGGATTCCTATTGGTTCGCGCTTGCATTCAAGCAGGAATCGAAGTCGAATGTTTGCCGGGTCCTACTGCTTTTGTTCCAGCATTGGTGGCCTCAGGATTTCCTTGCGATAAATTTGTATTTGAAGGCTTTTTACCGCACAAAAAAGGCAGGCAAACACGCATTCAAGCGCTTGTCACAGAAACTAGAACCATCATATTATACGAATCTCCGCACCGCATATCAAAAACCTTGACCCAAATGTGTGAATGGCTAGATCCCACACGGGAGGCATGCGTAGTTAGAGAAATTTCTAAAAAATTCGAAACGTATCACAGAGGCACATTAGCCGAGTTACAAGCCTATTTCACCCAACATGAAGCCAAAGGAGAAATCGTACTTCTGTTAAAAGGTAACACTGAATAATTGCTGCATTTTAGCTACTTTTGAGCGTGCAGTTTCAGCAAATTATTGGTCAAATATCACTCAAACAAGAACTTGTTCGAGCAATTGATTCGGGCAAAATAGCCCACGCTCAACTATTTCAAGGACCAGCAGGACATGGCGGATTGCCAATTGCATTGGCATTTGCGCAATATTTGTTTTGTAACAACAGACAAAACAAAGACAGCTGTGGTCAATGCGCCTCTTGCCAAAAAGTCCAGCAATTGCAACACCCTGACCTTCATTTTGTATTTCCTGTGGTGCAAAGTATCGGCAAAACCGCAGATCTATTTCTTTCAGATTGGCGGGCTCAAATCCAAGAGAGCGCCTATTTTGATTTATTCCAATGGACCGAACGCATTGACAACAAACTCCGTAAACCTATCATTGGCACCGAAGAAAGCCAAGAGATCATCCGCAAATTAAACTTGAAAGGTTACGAAGGTGGCTACAAAGTTATGATCATCTGGCAGCCCGAAGAAATGAATGCAAATTGTGCCAATAAGCTGCTCAAAATTTTAGAAGAACCACCCGCACAAACGCTTTTTTTGTTGGTTAGCGAAGATGCCAGCAAGCTCATGATTACCATTCAATCTAGAACGCAACTCATTCGCATACCTAAAATTGAAGGCGCTGCGCTCAGTAGCTTTTTAGTGTCTCAGAAAAATCAAACAAAAGTCAATGCCGATGCCATAGCGGCATTTGCCGACGGATCATTGTTAGCGGCGCTTGCATACCTTGAAACCTCCGAAAATCAGGACCAACAACGTCAACACTTTATTCAATTGATGCGCGTCTGCTACAAAAAAGAAGTGCTTGCCATGATGGACTGGGCAGATGAAATTGCGACGATAGGAAAAGAAAGGCAAAAACTCTTCATTCAGTACGCTTTACATATGCTGCGCCAGAGTATTTTAACCAATTATATGAGCGCTGCACTCACCAAAGTTTCAACCGAAGAGGAGGCCTTCCTCGAAAAATTTGCGCCTTTTATTTCCGGTAATAATATCCGAGAATTCATGCAGGCGCTCGACGCAGCCTACTACCAAATTGATCGCAATGCCAATCCGCGTATTCTATTTACACAACTGTGTTTTCAAACAATGCGCTACATTCATCAGGCGTAATTCAAACGACTTTATTTATTAACTTTACCACAAAAAAAACAAATGGGTTGTGCATCATGTAGTAGCGGCGGAGGAACACCAAAAGGGTGTAAAAATAACGGTACTTGCAGTAGCGGTGGTTGCAACAAGCTAGAAGTTTTTGATTGGTTGGCCAACATCAGCTTACCTGAAGGCCAAAGTACTTTTGAACTCGTAGAAGTACGTTTTAAAAATGCCCGAAAGGCGTTTTTCAGAAATGCGGACCAACTCTCCTTGCAAACCGGCGACGTCGTTGCTGTCGATACAAGCCCTGGTTGGGACATCGGCGTAGTTTCTGCTCTCGGAGAACTCGCGCGCATTCAAGTCAAGAAAAAAGCACCAAACCTCAAAACACTAGAGTGTAAAAAAATCCTACACATTGCCAATCAAGAAGAGATTGACAAATGGATCAAAGGCAGAGGGTTGGAGCGTGAACTCCTCACCAAGTCGCGCACTTTTGCCCAAAATCTGAAACTCGACATGAAAATCTCAGATGTCGAGTATCAGGCAGACCTGAGCAAAGCAACTTTCTACTACACCGCTGAAGGCCGCATCGATTTCAGACAACTGATCAAAGACATGGCCGATCGCTTTAAAGTACGTATAGAAATGCGTCAAATTGGCTCCAGGCAAGAGGCCTCTCGACTTGGTGGAATCGGTTCGTGTGGCCGCGAACTTTGCTGCAGCACTTGGCTTACTGATTTTAGATCTGTATCAACCTCAGCGGCACGTTACCAACAACTCTCGCTGAATCCTCAAAAGCTGGCTGGCCAATGCGGCAAATTGAAATGCTGCCTAAATTACGAGCTCGACATGTACCTAGATGCCATCAAATCGATGCCCAAGGTTGATGGTAAACTACTCACCGAAAAAGGCGATGCAATTCACATGAAAACCGACGTTTTCAAACGGATTATTTGGTATGCCTACAAAGGTGAAACCGGAATGGTAGCTCTGAGCCCTGAACGCGTGGCAGAAATTAAAAAACTCAACAAAGAAGGCATCAAACCAAAAGACCTTGCTGAATTCGCTCAAATCAAAGAAAAAGTAGAAGAAATCGGTTATCAAAATGTTGTGG
Source organism: Sphingomonadales bacterium (assembly GCA_016872115.1). Classification (GTDB taxonomy): domain Bacteria; phylum Bacteroidota; class Bacteroidia; order Flavobacteriales_D; family Crocinitomicaceae; genus UBA952. The sequence goes on along the minus strand of VHBC01000004.1, from coordinate 60,410 downwards.
GTCAAGATAGCCTCACCCGTTTTGAGAAAAATTTCTCCATCAACAATAAAAAAAGAAGGCCCAATCGCAAACCTCGAAAGCCAAACAACGAAGGTCCAAAAAATGAACAAACAAATTAGTCTTTTCCTTATTTTGATTGGACTGCTTTGGAGTTGCAGCAATGACACCATTTTCACTAAAGCCTATCGCTTCAAAGATGAACAATGGACTCAAACCATGCGTCCTACTTTCACTGTAGACATCCAAGATACTACCCAACTATATGACTTCATCTTTACGTTGCGCAGCACCACCGATTACGCCTACAACAACTTGTGGATCTTCTTGCGCACTACACCCCCATTTGGCAAAAGTGTAAGAGAGCCTTACGAAATAAAAATGGCTGATCCCAACGGCAACTGGATAGGTAAAAAATCTGGAACCATTGTTGAACATCAACTTATTTTCAAACGACGTAAGGTTCCATTCAAAGGAAAATACAAATTTGAACTCGAGCAAGCTATCACTGAAAAACAGGTAGACGAACTCCTAGATATTAGTTTAGAAGTCCGAGTTAGCGCAGCCAAATAATGTTAAAATACCGCGTTCTTACTAAAGAGGAGCTTCTGTCCCTCGAAACAGAATTCAAACAATTCTTAATCCTCAATGAACTCCACGACGCAGAATGGCGTCAATTAGCGAGCCAAAATCCCGAAAAAGCCCAAGGATTTATAGACTTGTTCTCAAACATTGTACTCGAAAAAGCCTATCAAAAAGTACCAGGTCTACTTCAAATCGGTAAAGACTTCTTGTGTGTGTTTCACCTCGAGAACGAAACTTGGAAGCTCTACCAGTTTACCACCAAAAATCAAGTTTTGCTTGACGCGATATACATTGATAACTTCATCGAAATGCTGATTAAGCACACCACGGCTTTTGAATTGTACATCGGCTCAAAAGAAAGTTCTTCACAAAAAGCTGCAACCGTTCATGAGCTCATTTGCAAAGGCGCTGTGATACTACATCGTGAAATCCTTCAGGAATTCCTGCAAGTTTTTGACAAAAACTAAGTGCGCTTTTTTGAACCCAAAGGCATCTTTTTTTGCACAATTGCGTTTATAAAGCTAAATTTGATTCATTATCACCTAAATACAAACGCATGAAACTGACACGCTTCGCCTTTTTTGCAACACTTCTTTTACTCATCAGCTCTGCCTGTATCGAGCACGAAGTTATTCCACCCCCAAGTAACAAGGTGGACCTCAATGCAAGTTTTGTAGGTTATATCAATGGTACGCAAGTAGAACTCACTCAAAATGTGAACAACTACCTTGGCTTTGCGGTGGATACCCAAATCATCAATACGGCACCAATTATGTCAAAAGTCATTTACACTTCCGGTATGACTTCAATGGCCAATCCCCAAAGCATTTTGCTCACTTTTGGATCATTGGAATGGGATGCCACTGGTAGCAATTTACCAACTCTTCCAATGTTCAATGATTTTCATATGACCAACTCCGGAAATCCAGTTCCTTTCAAAGACCTAGCCACACTTACCACCAATAGCATCAACGGTGTACAAGTTTCTTACGTAGACAACACAGGTAAACCTTGGATTTCCCGTGAAACCGACCCCGGACAAACCGCCACATTCACTATTTTAAAGCAAGCCTCAGACGGTAGTGGTGATTACTCGCTTTACGAGGCAACCTTTAGCTGTAAGGTTTGGTATGTAGATCCGCAAACACTCGCAGAAGAATCCATTCAAATCACCAATGCCAAACTAAGAGGTTGGTTCAAACGCTAAACAAGCGTAGGTAGCAAACGCCTTTCATGAGTGAAGCACTCAAAATAGCAATTATAGGCGACTACAACTTCACCTACAATTCGCATCATGCGACAAACCTTTCCTTGGACCATGCCGCTGAGTTTCTCGAATTGGAACTCAACTATTATTGGATTAAAATCAATGAGGCCTTGCAATACAAAAGGCCTTCATTTGACCAATTTGATGGAATCTGGGTAGCACCTGGCCCTTACCTCAATCCTTTTTTTTTAAGTGGCGTTTTTCGTCATTTGGTAGATCTTAAAGCACCCATTTTTCTAACCGGGGATTGCTTTAAATTATTCATTGACCACCTCATCACTGCCAATAACATGAATCCTTTCGGAGAAAAACTCATCTCTGAAAATCTAGTAATAGGCACTCATTTTGAGCGCATTGAAGTTAATCCAAGAACAAGCCTTATGGAGAGACTCTATGAAAATTGCAGTTCTGTTGAGCTCAGTGCCGCACGTTTTAGTATGTATCCGCAGCTATTAGAACAATTGGTTGGTCAGTTCATAGACATAGAGGCGGTCAATCAGTTTGAAGACCCTGAGATCATTTCCATGAAAGCCCATCCCTTTTTCTTAGCAACAAGTTTTTGCCCACAAATTTCTTCGACCCGAGATCTTCCGCATCCGTTGGTTTATACCTTTTTGAAAATGTCGGCCCAAAATGCCGGCCTCGATTTAAAGCTCCAAGAATAAATCAAGTTGGGTGTAATAAAGGATTGGACGAACTGGTAATTCAAAAATCTTATGCAGCAATTGAGCGTATTGTAAAATTTGCTTTAAGTGCTGGTCTTGTCTGAGCCCTGTTTTGAAGTCAATTACGATCAATTCATTGGCCTTGCGCCAGACTTTATCGGGTTGCTTAATTTGATTGAGCTGGGCTATTATCCGCTGCTCATTAAATTCCTCAATAATATCTAAATGCAAATTTTGAGCCTCTACATGAGACCAAAAGCGCACTGCTGCTTCTTGAATTTGTTGCATTTGATCTTGGGCCATTGCACCTTCCTCAAGGGCTTGGGCAAGTGCAGCGGGGAGCGCAGTGGGTTGTGGACACAAAGAAAGGACGCGATGAAATGCCAAACCAAAAAATTGATCGGACGCAATTTCTAGTTGTGGTGTTCTAAAAGCCAAAGAAGGATACCAAAGCTGGTTTGATAGCGCCATTGGGTGGTAAAACTTGGTCTTGGTGGTGGCGCGCTTGGCTTGTTCTTCTTTTGAAAGCAAGAGTGGTGTTGGTGAACCATAAAAATAAACGTGCTCTTGATCAGTTTCAAGAAAGGTTAAAGCTGTTATTTGACGATGAATTTGCTCACCCAAACCTTTTTTCTTGTGGTGGTTCCAAATATATAACCGGCGTTCAGGCCGGGTCAGTGCGACATACAACAAATTGAGTTTATCCAGAAAAATCGCAGCCAACTCTTTTTCTTTGAATACTTTGAATTCCGGAATGCTATCCGATGGATAGGCATAGGCTAAACCCTCACCTGCCCTCATCAGAAATTTATTGTAACCGAAGAGTTCTGTTCGAAAATCTAGACTGGGAATAAGTACAACCGGAAATTCAAGCCCTTTGGCTTTGTGTATGGTCATGATGCGAATGGCCTCAGTAGATTCCGGCATCTGGAGTGCGAGTTTATCTTTGTGTTGTTCGATATATTCCAAGAAGGGCAGCAATTCGGCATTTCGATTGAGCTGATATTGGAAAGCGACATCAAAAAAATGATGCACGTAAGGTTCTTGCGTTTCATTGATCTGAAAACAAGTTGCCGCTTTTTGCAATAGGTCAAAAAGGTGTTCATAAGGCATAAAAAGTGCCTCTGGAGATCCAAATTCTTGCGTAAAAAAAGCAGCTTCGTCGAAATACCTTACCAATTTTCCTTCTTTCTCGTAAGTTTTAAAAAACGTCATAAAAGACGCCACCTCGAACCTACCCTTGACACGCAAATAGGCCTCTGCGAATCTTTTTCCGAGTGTTGGATTGGCAGGTTTTGCCCTCTTTTTGAGATAAATTAAAAACAACTGGACAACAGGGTGTGTATAGAGCAACAATGAATCTTGAGAAACAACTTGCATGCCTGCCTGTGTGAGTGCCACCGCAATTGCGTTGCCTTTTTTATTGGTTTCTGTAAGTATACAGATATCACAAGGCCTGTAATCATCTTTTAAGATTTCCGCTACAGTTTGTAGTAATTTGACGTGAAGTAGCTCATCAGGAAGGTCATTGACAAGCGATTCGATTCTGACATACCCGTGGTGCTTAGATTGTGGATTTTGCTTCAAATCAGCATAAAAGTCAAGTTGTTGTGGAGGAAGTTCTTTGGAAAGACACTCGAACAGCGCATTATTGAACTGAACGATTTGAGGGGCAGAACGGTAGTTATCTTGAAGGCTTTTTTTGTGTCCACTGTGTTCAAAACGACGGCTAGTGAGCGCCATTTGAGGGTCGTTTTCTGGATTGTATAACCGCGGAAGTGCCACGAATTGCTCGGCCAAGCCGTTATTGAAACGATAAATACTTTGTTTGGCGTCTCCTACAATGAGATTGTGCCTTTCATAAGAAATGGCTTCTAAGAGCAAAGGAATCATATTGATCCACTGTAGGCGCGATGTATCCTGAAATTCATCGAGTAAGAAATGTTCGTAACGAATACCCAAACGCTCATAAACGTAAGGGGCTTGTTCGCCCTGAACCAATTGACTGATGAGCTGATTGAATTCAGAAATACGGATTTGTTGTTGGGCACTCATGAGGGCCTTGGTTTGCTGCGCTACATTCTGCAATAAGGCCATATTGTAAAAATTCTTGCGCTGGGTTTCAAGAAGCAAATAGGCAGCAAACGACTGCTCATAGGCAGTCGACAAGCCAAGCAGGGCCTCGTTGACTGCTCTGGGTAGGTCGTATTTGTTATCCTGAAGCGCTTTTAAAAAAGTCGGTGCATAAAACGGCCCTGTTTGCTTGCCAAGGCCCCAGTTTTTGTCTTCGATGAAGGCATCGATGCGCTTTTGTTCAGTGGCAGTCTTCAAATGCGTTCCTTTGAACGGAGCGGCCTGTGCATGGACCTTTGCGCAAAGTGTCAAAAATTCGTTTTTGATCCTTGCAGCATTTTCTTTAAAGGAATCATAAGCCTCGCGAGAATAGGTGGTTTGAAGCAATTGAGCTACCTCGGTTGTATTGCGCTCTTTGCTGAGTACTTCTGCAAATTGCAATAAAGATTTTTTAAAATCCCATGACTCACCTTCGGCTACTTTTGTTTTGGCATAAGCCAGCATCCATTTGGTTAGCTCTTCTGCATCGGGTTGACCAAGGCGTGAAATCAATAAATCGAGTACTTCGTCGAATACCAAATTTTCATTGAGTACCACTTCAAAATCGGCAGGTAAATCGAGGTCTCGACTAAACGAACGAATGAGCCTGAGGTTGAATTTGTCTATAGTAGAGATATGGAAATCTTCATAGTGGTGAAGGATGCCTTGTAGTGCAGCACCTGCGCGTTGTTGAATTTGCTGCTCAGTAAGCTCGGTTTCTTGTAAGAGATCCGCCTTGAGAGCTAAAGTTTTTGAATTTGCAGTTTGCGGATGAGCTAGCCCACTTAGTGTTTGGAGGATGCGCTCCTTCATTTCATTTGCAGCCTTATTGGTGAAAGTCATGGCCACAATATGCCTGAATTTTTGGCGGTAATTTGAATCGGAAAGAAGTATTTTAAGGTACTCTAATACAAGACGATGTGTTTTTCCACTGCCAGCAGATGCGGCGTAAATTTGTAATGCTTTTGCAGTGTTTATTGACATGTGTATTTTTTGAACTGAACTTTTACTAAAATTAAGAACATTTTGAGCGTTTTGACGTATTTTTGTTAGATGAGAATACTATTTTTATGCGTCTTTGTTATGCTCGCAATAGCTGCTTGCGATAAAGACAAGCCAGAAACGCCAAAAAATTATGTTCAGGTAGCTATGCAACCCGTTTTTGGCAACCAAACCTTTTACATGGATAGCATTTATTCCACTCAAGAGGGGTATCAAATTAAATTTACCGAGCTCAAGTGCTATTTTACTTTATTTAAGAACGTTTCGAACGCACTTCATGAAGCCGCTTTACTCGACTACCGTGAAACCGGTAACCTGCTTTTTAAAAAAGAAGGCGACTACACCAAATTTTCAAACATAAGTGCCGTATTAGGCGTAGACAGTAGTCTAAATCACTTAGACCCTAGCGCTTTTCCAAATAATAGTCCGTTGAATATTTCCAACGCTGGCCCAATGCATTGGGGTTGGAACCCTGGTTATATTTTCATGAATATCGAAGGAAAAGTAGATACGATCCCGGATGCAACCCTCAATCCAGATCTCTCTTTTAGTTTTCATATTGGCACAGATACCTATCTTCAAAATCTGCAATTCAATAATATCAATTGGACCAATATAGGCAACAACACACACCAGTTCAAACTCAAATTAGACCTCCTCGCCTTTCTTGGTCAGGGTGCAAACAGCATCAATTTGAATTCAGAAAACCTGACCCATACAGCTGCCGGACAAGAAGCATTGACCCAAAAAGTAATCACTAACTTCAAGAACGCGATAAGTCCTTTTTAAATGAAAAGTATTTTTGTTTTTCTTATTTTACTTCTTTCACTGAGTGCTTGCAAAAAAGACAAGGCAAACTTTCAGCCGACACCCTATGTATTGGCCATTCCCAATCATTTTCCCGACATGGAAATACCTTCTGACAACCCTATGACTAAAGAAGGCGTTGCGCTGGGGCGTTGGCTTTTTTACGAAAAAAGACTATCGGGCAACGACTCCATGAGTTGTGCCTCTTGCCACTTACCAACAAGCAGTTTCTCAGACCCAAACAAATACTCGACAGGTATTGATGGCATTGCAGGCAACCGCAATTCCATGGCACTGATCAACCTCGGTTGGGATAAATTCTTTTTCTGGGATGGCCGGGCTGCGACGCTAGAACAACAAATTCTTGAGCCAATTCCCAATCCAATTGAAATGCACCAAAGTTGGACCGACGCCGTTTACAAACTGAATCTCGATATCAATTATCGCAACCAGTTCCTTAGAGCGTTTGGCGAACCTGGTATTGACTCTACAAAAGTCGCCAAAGCAATAGCACAATTTATCCGAACCATGATTTCTGCAGAATCTAAGTTCGATGTCATGTACAAATACGAGAATGGCATCACCCTCACCTCCCAAGAACAAACGATCCTCCAAACTGTGGATGTGGAGGAATGGGCTGGTTATGATCTCTTTAAAAGCCTAAATGGTGCTGACTGCTTTCACTGTCACAACGGTCCGCTGATGCGCGTTAAAAAATACAGCAATAACGGGCTAGACGCCAACTTCAGCGACTTAGGTCGGGGAGCTGTTACTGGCAATCCTGAAGACAACGGCAAATTCAAAGTGCCGACCATACGCAACATTGCCTTAAGCGCCCCTTACATGCACGATGGTCGTTTTCAAACCCTCGACGAAGTCATTGAACACTACTCAAGTGGTGTGCATCTCTCCCCTACAATCGACCCACTAATAGAATTTGCCAATCAAGGTGGCGTACAACTCAATACGCAAGAAAAAATTTATCTAAAAAAATTCTTACTTACGCTTACTGACTACTCTTTTATTTCAAACCCTGCTTTCAAAGACCCACATTAACCATGAGCGCAAGTCGTTTAACAACAGAAGACAAAGCATTAAAAATCAATCTTACCCAAGATATCTATGGTTGTTTTGCTGAAATAGGTGCAGGCCAAGAAGTAGCCGCTAATTTCTTTAAAGCCGGTGGTAGTACTGGAACTATTGCCTACACGCAATCAGCCTATGACATGAAGGTTTCGGACTCCATGTACGGAGAAACGGTGCGTTATGTCTGCGAAGAGCGCCTGCTCACCATGCTTCAGACCGAATTCAAACACCTACAGGATATCCTTCCGGTAAAAAACCGGGAGGCCCGCTTCTTTGCCTTTTGTAATACCGTAGAATCGCTCAACTACCACAAAACAAACCAAGGTCAGGGTTGGGTTGGGATCCGTTTTCAACTGGGGCTCAATACAAAACCCAACGACGTCATTTTGCACATCAAAATGCACGACAACAGCCACAAAGCACAACAAGAAGCACTTGGCATCTTGGGTGTAAATCTAATATATGCGTGTTATTTTCAATCCGGAAACATAAATGACTTCATTGATGGCATTGTACATCGCCTGCCGCCAGACCGAATGGAAATCGACATGTTGCGCATTTCGGGACCTGATTTCGAGGATATCGACAACCGCATCATCGCACTCAATTTAGTCCGCAGAGGCATCACCAATGCCACCATGTTCGACTTAGCCAAGAACGTATTGCAGCCATCTACAGCGCTTTACAAGAAGAACATCTTACTGATGCGCGGTCGCTTTAGACCAGTAACCAAAGTGCATATCGACATGATCGAACGCGCTAGAGCTGCATTTGCCAAAGAGAAACGGGTCAAGCCAGAACAACTCGAAGTTATATTTGAACTCACACTCAAAGACCTCACCGCCGACGGAAAAATTTCGGACAAAGACTTCCTTGACCGCGCAGAGCTTTTGGGCTCCCTAGGCTACACCGTCATGGTTTCTAACTATCTCAAGCATTACAAAATGCTTGAGTATTTGTCGTCCATTGCTCGTGGAAACCTCCTTGGTGTCATTATGGGGATCTACAACCTGCACATTATTTTTGAGGAAAAATACTACGACAACCTGCCGGGTGGCTTACTAGAAGCCTTTGGGCGCGGATTTGGTCATAATGTCAAGCTATATGTGTATCCTGCGCTCAATGTTGAAGATGGCAGCTTGTATCATTTAGGGAACATCAAATTACCAGATAAAATGATTGGCTTACTTAATTACATGCAAGCCAACGATAAAATCACATCGCTCAAAGAATACGACACTAGCCTATTACACATTCTCTCCGACGATGTGCTCAGCAAAATCAAAGCCAATGTTCAAAGTTGGGAAGATGACGTTCCGTATGAAGTAGTCAAAGCCATTAAATTTTTCGAACTCTTTGGCTACAAGCAAAAAGTTGACCAGCACTAATGCCGCATATCAAAAATGCCCTGATTCGCTACCGCATCATCGACCGGATGTTGCGCAACAAATACAAGCCTTATCCATCTAAAGAAGCGCTCCGCAGCGCTTGCGAAGAGGCACTTTTTGGCTCTGAGGACGGCGCACATATTTGTGCATCCACAATTGAAAAGGACCTTTTTACCATGAAAATTGAGCACGACGCCCCTATTTGTTACAGTAAAAAATATGGTGGCTATTTTTACGAAGCTCCTGATTTCAGTATCAATGACGTTCCACTTTCCGAGGACGAACTATCCTCTATTCGCTTTGCGGTCTCTACATTGCAGCAATTTCGGGAAGTTCCTTTTTTCCAACAATTTGGACTGGCCATCGATAAGATCGTAGACCGCGTTGCCGTTGGCGATCAAACCCAAGAACTATCGGATTACATTCAATTCGAAGCAGCTGTTTCAACGGGGGGCAATGAGTACCTACCGACACTTCTCGAAGGTATTCAGGCCAAGAAACGCGTTTGGTTTTTATACACGAGTTTTCAGCAGCAACAGGCCAAACCTCGCAAAGTTAGCCCACTATTTCTCAAAGAATACCGCAACCGCTGGTACCTGATTTCCTACGATACGCAGAAGCAAGATATTGTGACTTTCGCGCTTGACCGCATGTCTGAGCTGCAGATTTTAGACGAAGCAGCCCAAATACCAAGCGATTTCGATGCAAAGCATTATTTCAAAAATGCGGTGGGCATCACTGCTTTTAAAGGCGAACCATTGCGTATTGTTTTAAAAGCAGAACCCGTTGCCGCACGTTATATCGAAACGCAACCCTTTCATTCGTCTCAACTTTGCTTGGAAAAAAACGCGAACTACAGTCTTTTTGAACTCCAGATTCTCGTTACCGAAGAATTTATCCGAAACTTATTGGGTTATGCTGGTGAACTAGAAGTCCTGGAACCCAAAAGTTTACGCCTCACTTTAAAAGAACGCGGCCAAGCGCTGCTCAACCGTTATCAATCTTAAGCTATGCAAGAAATTCGTTCTCAATTTGAAAATGGGATCCTGACCCTATCGCTCAACAGACCCGATGTATTCAATTCGTTCAACCGCACTATGGCACTGCAACTTCAGAACGAACTCGACCGCTGCGCAACAGATGCAGCAATTAGAGTTGTTGTGCTCACCGGTGAAGGCAAAGCCTTTTGTGCTGGCCAGGATTTGGCCGAGGCAACCGATCCGGAAGGCCCTGCGCTGCAACAAATCGTTGCAGAACACTACAACCCGATTATACTCAAATTGCGCCATTTAGAAAAACCAGTCATTGCTGCCGTTAACGGCGTTGCGGCAGGGGCCGGAGCCAACATTGCTTTGGCCTGCGATATCGTTGTCGCCAAAGAAAGTGCTTCTTTCATTCAAGCCTTTTCTAAAATCGGACTCATTCCAGACTCAGGAGGTACCTTCATGCTACCTCGACTCGTCGGTGTTCAAAAAGCTTTGGCGCTCATGCTCACCGCTGAGAAAGTCAGCGCTGCGGATGCAGAAAAAATGAACATGATCTACAAAGCAATTGCCGACGAAACATTTGAAAGTTATGTCGATCAACTCGCAGGGCAACTAGCCCAAATGCCGACAACAGGATTTGGCCTCACCAAAAAAGCGGTCAACGCTGCCTTGTTTAATACGCTTGACAAACAACTTGAACTTGAAGAGCAATTGCAAACACAAGCGGGTCAAACACATGACTTCAAAGAAGGCGTAGCCGCATTTTTAGAGAAAAGAAAACCCGAATTCAAAGGAAACTAATATGAAACACATCATTGGCGTAGTTGGTGCCGGTACCATGGGAGCTGGCATAGCGCAAGTAGCCGCCCAAGCAGGACATCGTGTGGTCTTGACCGATACCAATCCAGATCAGCTTCTAAGAGCTGAACAACAAATCAATTCTAGCTTAGAAAAGCTGGTTCAAAAAGGTAAAGTCACTGCAGAGAACGCCGCAACAATTCAACAAAACTTAAGCTATTCCACACAGCTTAGCGACCACAGTGAAGCGCACCTCGTGATTGAGGCCATTGTAGAAAATCTCGCGGTGAAACACCAGGTATTTGAACAACTCGAGCAAGCTGTTTCGCAAACATGCATACTAGCAAGTAATACTTCGTCTTTATCTATTGCCTCAATTGGTGCTTGTTTAAAAGATGCTAGTCGTTTTTTAGGTATTCATTTCTTTAATCCGGCTACGCTTATGCCCTTGGTTGAGGTCATTCCTGGCGTAGCGACCTCAGCAACATGCACTGCACAAATTGAGGGACTTATTAACGGATGGCACAAAACTGTGGTCGTCTGCAAAGACACCCCTGGATTTATTGTCAATAGAGTTGCGCGGCCATTTTACGGCGAGGCGTTGCGCATTTACGAAGAAGGGATTGCCGATTTTGCAACAATTGATTGGGCCATGACCCAACTGGGCGGCTTTAAAATGGGGCCCTTTACACTCATGGATTACATTGGAAACGACATCAATTATACCGTCACAGAAACCGTTTTTGCGGCCTTTTACTTTGACCCGCGCTTCAAACCATCTTTTACCCAGAAAAGACATATGGAAGCGGGTTTTTTGGGTAGAAAAACAGGCCGTGGTTTTTATGACTATGCTGAAGGCTCCGCGCTTTTAAAACCAAGCACAGATAGCGTACTTGGACAAGAAATTTTTGAACGCATCCTTGTGATGCTCATCAACGAAGCAGCCGATGCAGTACTCATGCAAGTAGGCAGTCCAGCAGCTATTGATTTGGCCATGACCAAAGGTGTCAACTACCCCAAAGGTTTATTGGCTTGGGCCGATGAACTTGGCGCAAGTTGGGTACTCGAACGCCTCGAAAAACTATTTGCAGAATATGGCGAAGACCGCTACAGACCAAATGCTTTGCTGCGTAGAAAAGCGCACGAACAAAGCAAATTTATTTTGTAACTTTGCTCCCTAATCAAATTATTCAATGGCATATTTGTTTACCTCCGAGTCCGTTTCAGAAGGACACCCAGATAAAGTTTCAGATCAAATCTCAGACGCCCTGATTGACAATTTCATGGCTTTTGACCCTGCCTCTAAGGTAGCTTGTGAAACACTCGTTACCACAGGTCAGGTCGTATTGGCCGGCGAAGTGAAGTCTACCGTCTACCTCGACGTTCAAAAAATTGCCCGCGAGACCATCCGTCAAATAGGTTACACCAAATCTGAATACATGTTCGATGCCAACTCTTGTGGTATTTTATCTGCTATTCACGAGCAATCTTCCGATATCAATCAAGGAGTCGAGCGTTCTAACCCAGAAGACCAAGGCGCTGGTGACCAAGGAATGATGTTCGGTTATGCCACCAAAGAAACGGCCAACTACATGCCTTTAGCCCTCGACCTCGCGCACAAAATCCTAGAGGAAATGTCGGCGATTCGCAACAACGAAGCAGCGCTCATTCCTTATCTAAGACCAGACGCAAAGTCTCAGGTAACCATTGAGTACTCAGATGATAACATTCCGCAGCGCATCGACACCATCGTGGTTTCAACCCAGCACGACGATTTTGCACCCGAAGCCGAAATGCTTGCCAAAATCAAGAAAGACGTTATCGAAATCGTCATTCCACGTGTAAGGGCCAAACTGAGCCCAGCCATTCAGTCCTTGTTCAACGACAGCATTACTTATCATATCAACCCAACAGGTAAATTCGTAATTGGTGGCCCACACGGAGACACCGGCCTCACTGGTCGCAAAATCATCGTAGATACCTACGGCGGCAAAGGCGCACACGGAGGTGGTGCTTTTTCGGGCAAAGATCCTTCAAAAGTTGACCGTTCAGCAGCTTATGCTACTCGTCACATTGCTAAAAATATGGTGGCAGCAGGCCTTTGTGATGAAGTACTGGTTCAGGTTTCTTACGCCATTGGCGTTGCAGAACCTTGTGGACTGTACGTGAATACGTATGGTACTGCCAAAGTAGACCTTACCGACGGCACCATTGCCCAAAAAATTGGTCAAATTTTCGATATGCGTCCGTATTTCATCGAGCAACGTCTTAAATTACGTAACCCCATTTACCAAGAAACAGCCGCTTATGGCCACATGGGCCGTAAAAATGAAGCGGTCACCAAGCACTTCACGGCACCTGACGGCACCAAAGTCAGTCGAGAAGTTGAATTATTCACTTGGGAAAAACTAGATTACGTAGATCAAGTCAAAACGGCTTTCGGCCTTTAAATAAACTCAGAAAGCCCGTTTTAAGCGGGCTTTTTTATTGCCATAAATTATGTCACCATCCTTTCGTACCATCTGGACAACGCCTCAAAAAGATGTAGAAATTATTGACCAACGGTTGCTTCCGCATGAATTCGTTGTGGTCACTTTAAAAACATACAAAGATGCCGATTTAGCCATCCGAAATATGACTGTACGCGGAGCGCCTCTCATTGGGGCAACAGCTGCTTACGGTATTTTTTTAGCGGTCAAAGAAATGATCAACCACGGGCACGACGACTCTTTCTTAGATGAGGCTTTCAGTACATTGCGCGCTTCCAGACCCACTGCGGTCAATCTTTTTTGGGCCCTCGATCGCATGCGTGCCGCCCTAGACAACGCCACTGACTTTTTAGAGGCTGCATGGCAAGAAGCCGAGCAAATTGTCGAGGCCGATATCGAAACCTGTCGCCTCATTGGCGTACATGGCTTGCCATTGATCGAAGCCATTGCTGCCCAAAAAAAGGGAGAACCCGTTCATATTTTAACACATTGCAACGCCGGCATGTTAGGTTGTATTCAGTGGGGAACCATTACTTCACCAATTTACCAAGCCGTTCAAAAAGGCATCAAAGTGCACGTATGGGTTGATGAAACCCGCCCCCGCAACCAAGGAGCCAACCTCACCGCCTATGAACTTACGCGTCATGGTGTTGAGCACACACTCATCGTGGACAACACCGGCGGTCACCTCATGCAACACAACATGGTGGATATTGTTATTGTTGGCACCGACCGCACCACACGCAATGGCGATGTCGCCAACAAAATTGGTACTTACCTCAAAGCTTTAGCAGCCAAAGACAATAACATTCCCTTTTATGTGGCACTGCCCTCCACTACCCTCGACATGACCATTAAAGACGGCCTGACCGAGATTCCAATCGAGCAACGCGAGCAAAACGAGGTCAAATACGTCATAGGCAAATCGGCCACAGGGAAAATTGAGCCTGTCTTGATTTGCCCAGAAACAACGCCTGCTGCCAACTATGGTTTTGATGTCACACCTGCGCGCTTGGTTACAGGCCTGATAACAGAAAGAGGGGTTTGTGCGGCCTCAGAAGCAGGGATTCTTTCTTTATTTCCAGAATATAAAGATTAGATTTAAGGATTATATGATTGAATGTTTGAATTGATAAAATTCATAGTTGATAAAATAAATAGATATGAAACGCAACAACCTTCTACTTACATTAATTCTTTTTATCATTCAACAGATCACGTATGCTCAAATTCAAGGTACTTGGCACAGTAATTTTCAGGTGGCGGGTAAATCGCTTTTGATGGATCTTCAAATTGAAGGTATTGGCCGTGACGGTTCTATTGTGGTCTCTATTCCAGATCAGCCCAAGCTTAAGCCGCAAACCATGGAAGACTACGCGTTATTCTCAGATAGCCTGCGTTTTTACTGGAAAATGATTGGCCTAAGCTACAGTGCTAAACTTCAAGGCGACTCTTTAGTAGGAACTATGGCACAATCTGGCTTGAGTTGGCCAGCGGTTTTTTACAAAGACGTACAGGTCGCTAAAGAAGTAAAAGGAAAACCCCAAGACCCCAAAGCACCGTTTCCTTATTCAAGCAGTGAATTGCAAATCAAAACCAGTAAAAAAATAACATTGGCAGGTACTTTCTTTAAGCCTGAAAAAGAGAAAAAAAGCGCTTTTCCAATAGTTATTATGGTTTCTGGTTCAGGTGCTCAGGACCGCGATTGTGAAATCTTAGGTCACCGCCCTTTTTGGGTATTGGCAGATCAGCTCGCAAGAAATGACATTGCGTCGTTTCGCTATGACGACAGAGGTGTTGGGGCCTCAGGTGGTAAATTCGAGAGTGCCACACAAATTGATTTCGCCAATGATTTGCTTGCCATTATTCAGTATTTCAAAAAAACGTATCCCGAGGCTCGGATTTATATCTACGGACACTCTGAAGGTGGCATGACGGCGCTAAGGGCGGCAGTTCATACCAATGCAATTGCTGGAATTATAGAAGCTGCGTCAGTAGGTACAAATGGTGCGCAGGTACTCATTGATCAACAATACTTGATTCCTGCGGCCAATGGCTATTCAAAGGAGGAAAGTACTTGGAATCAAAAATTGTATCAAAAAGGCACCCAAATTGCCTTAGCGAGTAAGCCAGCTGAATTCACCAAAATTTATGCGAACTGGCTTGATCAAGTTTGGGACAGCATTCCCAAAAAATTAATTGATGGCGCTTCAAAAGAAGATGTTCAAGCGCAAATGACCGCCTTTTTCAATAACGATTGGGCCCGCCAATTTTTAGCATTTGAAAGTAAGTTTTATCTCCAACAATTAAGTCTGCCATTTTTGATCATCAATGGAAACAAAGATGTTCAAGTGCCTGCAGAAACCAATCAAGACGGATTCAAAAACGCCATGAGCAAGGCCTCTTTAGAAAAAAGTACATTTAAAGTCCTCGACGGCGCAAATCATTTATTTCAGCAATGCAAAGATTGTAATATGAATGAGTACGCCACGCTCGAGCAAACTATCGATCCACAAATCGGCATTTGGATTACATCATGGATTCTGGAACAGCAGAAAGACCATCAATAAAGCCAAAATTCTTTGCAACAAATAGACTCAATTCGAATTTCTTGCCTACCTTTGTGCCAGAAACAAATGAAAGCGCATTACTTAGTATCGACCCTTCTGTTCATATTTGTTGTTTATGCAACCAACATAGATGTTTCCATCAAAAAAATGTTTTCAGAAAACATTAGCATTGAATACAACGATTCAGAAAACGCTGAAAACGATACGGCAGAAAAAGGAGAAAAAGAAGATGTGGAAGATGAATACAAAGAATTTGCTTCTTCACAACACAAACTTACTCAAACTTTATTTCAGTCTAAATTAAACGTTATTGCTGCCCTGCTCAAGCTGGTGCATCCGACCGTTCCGGTAGAATCTCCCCCTCCTAAAGTTTAATCTTGTCTTAACTTGCCTCTTGGGGTAGGTTATTTTTGTTTTATCGCCCTCTGTAACCAAACCGGTTAGGCGTTAAAGACTGTCATTAATTTAAAACTCCATTTTAATACTTATTATCTATTATATATGAAGACCTTAACAAAAGAAATGCAGGCGGCCATCACTCCAAATATGGCTTTAGAGTTGCTCAAAGAGGGCAACAAACGTTTTGTAAACAACTTAAAAGCAAATCGCAACCTGTTGCAATAAGCAAACGAAACTTCAGACGGTCAACATCCATTTGCAGTGATTTTAAGTTGCATTGATAGCAGAACTTCTGCTGAGCTTATTTTTGACCAGGGACTTGCTGATGTTTTTAGTGTACGAATAGCTGGAAACATCGTGAATGAAGATATTCTCGGCAGTATGGAGTTTGCCTGCAAATTGGCAGGGGCTAGAATAATTGTTGTATTAGGTCAGAGCAAATGCGGTGCAGTTAAAGGAGCCTGCGACCATGCTGAAATGGGAAATTTAACTGCCCTACTTTCTAAAATAAGACCGGCAGTAGACGATGAAACAGAAACCACCGAAAACCGTTCTTCAAAAAATGGCATTTTCGTAGAAAATGTAGCAGCCATTAATGTAAAAAGAACCGTGAAAGCTATTAAAGAGCGAAGCGCTATTCTTTCGCAAATGATAAGCAATGGTGAAATTGGTATTATTAGCGGTATGCACGAATTATCAACTGGCGAGGTTACTTTTTATGAGGAAACTTCTTCAATTTAATTACTAAAGAATTTAATTAAAAATATTATAACTTATGGACAAAGTAAAATTCCCAACAACGCCTCTTGGAAGGCTAAAATTATTCTTCACATTTTTTGACTCAAGATGGGAAGATTTAACCAAAGAAAACTGGTTAAAAACAACTTATCAGGATTTAAGTGCTGGACTAATAGTTGCACTAACTGCCATTCCTATGGCAATGGGTTTTGCAATGGCAAACGGCATGCGACCGGAACATGGAATTATTGCAGGAGCATTAGCCTGTGTGGTTGGAAGAACCTTTGGTGGCTCAAAATATCAGGTGTATGGACCAACTGCTGCATTTATTCCTGTTATAGCAGGACTGATAGCAAAATATGGCCCTGCAAGTGGAGGCAATTTTGAGACGGCTCATGGTTTCCTTGTTTTGGTTTCCATTATCTCCGGAATTATTTTAATGATAATGGGAATATATGGTGTTGGAAAATACGCCAAACTTGTTCCTAACTCTATCATTGTTGGGTTTACCATTGGAATAGCTTGTGCAATTGCACTTACCAATTTGGAAGATATTTTAGGTATTGAAAATTTTAAAGATTTCTTGGGTCAAGATGAAGAGATCAAAGGGGGGCTTTTACATAATTTGTCTTTGGCTTTCAGTAATTTAAACATTATCAGTCCCTGGTCTATCTTTCTTGGCTTATTGACCTTTGCATTGGCAAAAATATTATTGCGTATCTCTATATTTATTCCGGGTCCTGTAATTGCTATGGGCACAGCTACATTGCTATCTGCTACCGTTTTAGCCGACAAGAATATTATTCTTGTAAGAGACTTATACGGTTCTATACCCAATAATTTTTTCAAAATACAATTACCTATTTTGCCTGAAATAACAGGTGGCGTAATTTACGATATCTGCTATTTTGTTTTTGCAATTGTATTTGTTTCAGGGGTGGAAAGTATTTTGTGTTCTTCAATGGCAGATAGGTTAGCTAAAAACGATAAAACACCGTTTAATCCTGACAAAGAATTTTTCGGGCAAGGATTGGTGCAAATTCTTGTTCCATTGGTGCAAGGATTTCCCTGCACAGGTGCATTGGCACGTACCGCAACAAGTATTAAATCGGGAGCAAGAACCCCGTTGGCAGGATATTTTAAAGCCATTTTAAAACTGGTAATGGCATTTTACTTAGCTCAATATTTGGAATTAGTTCCTATGGCATGTATTGGCGGTATATTAGTATGGGTAGCAAGCAATATGATAAAACCCGCAGAGATTAAAGAAATAAAGCGTCTCGGAAAATTTGAGTTTTCAATGATGTTTTATACAGCAGTTATGGTGCCACTTACAGACTTTTTAACAGGTGTATTATCTGCATTAATCATTTATTTTGTGGTAAAATATGCTTTCAATAAAATAAAGCCGAAGGAAACCAGCCACTAACAGCACCTACCCAAAAGTGGCGGTTCAGTGCTTCTTATGACAGTTTTTACTTTAATTGAAGTTTGGTGTTTCAAATGAAGTTCTGTGCTAAAAATCGCCACCTTCGGGTAGCTGCAAAACGATATTGCTTAAATGCTTCTGCAACCCCGTTGTGCTTCTTCCCTTTTGGCCAGACCATTCGCCATTGAGATTCAAGAGGCAAATCTGTTAGTTCTGTTACTGTTAGTTGGCCAAGTTTAAGTTCGTTGCCAATGCCATGTTGCTGCATTCTTTTCAAAAAGGGAAAAGACAACAAATTTTAAGATATGCTGATTTTTTCCAATAAAAAAAGGGCTGCCTATTAGAGGGTCCTTTCTTACTACTGTTTTCGAATACCAACAACATTCGGTAAACGCCAAAAATGGTTGTTGTCGTCGCGTTCCCAGGTAGTCGAGACCCAGGAACCCACTTTTTCGATGCAATGCCCATTGACATCGATGAGCAGACTGGTTTCTGGCCCTCCTTCTAAGTAGATGGCATCGTGGATACCGCCCGGCATTTGCTTGAGGAAACCAATCATTTGGTTGTGCGTGTAGGGTGAGCGCGTAAAAATGAGGTAAAACCAACCTTTTTCATCCTCAGCAGCAACGAGCATGCTACAAGACTGAACCTTTTTTTGCCAATTCATGGGGCTGGCATTGCAGTCGATCATGCGCAAGCCTTGCGCAAAGCCTGAAAAGTTATTTTTTTCTTGTTCCCAATTAGAACAAGTCAAATCGAGTACTTCAATATTGGAACGATTGGAACCTGGTTTTGGACCTAAAGCCAACATCAGGTTGAAATTTTCGAGTAGTTTTCCGTTGTTGATGTGGTTGCCCGACTGCAGATAAGCCCGGCTTTGCAAGGGCCTGCCCAGGTTATACATGCCGGCATTAAATGCCACTAATAAATCAAATGTGTCTGCCCAAGTGTAGAGATCTTTGGCAACAGAATCATATTGGGTGGCTGCAAAGAGATCAAAACGAAACATGGCTGGATCCATGCGCAAAATTGACAACTTGGAATCGCCAATAAATGATTTGACCGGCGCATCTATTTCTCGGTATTCCATCCCTTTTGTGAGGGTTGTCCAGTTGGTGTAGTCTGGGGTACTTTGTTGTTCTTTTGGCTGGCCAAAAGAGCAAGATGGTATACAAAGCAAAATTAAAATACAAACAAAAAAACGCAAGACCTGAGACATATATTCTTTATTCAAAGTTATGGATTTTAATAGTTTTGTTTACTTTGTACTATATACTAAATTATGAAAGCCATAGCCCTTCTTCTCTTTCTTCCTTTTTTGTCTTTTGCACAAGATATCCCAAAAAAAGACCAACTCAAAGCCAAACGCATCACTGCCAATGCCATCACGCTTTTCAATGAAGGTCAAAGTAGCAATGCGTATATGTTACTCAAGCAAGCCGTCGCCATTGACCCCAACAATGGAAATGCATTCTATTGGTTGGCAAACACCGAATTTGATCTGCGCTCCTATTTTTATGCCCAAGAACACATGCAAAAAGCCATAACTCAATTGGGTTCTGGCCTTAACGCCGACGATCTATATTTGGCCGTTCAAATAGAATTATCGTTGGGCCAACTTCAAAGTGCCAACCAACTAATAGAACGCGCAAAAAAAATGCTCAACTCCAATAAAAATTTTCAAGCCCTCGGATTTGATCTTCTCGAAAAACAATGTCTTTATGCGCTTCAAGAGCAACAAAAAGGCATTGGCAATCAGCGGATCTTACTCGGAGGTGCGCTCAATACCAAATACGATGAATACGGCCCCATACTCAGTGCCGATGGCCTCACATTATACTTTACGAGCCGAAATCCAGATGCAAAAGGCGCCAACCTCAACCCCGACGACCAACGCTTCTTTGAAGATATATATCAGGCCCAACGAGACCCGTTATCAGACACGCTCTGGATGCGTATTTACACCAACGATGAACTCCTGAATACCGAAGGCTTCGATGCGCTCTCTTATGTTTCGGCAGATCAAAAAATGGCGCTCGGAACTTTAAACACGACCGCTTCCAAAGAAGGTGAAAACAAAACGATGCTTACCCAAAGTTCTGATATATTTGAATTGAGTACCGAACTAGCGGGAAGTTGGGACGACAAACGCCTCATTACCGAAATTCCCGGCTTAAATACCAGCTACTTTGACGGCTCCCCAACGAAAACCGACACCATTTGGATCGATGAATTCACTTATGTGGAAGAACTTTATTTTGTTTCAGACCGTAATTCTGAAAAATACGCCACAGAGATTTACTGCGCCAAAAAAATCAATGGCATTTGGCAAGCTGAGGTCAAGGCCCTGCCGCAAGGTATCAATACAGAAGGAAGAGAAACCACGCCTTATGTAACCCCCGACGGCAAATTCCTCTTTTTTGCTTCAGATGGGCACGCCGGAATGGGGGGCTATGATTTATTTATGTGCAAACGCAATGGCGCCGAATGGTCAGCACCTATTAATCTCGGCGCAAAAATCAACACCACACTCGACGACACCCATTTACAGCTCGGCACACAGTATGCAACATGGGCCAGCGTTAGCGATATCGATGGGCTTTTTAGCTACAATTTATTTTTTGCTCCTATTGGTATTTTACAAACAGAAGGTCTAAAGTAAATGCCGCGTTACTTCATTGAACTCGCCTACAACGGCTCCGACTATCACGGCTGGCAAGTACAGCCCAATGCGCGCTCGGTTCAAGGTGAAATTGAAACCGCACTTAGCAATTTGCATGGTAATCAAAAAATAGAAGTTGTAGGTTGCGGACGTACAGATGCAGGGGTTCATGCCCATCGCTACTTTATACATACCGATCTTCCAATCAATTGGGAACCCGATCAACTCGTTTTCAAACTCAATCGAATGACACCTCCGGCTATCGCATTTTTCAGCGCTTTGGAGGTCTCATCGGAAGCGCATGCCCGCTTTGACGCACAGCGCAGAACATATAGATATTTTATTCACCATCGCAAAAATCCTTTTCTTCAAGTACAAAGTTGGAATGTCCAACAAGCGCTCGATCTTTCGGCGATGAATGAAGCCGCACAGCATTTACTTGGCGTTCAGGATTTTTCATCTTTTGCGAAAGCGCATACCGACGTCAAAACGAATATCTGCGAAGTTTTTGCAGCCCAATGGCATGCCGATACAAATGGCATTTATTTTGAAATTACTGCCAATCGATTTTTACGCAACATGGTTCGGGCCATTGTCGGTACGCTCGTAGAGGTGGGTCTAAAAAAAATCAACGCCGCTGAACTGCCTGGGATAATTGCTGCCCAAGACCGCTCAGAGGCGTTTGTATCGGTACCTGCTCAGGGCTTGTTTCTTTGGGATATTACCTACCCTTTTATTGCTGACCAGGCTCTGGCTGATTGATTTCCCACTCGCGGTAAAGGTCAAAGTAACTTTTAGTCTCTAATATAACCGCTCCGCCGAGTGTGTCGCCATATTTGGCAGGCAAACCACCGGTGTAAACGGTCACCCGACCTATAGCGCAACTTGGTACATTGAACACTTCATTGGACTTAATGCCATCTAGCACATAAATCATATCTCCTTTGCGCGCGCCGCGAAACATCAGGCCACCATCTTCATCTTTTTTGATATCAGAGTTGGAATTTGCAACCATATCTACCACACTAAACTTATCGGGACGGTTTTTAATTTCCTTTGCTGTGAGTGTCGTTACGGGTGTTTCTCCAATACGGATGCGCGCTTGTTCGTAGCGTCCACCACCTACCCGGACCGCTTTGGTGTCTTGGGTTTTTCCTTGAAAGTATATAATTCCTGCATTGCCATAAGCCTCTACAGGCACTTCAACGACCACTTTTTCAGTGCTGTCTTTTTGAAAATAACCCACAACTTGATACGTGCCTGCCGGCAAGCCGACGATACGAAAACGCCCTTCCTCATTGGAAAGCGCCAGATATACGCGGCCGTTTTCTCTGATGATGGCTTTGGCACCAACAACTGGAGTCTGGGTTGCAAAATTTACAAAAGTACCCACGACATCGCCGGTACCAGATTGGGCTACTGTGTTTACTGCCATCAAGAGCATCCACACCATCATCAAGTTTCTCATAAGCATATGTTTTCTTTACAGATGGCCGTAGTGGATGAATTCCACAAAAAAAATTAAATGGCAGCGCTACTTGTTGAGATTTCTCGGTCTACCTTTTTAAATAAGCCCTGTAAAACTTTACCTGGGCCTACTTCAATGACCTCTGAACAGCCATCGGCTAACATATTTTCCATGATTTGAGTCCAACGCACTGCACCGGTAAGTTGCGTAACCAAATTTGCTTTGATGTGGGCAGGGTCGGTAACGGCTTGGGCATTGACATTTTGATAGACAGGACAAATAGGCGTGGCAAAATGAGTTGCCTCGATGGCTGCTGCCAATTCTTCGCGGGCTGGCTCCATTAATGGTGAATGAAATGCACCTCCTACTTGTAAAACAAGAGCGCGTTTTGCGCCAGCAGCTGTTAATTGAGCACACGCCGAGTCAATAGCCTCAAGAGCGCCTGAAATAACAAGCTGCCCGGGGCAATTGTAGTTAGCAGGCACAACAACGCCATCAATTTGAGCGCAAATGCGCTCAACGTCGTCGTCTTCGAGGCCCAAAATTGCTGCCATGGTGCTAGGAGCTAGTTCACAAGCTTTCTGCATAGCTGCTGCTCTTTTAGCAACCAAGCGCAAGCCGTCTTCAAAAGAGAGCGTTTTGTTGGCCACTAATGCAGAAAATTCACCTAAAGAATGACCGGCTACCATGGCTGGAGCGAAGGACTCACCTAAACAAGCAGCTAAAATGGTGCTGTGTAAAAAGATGGCGGGCTGCGTTACATTGGTTTGTTTGAGTTGGTCTTCAGTGCCCTCAAACATAATGCTTTGTATATTGAAACCGAGAATGTCGTTTGCCTGTGCAAATAAGTTGCGGGCAAGTTCAGAATTTTCGTAGAGATCTTTACCCATTCCAGAAAATTGGGCGCCTTGACCCGGAAAAACGTATGCTTTCATAGTGCTAATTTGGGAACAAAATTAAGTAAATATCGGCGATTAGAGTTGGCCATCTGAATGATACTTCCCTAATTTAAAGATGCGGACCTTCTGTAAAATGCCATCTTGGTCATAATCATATACTTTTCCGTCATAAAGTTGGCCATTCTTGAATTCGCCATCCATCCAGATTTCGTCGTTATCGTTATATACTTTGTTGTATCCGTTAGGCACAAAGCGAAGCCCTTTGGTTTTGGGGTTCGATAAACGCGGTGGATATACATTCGCATTGACCGGCGTTGGTGCTTTGAGCTGAGGGGTTTGGGGATCTGCTTTATGAACCGGACCCACAGCGCCACTTGAGGTAATGTCAAAAGAACTGAGCAACTGTCCGTTGGTGTTGTATCGAGAGACCTCGCCTTGAACCTTGCCATTTTTTACAGTGTATGTAAGTGCTACCTTTCCATTTGTATGGTAATAAGTCACTTTTCCACTTTCTTGGCCTTGATTGTTGAAATTGGCGCGGTATGCTAAATTGCCGTTTTCGTGGTAGCGCAGAAGCAAACCTTTGTAACCATTTTGTTGAAAATCACCTTGTTCTGCAATTTGTCCGTTCGAAAAATAGCGCGTGTAGGGGCCTTCGGGTCTATTATTACTGTAGGTGCCTTTAAGTTGAACACGGCCGTCTGAATAGAATTTGGTCCAAACGCCTTCTTTTCGGCCATTGACGTAGTAGCCTTCCTCTACTTTTTGTGTTTTTGGCAAATTACGCTGCGGAAAATCTTTGCCAGTAAACACCCATTTGCCATGACGTTGGCCTGCAGCATTGCGCTTGTTTTGCGCATTTACTACGACAGTCAAAAAAATCAATAAAACGCAAATAGAAGTCCGTAAAATCACGTGTCCAATTTACGAATTTTGGCTAACTTTGAAAGCATATGTTGAGCCTTGATCCCAAAGAACTAACTGTCCAGCGCTTGCACCAATTATTACTCGGTGCGGTTGGCCCGCGTCCAATTGCATTTGCATCTACACTAGATGCAGACGGGCGCGCCAATTTAGCACCCTTTAGTTTTTTCAATGTTTTTAGTGCCAACCCTCCGATTTTGGTGTTTTCGCCAGCAAGATCCGGGCGCACTGGCCAAAGCAAAGACACCTTCAACAACGCCAAAGCCGTCCCAGAAGTCGTGATCAACGTCGTAAACTACCCTATGGTACACCAAATGAGTCTTGCAAGCTCTCCTTATGCCCCTGGCGTCAATGAATTTGTCAAAGCGGGCTTTACCGCCCTAGCTTCTGAAAAAGTCAAACCCTTCAGAGTAGCCGAAGCACCGGTTCAGTTCGAATGCAAAATCCAGCAAATCATCGAGTTGGGCCAAGACGGCGGAGCAGGCAACCTCATCATTTGCGAGGTCGTTCAACTGCACATCCAAGAAAACCTACTCACCGAAAACGGCCTAATCGACCAACACAAAATCGATTTAGTCGCCCGCATGGGCGGTGATTGGTATTGCCGTGCCAACAACCAATCCATGTTTGAAATCAAAAAACCAATCACCACTTGCGGTATTGGCTATGATGCGCTTCCTCAAGACATCAAAAACAGTCAAATCCTCAGTGCCAATAACCTTGGCCAACTCGCTGGTATCGAAGCGCTGCCTAACGAAACCGATGTCAACGAATACAAACTTCTAGAACTTTCCTCGCTTTTTTTAGATCTTGAACACGACGCAGTAGCCTTAGAGCAAGCCTTACACAAGCGTGCGCAAGAACTACTCGCCGCCAACCAACTCGAAGAAGCCTGGCTTACGCTACTTTGCTTCAATAACTAAACAACTAATCACTAAATAACCGTCCATGTTTAAATTTACCGGAACCATCAAAGTCATTCAAGATACCCAACGCATCTCTGACAAATTTCAAAAAAGAGAATTTGTTGTAACTGATACAACCTCTATGTATCCTCAAGACATTCTCTTTCAAGCCACCCAAGACAAATGCAATTTGCTCGATCAATTTCAAGCAAATGATAACGTAGAAGTTTCATTTAATTTACGTGGCCGCGAATGGACCAGCCCACAAGGTGAAGTCAAATATTTCAATACCATCGAAGCATGGCGCATTGAAAAACAAGGCCAAAGCCAACCAATGGGGATGCCTGCTAGCGGCCCCTCAGCCATGAATATGGGCACAGAGCCTTTGCCTGGAGTTGGTGCAGCAGCAGCAACTGAGGAAGACGACGATTTACCGTTCTAATTTCAGAAAATTCCTGTAGCCAGGCCAACACCCACTAGAATACTCAAGAGCTTGAGTAAATTGAATTTATGATTCTCGGCTGTTTCAAAAATTATAGTGGTAGAGATATGTAAGAACATACCTACCACTATCGCTAATATCACATTTACATTCAATCCGAGTTGTTCGGTCGTAATGCCGAGGCCCAAAAATACACCAATAGGTGTCATGAGGCCAAAGGTCAATAAGATCAGCCAGGCTTGTCTACGATTCAGACGAGTCGCTAACAAGAGCGTCATGAGTGCAATTGCAACTGGAATTTGATGAAAAACAATTCCCCAAAAAAAACTTGCATTGTAAGGGATTGTTTGGTTGTCAAGCCCCAATTGTAACATATTGCCTAAGGGAATACCTTCGATTACCGAATGCACTGAAAGCGAAATGAATAGCGTCCAGGGCATTGCTTGGCCTTGGTGCACATGCACATGTCCGTGTTCAATACCACCAGAAAAATACTCCAAAACAAGCTGCACTAAAAAGCCAAGCAAGATGTAAACGCCAACCTCCAAAACCGGGAGAGCCAAGTTGTGGTCATACGCAGGCCCATTATGCGCGCCATAAAGTTCAGGCAGTAAATGCTGAAAAATAACGGCTAATAAAAACCCACCGCTAAAAGCCAATGCAAGCTTGATATACTGATTCTTATTGGTCGCATTGAGTGTGCTCACCAAAACACCACCAACCACGACCGATAGTAACAAAACCAATTCTATGATATAAAAATTCATGCTTTCTTTTTTGCAATTAAAATGAGACGGTCGCTAGAGGCGGCATCAAATGGCGCTAAGTCATAAGAACCATAAGAAGACACTACATCAAAATGATTTGCCAAAAGGGCTTGGAAATCAGCCAAACGCAACGCTTGTACGCGTTCTACAAAAGTGCCAATCTCGGCGTTGTTGTCTAGATCTGATATCTTTATTTTTTTGTAAATATGCGTGTCGTCGTGCCATCTTTCAATAGAAAAGGAAACGTCGTTTCTTTGGACCGTATCTTCCTTGACTAGGTTGGAAATGACTTTATTGGCATTCAAAAAATCTATGATTAATAAGCCGTTTGGCTCAAGCATTTGTGCAATTGCTGCGCATACCGCTTGATTTTCTTGAAGGGTATCAAAATAACCAAAACTGGTAAATAAATTAAAAACGGCTTTGAATGTTGCGCCCGGTATGGGCTGACGCATATCGTGTACCAAAAAACGGAGCTCATCAAGCGGTAAGGCTGCACTGGTTTGCTCGGCACTTGCAATGCTGTTTGCCGCAAGGTCAGCACCTGTTACGTTATAGCCCATTTGAGCAAGCGTGATGGAATGGCGCCCTTTGCCACAAGCTAAATCGAGCACTTTTACTCCTTGAGGCAAATGAAGTACCTCAATAAGGTGGCCAATAAACTGTTTGGCTTCGTTGTCATCGCGGTGTTGATACAACAAATGATAATAAGGTGAGTCAAACCAGCTTGCAAACCATTCTTTTTGAGACATGCTGCAAATTTACAATTTTCTTTGCCTAAATTCGGGGCATGATTCATATTGGACTCACCGGGGGGATAGGTGCGGGCAAAACAAGTATTGCCAAGGTACTCGAACACATGGGCTATCCTGTTTTTTATTCGGATAGCGAGGCCAAAAAATTATACCAAACACATGCAGGGCTCAAAGAAAAAATGAGGGCACTCATTGGTGAAAATGTGTATGAAAACGGTGTATTTCAGACAGCCTATTTGGCCCAAAGGCTCTTTGCAGAGCCCGATTTGAAAAACCAAGTTTCTGGGTTTGTGCATCCATTGGTGCGGGAAGCATTTCAACAATGGGCAAGCCAACAGCCCACAAGTATGGTTTTCAATGAGGCCGCCATCTTATTTGAAACCGGCACCTATCAACAGTTCGCGGCGACTATCTTGGTGGTTGCACCCGAGGAATTGCGCATTCAAAGAGTCGTTAAAAGAGATTTCCTCACACCAAAAGAAATACGCGATAGAATAGCACAGCAATGGACAGATGACCAAAAAAAAGTGCTCACACCGTATGTCATCGAGAACGACGGAAGACCGCTCCTCTATCAAATTGAGGAAATTTTAGACCGAATTCAAAACAGTCTTTAATACACCATTTTGATATTGATATTGCGGTCCTGACAGTAACTTGCAGATCAAATTTCGAATCGGTAGGTTTTGGCTTGGCTAATGACGATAGCAAACCAAATAAACACACAATTAAAAAGTACTTCATGACAGACAAATTATTCGGATAAACGAAAGTTTAGCCCAATATTGAATTGTAAGTTCTTGATGCTAAAAGACTCTTGATTGAAAAGCTGCTGCCATTCGTTGTAGGCACCTACTTCAACGCCGTTACTTAAGTCACGAAAACCTCTATAGGCGCTCGCTCTGATACCCAATCTTTTGATAGGGTTCCATTGAAAATAAGCAAAATAGCCCATATCAAATTTAGCTTGGGTATTGGGACCAATTTCGGTACTGAGTAAATTGGTGGATGGTGCGCCCGGATAAAAAGCATAAAAATCTTTTTGCATGGATCCCTGAACCCGATAACGGTATTGCATGCCACCTCCAAAGTGTACGCTCAGTATTTTGAGATCGAGCCCAAGCGGCAAGGTGAGTAATTCACCGTTTGCCGTTTTGTTGCAAAGCAACAAAAACGAAGTGCCGGCGTCGTTAGTGGCCCACTCTGTGCTTTGATACGCTAAGTTTTGGTGGGCATATCCCAAACCGCTATAAGCCGTCAGCACTTTGGCAACGGTGTATCCGACTTGGAGTTCGCCGCCTGCAGTAGCCCGCCAAAAAGCTTGTGGATCAAAAGGCTGTTGAGCCAGCTGGTAGGCACTTTGAATTTCTTGTTTGTTGGCGCCAACCTCGGCCTGTAAAGACCAACACCATTGCGCTTTAACCATGAAAGAAGTGAGGGTCAAAAAGCAAATGAGTAGTCCCGAACGCATATGAACTTTAATCAACCTAAGAATGGATAACGGTAATCAGCTGGTGGCACAAACGTTTCTTTGATGGTGCGAGCCGAAACCCAACGCATGAGGTTCATGGCGGCACCTGCTTTGTCGTTGGTACCCGAACCGCGTGCGCCTCCGAATGGTTGCTGCCCAACGACTGCACCCGTAGGTTTGTCGTTGATGTAGAAATTACCGGCTGCGTTCATTAACTTTTCATTGGCAAGTTGTATGGCGTAGCGATCTGTGGCAATAATTGAACCTGTTAGGGCGTACTCAGAAGTTTGGTCTACGAGCCCTAGCGTTTCTGCGTATTGTGCATCTGGATAAACGTAAATGGTGAGCACAGGGCCAAAAATTTCTTCAACCAAGGTGCGGAATTTTGGATTGGTGGTGACCACCGTGGTAGGTGCAATGTAATACCCCACGGATTTGTCGTAGGTGCCGCCGGTAATGATTTGGGCATCTGACTGCGCTTTAACGTAATCGATGTAAGCGGCAATTCTATCAAAAGCGCGCTCACTGATCACGGCATTGATAAAATTGGAGGTGTCTTCTGGGGTGCCTTGTTTGAAAGAACTCACTTGTGCGATCAAAATCTCTTTAACCGCAGGCCAAAGACTTTCTGGTACATAGGCACGTGAGGCTGCCGAGCACTTTTGGCCTTGGAATTCAAAAGCACCACGAGAAAGCGCAGTAGCTACCTCTGCAGGGTTTGCGCTGTTGTGAACCATAACGAAATCTTTGCCGCCGGTTTCGCCGACAATACGCGGATATGAACGGTAATTTTCGATGTTTTGAGCGATGTTTTTCCAAAGCTGACGAAATACATCTGTGGAACCTGTAAAATGGATGCCAGCAAATTCTTTGTGTGAAAAAATGACATCGCCTGCAACCTGACCGCTCACGGTTACCATGTTGATGACTCCAGCCGGCAAGCCAGCAGCTTCAAAAAGCTCCATGATAACTTGTGCAGAGTAAATTTGGGTTTCGGCCGGTTTCCAAACCACCACATTGCCCATCATGGCGGGGGCAGCAGATAAATTGGCAGCAATAGAGGTAAAATTAAAAGGTGTGAGTGCAAAAACAAAACCCTCCAGCGGACGGTATTCCAAGCGATTCCACATACCAGGTAAAGACTCGGGCTGCTCCTTGTAGATTTGGGTCATGTATTGGACATTGAAACGGAAAAAATCGATGAGTTCGCAGGCAGCGTCGATTTCGGTCTGAAACACATTTTTGGACTGTGCTAACATGGTGGCAGCGTTCATGCGGTCACGGAAGGGGCCGGCAAGCAAATCTGCAGCGCGCAAGAAAACCGCTGCGCGGTCTTGCCATGGGAGCGCAGACCATGCGGATTTTGCGGCCAAAGCGGCGTCAATTGCCGCCGCCACATGCGAGGCATCGCCTTGATTGTAATGACCCAATACGTGCTGGTGATCGTGGGGCATGGTGAGGGGCTTCTTGTTGGAAGTCGTTACTTTTTGAGCACCGATATACATAGGTACATCGATAGGGCTGCGGTCCTTGAATTGGTGGTATTTGGTTAAAAGCGAAGCGCGCTCTGGCGAACCAGGTGCGTAAGATTTGACGGGTTCGTTGATGGCAACAGGGACCTTAAAAAATGCGTTTGACATAGGAATGATGAATTAATATGACAAAGTTAAAAACTTAATTGAACCAGATGTCTCGGATGAGCGCTTCACCGGCAAACTGATTGCAGCGCTCAATGATGATTTGTTTGCCATGAAAGAGTTCGTCGCGCATGACACTCGAGTCAATTTTGAGATAAAGGATGTTGTTTTCGATGCGGATGTCTGTGGTTCGCTGTGCAACAGCAGGGCCCATTAGTTCGGGCCAAGCGGCAATGAGATCAAAGGACTTCATTTTGTCTTGGAGGCCGTAAGCTTTCAAAATTTTACCGACAAGCGCACCTAGCGGCTGCTCTTCGTTTTGTCTTTTATTGTCTGTACTCATAGTGGCAGGGCTTGTTGGTTGGTAATTTGCAAAAGTTGAGTCTGGCCGGGTAGCTGCGCAAATAAGGCTTTCATCCGGTTAGGGTCGGTATCTGTAATAAGCACCTGACCAAAGTAATCTGCGCTCACTAGTGCAATGAGGCGCTCCACGCGTTGGTTGTCTAGTTTATCAAAAATATCGTCCAAAAGCAAAACGGGTTTTTGACCTGTATGCTGTTTGAGCCAATCGAACTGAGAAAGGCGCAGCGCAATTATAAATGATTTTTGCTGACCCTGCGAGCCAAATTTTTTGACAGGATGCCCTTTGATGCTGAATAAGAGGTCGTCTTTGTGTACGCCGACGTTGGTGTATTGCGTGAAGGCATCTTTTTTAGATGATTCTTGTAAAAGTGTAGCAAAATCTGCATCGGCAAGTTGGGAGCGGTAGCTGATGTCAACTTCTTCCGCATTTTGGCCAATTTCGGTATAAAAACGCTTGAATACCGGGATGAATTCGGCCAAAAATGCCTTGCGCTGCGCATAAATGTATTGGCCGCAGGGAATCAGTTGGGCATCCCAAACTTCAATGGCGTCAGGATCAAACAAGCGGTGTTCGTGCATGTTGCGCAACAGCGCATGGCGTTGCTCAAGCAAGCGGGCGTAGCGCTGTATTTCGTCGAGGTATCTTTTGTCGAGTTGCGATAAAATGCCGTCCATCCATTTGCGGCGCAATTCAGAGCCTTCTGCGATAAGGTCGCCGTCGTAGGGTGAGATGAATACAACTGGAAGCTTGCCAATATGTGTAGTGAGCTTATCATAGGCTTTTTTGTTCCATTTGACTTGCTTTTTGACACCTGCTTTGTAAGCGACTTGAACATCGTGTTGTTTTTGATCGAGTTGCCATTGACCAACAATTGAAAAAAAGGACTGCTCGAAGCGTAAGTTATGGCGGTCATTGGCATTCAGGTAGCTCTTGCACATACTGAGGTGGTACACCGCGTCTAGGATATTTGTTTTTCCAGCGCCATTTGCACCTACAATGCCGTTGATGCCCGGCACGAAGTCGAGCTCGAGGTCGGGGTAATTCTTGTAATTGACTAAATGTAGGTGGACCAAATGCACCAAACAAAGATACAGAATAACTACCTTTACGCTGTGTCAAAAACGCAAATAATCCAGGCGCATATCGCCCTGCTCGTCGTCAATCTGCTTTACGGTGCCAACCACGTCTTGGCCAAAGGCGTAATGCCGCAGTATTTAGACCCCACCACCTTTATTTTATTGCGCGTCAGCGGTGCTGTAGCTTTGTTTTGGTTGCTTTTGCTCTTTCAAAAACGGAAGCCCGTTGACCGCTCCGATTATTGGCGCTTTGCGGCAGCCGGCCTTTTTGGGGTAGCCATTAATCAGCTTTTCTTTTTTCATGGACTCAATTTATCGTCTGCACTCAACGCAGGCATCATTATGGCACTCAATCCGTTGATGGTTTTTATTTTGGCAGTATTGTTTTCCAAGGATAAATTGAATGCCACCAATGGCATTGGGGTATTGATAGGGGCAATCGGTGCTATACTGCTCACACTAAGTTCAGGCCACACGGCCGGTACATCCTCATTGGGCGATTTATTTTTATTGATCAATGCGCTCAGTTATGCATTTTATTTGGTACTCTCTAAACCACTTTTGCTAAAATACAGTCCGCTACAAGTAATCACCTACGTTTTTAGTATTGGCTTTTTACTTTTATTGCTCTTCCCTCCTACTTGGAACCAACTAGCTCAAGTAGATTTTTCGGTCTTTCCGTCAAGTGTTTGGTATAAAATTATTTACGTCATTGTAGGCGTCACTTTCCTGACTTATTTACTGACCATCTTTGGGCTCAAATATGTCAGCGCCACCGTTTCTGCGGCCTATATTTACACCCAACCCATTATGGTGATTCTTTTTACCGTCTTATTTGCAGCATTGGGCTGGGCCGATAACTATACCCATACGATAACAGTCGAACGGCTTTTATATATGTTCTTTATTTTTACCGGTGTTTATTTGGTTTCTTTTCACAAAACAAAAAGATGAAATATTTTACCCTCCTTTTTTTACTTGCTAATTGCACGACATTACTTGCACAAAAACCAGCACTCGACTTCAAAGCGTATGACACCTGGAAACGACTTGAAAAAGAACAAATTTCGAGAAATGGCGAAATTATAAGCTACGAACTCACCGTATTAAGAGCAAACCCTGTCTTGCATTTCTACTATGTAGCCACTCAAAAACACGACTCTATTGAACGTGCTAGTGGTGCATTGCTCGCCAATGACGAGAGCTATGTTGCTTGGAAACTCAGCCCCGACTACGACAGCTTGCGCAAGCTTGAACTCGACAAAGTCGATAAAAAGAAATGGCCCAAAGATTCCTTATTCATTTACCATTTGGACCAAGACACCCTTTTCAAGTTCGATAAACTCAAACAAGTACAACAAGCAGAAGAAGCACCTGTTTTGGCTTTCTTGCAGGAAGCAACACCAAACAAAATAGAAAAAGTTGAGCCCAAAAAATGGGAGAAATACTGCTTTTGGAGAAAACCTGCGCCTGCGCCAAAAACCAATCCATTCAAAACGGAAGGCAAC
The DNA here is from genome assembly GCA_016872115.1 of Sphingomonadales bacterium. Classification (GTDB taxonomy): domain Bacteria; phylum Bacteroidota; class Bacteroidia; order Flavobacteriales_D; family Crocinitomicaceae; genus UBA952. The sequence continues at coordinate 27,214 of VHBC01000004.1, read as the reverse complement.
CGTTTGGTGGTGTATACCGCTGGTCAAAATAATTTTCCATACGTGGACAGCATTACCCAACTTGCCTTAAGCCCTGATGGTTCTAAAATTGCAGTTGTCAAACAGCGCAAGGTGAAATTAGATTCAATGCAAGTGCGCATCTACCAAACTGCTGATCTCAAATTACTCAAGGAATTTGAAGCCCAACCCTTGATATCTGACCTTACCTGGAGCCCAAACAACCAACAACTTGTTTTTTTATACAGTTCCGATACCGCAAAGATCAAAAATTTACAACTGACGCTTTTTGACTTAGCGCTTCTGAAAACCTCCAATTTCGGAGACTCCACAGATTTTGACCTGAGTTCAGACGGCAGGAACCAAGCACTTGCATCTGGCCGCAAACCAACTTTTAGCGATGACAGCCAGCTGCTCTATTTTGCAACCGTACCACGCGAAAAAGTACTAAAAGACACTTTACTAGAACGCGAAAAAGTGAATTTAGACATCTGGCACTACCTAGATTTAGAAATTCAACCGCAACAACTCCTCAAAAAAGACCAAGACCTCAAAAGGGGCACCTTACACGTTTATCACTTACAGACCGAACGCTTGATGGCGCTTGAAAACGATACTTTGCGCGTCAATATCGACAAGCAAATGAAGGCACCTTTTCTCATCGCACGCAATCCGGAACCGTACTTAATTGAAGCCCAATGGAAAGCACCTTCCAAAAGCGATTATTACCGCATTGATTTGCAGAGCGGCAAAACTGTACTGTTGGGCAAAGGGTGGTCAACTGCAAGCGAACTTTCTGCCGATGGTCGCTACTTCGCATATTACCTTGCTGAGGGCCAAAAATGGATGCTGCTCGACATCGAAAAGCAACAGCATACCTGTATGAATTGCAGTCGAAAAGACATCGTTTGGCAAGAGGACCTCAATGGGCAACCCATGGAGGCCGGGCCTGTAGGTTTTTTAGGCTTTACAAAAAATGCTAAAGAAGTTTGTTTTCAGTCTCAATTTGATATTTGGCGCTATGACATTGCTACTAAATCATTGAAAAGTCTAACAAATGAACGCGCTACCCTAGAACAAATCGAACTGCGCTTTGAACGCAACCACCTCGACTCCGCATTTATAGACTTGCAAGACGGTTATTTTATCGGTTTGCGCAAAGCAAATAAAAATGAAATCTTCTATCTCTATGGTTCAAATGGAATGAATCTAATTTTCGAAATTCCAAAAAGAATAGCTGGGGTACATAAAGCTAAAAATGCAAATACATTTACGCTCAGACAAATGAACGTCGGTACCTACCCTGACCTTTGGTTGCTCCCCGCTGACCACAATTACGACAACGCGCAGCGTCTTTCCGTGGCCAATCCGCAACAAAGCAACTATAATTGGGTAACAGTAGAAACGGTAAAATGGAAGGCCTACGATGGGCAACAATTAGAAGGCTTGCTATACAAACCTGAAAACTACGATCCCAACAAAAAATATCCGTTGTTATTCTATTACTACGAACTCAATTCGGATAACCTACACAACTACCAAGCACCAAAACCCTCGGCGAGTATCATCAATCCAACGGAATACGCGAGCGGCGGCTACTTGGTTTTTATTCCAGATATTCGCTACAAACCGGGCAAGCCAGCACAAGGTGCCTATAACAGCATCATGAGTGCTGCAGACTACCTCATCAAGAACTTCCCGGTTGACGAAAAACGAATGGGGCTTCAAGGACAAAGCTGGGGTGGTTACCAAAGTGCCATGCTCATTACGATGACCCCGCGCTTTGCCGCAGCCATGGCAGGCGCCCCTGTGAGTAATATGTTTTCGGCCTATGGCGGCATCCGCTGGGGCAGCGGCCTAAACAGACAATTTCAGTACGAGAGCACACAAAGCCGAATTGGTGCGACTATTTGGGGAAAACCTGAGTTATACATCGAAAATTCACCTTTGTTCCATTTGCCCAAAGTACAAACACCGCTGCTGATTATGGCCAACGACAAAGACGGCGCCGTACCGTGGTATCAGGGAATTGAACTCTACAATGGGCTGCGCAGACTTGGAAAGCCTTGTTGGATGCTCAACTACAACGAAGACGACCACAACCTCACTAAATTGGCCAACAAATACGATTTATCGATACGCATGCGTCAATTTTTCGATCACTATCTAATGGATGCACCCGCTCCAAAATGGATGACCGAAGGGCGGCCCGCCACCCTAAAAGACAAAACTTTACTTTATGAGTAATATCCAAAAATTACTGCGCGTCCTATTGGCACTCGAGTTATTGGTTATTGTTTATTTTTCTTTAAAAAGCCCACAAGGCGGTGTCAATGTGCAGCTCAACGATAAGGTTGGTCATTTTATTGGATATGGTATTCTTAGCCTCAATACATTTTTGGTGTTTGGATTTAGGTCCAAATGGCATACGACATTTATCCTTTTATTTTTGATTGGATGGGGTGTACTGATGGAATGGCTTCAGGGGTTTGTGCCAGGAAGAGAGGTGTCGGGCTGGGATATTGTAGCAAATGCAATAGGCGTTGCTATCGGAACAAGTTTTTATTATGTTCGCAGACGGTTTTTAGTCTAGTTTAAAAATGTCTTGAACACCAAACCAACGGTTGACCACGAAACCCTCGGCATAATTATAGCCAGCTGGCCTGCCCATTTCGAGCATTCGGCCTTTTAAAAAGTCGAAGAAGAACTCACCAGAGATAGGCGTGTTTGGTTCGGCGGAGTTTGGATCAAAAAACTGTGTTTTGTAGGCTTTGATGGCTTCAATTTTTTGATTCACATAAGGGCTGACGTCCTGTACAAAAGAAGGAATCTGATGGTAATCTTGGATGTAATGCAACACTAAGCGAGGACGGTAAGCAGTTTGTTCTTGGCCTTGATGCGTCGTATGAATTTTGCGCAAACCCGCTAGAAAACAAGCTTCAGCAACAAGCTGGCCGGCTCTGGCATGGTCTGGATGGCGGTCATGGAGGGCATTGGCTAGCACTATTTCTGGTTTGTGCAAGCGGACCTGCTCGATGATTTTAAGTTTGGCTGCTTGGTTGTTTTCGAAGAAACCATCGGGTAAGCGCAGGTTGGTGCGGTACTGAATACCAAGAATTTGAGCTGCAGCGCTCGCTTCTTCGTAACGGCTTTCAACACTGCCCCTGGTGCCAAGTTCGCCTTCGGTAAGGTCAATAATACCGATATGCTTGCCTTGATGAGCGTAGTGCAATAAGGTGCCCGCCACAGAGAGTTCAACGTCGTCGGGGTGGGCACCAAAAGCAAGAATATCTAATTTCATTTGTTATTGAACGTTTGCATAGCTTTCTACACTTGGACAGCTACATACTAAATTGCGATCGCCGTAGGCGTTGTCTACGCGGCGAACTGGAGCCCAATATTTCGCATCAAGTAAATAAGGCAGCGGATAAGCTGCCTCTTGCGGCGCATATGGGTAAGTCCAATTTTTATTGATAATACAATCCGCAGTATGCGGTGCATTTTTGAGTAAATTATTGACTTTATCGGCATGGCCATTTTCAATTTCGCGAATTTCTTCGCGGATTTTGATCATGGCATCGCAAAAACGATCGAGTTCTTCTTTGTCTTCGGATTCGGTTGGCTCAATCATAAGGGTGCCAGCCACTGGGAAAGAGACCGTTGGCGCATGGAAACCGAAGTCAATGAGGCGCTTGGCCATGTCGGCTACTTCTACATCTGCATTTTTCTTGAAGTCGCGACAATCGAGAATCATTTCGTGGGCTACAGTTCCGTTCGCTCCGGTATATAGAATATCGTAGTGGCCTTTGAGGCGTGCGGCAATGTAATTGGCGTTCAAAATGGCCAATTCGGTAGAGCGGCGTAAGCCTTCGGCGCCGAGCATTTTGATATAGGCGTAAGAAATTGTCAAGATAAGGGCAGAACCATAAGGCGCGGCAGAAATGGCGTGAATCGGTTGCTCTCCGCCAGTTTTGACGAGCGGATTACTCGGTAAGAACGGTGCTAAGTGTGCAACCACGCCAATTGGGCCCATTCCTGGGCCACCGCCACCGTGTGGAATAGCAAAGGTTTTGTGCAAGTTGAGGTGACAGACGTCGGCACCGATATTACCAGGGTTGGTAAGACCAACTTGGGCGTTCATGTTGGCGCCATCCATGTAGACCTGACCGCCGTTGGCGTGAATGATGCTGGTGATTTCGATGATGCCCTCTTCATAAACACCGTGCGTAGATGGATACGTCACCATGATGCCTGCTAGAACATCATTGAGTTCAATGGCCACAGTGCGCAATTCTTCGATGTCGATGTTACCGTTTTCGTCACAGCCCGTTACCACAACTTCGAAACCTGCCATGACGGCAGAAGCAGGATTAGTGCCGTGCGCAGACGACGGAATGATCATTTTTTTGCGTTGGAAATCACCTCTGGACTCATGGTAAGCTTTGATGACCATTAGACCAGCGTATTCGCCTTGTGCACCAGAGTTGGGTTGCAACGAGACTGCTGCAAAACCTGTGGCCTCGCAAAGATCTTTGGCTAATTGCGTAAACATGGCGTGGTAACCAGCAGCTTGGTCTAGGGGTGCAAACGGGTGCATGTTGGCAAACTGCGGGTTCGTTACGGCCATCATTTCAGAGGCTGCATTGAGTTTCATGGTGCAAGAACCAAGCGGAATCATGGAGTGTACCAAAGAAAGGTCTTTGTTCTCCAAACGCTTGAGGTAGCGCATCATGCGCGACTCAGAATGATAAGAATTGAAAACAGGGTGCGAAAGTACAGGTTCGGTGCGTTGTAGTGCACTAGGAATTGATGTTTGGGCGTTTTGAGCTTCCGCACCAAAAACGGCTAAAACAGCCTGCAAATCTACAGTTGTATGCGGTTCACCGAATGAAATGCTAAGTTCATTGTCAGAAATGTAATGGAAATTCAGGCCGGCAGCTTCTGCCTTGCTGCGAATAGTTGCGCAGTCTACACCTTGGACGTGAACGGTGTCAAAAAAGTGAGCCGAACCGATGGAAATACCTGCTTTTTGTAGGCCAGCGGCTGCACAACTTGCCAACTGATGAACGTATGTAGCAATACTGCGAATGCCATCTGGGCCATGATAAACTGCATACATAGAGGCCATAACCGCCAATAGCGCCTGAGCAGTACAAATATTGGAGGTGGCTTTGTCGCGTTTGATGTGTTGTTCGCGGGTTTGCAAAGCCATGCGCAAGGCTTGGTTATCATCGGCGTCTTTGGAAACCCCGATAATGCGGCCAGGCAAGTTGCGTTTGTAGTCTTCTTTGGTAGCAAAGAAAGCGGCGTGTGGACCGCCGTAGCCCATTGGCACCCCAAAACGCTGGGCAGAGCCCACCACAACGTCAGCGCCCATACTACCTGGAGATTTCAAGAGTACAAGTGAGAGTAAATCGGCGCCGACTGCAACTTGAATGCCAGCAGCTTTCCAGCTGGCAATGGCGGCACTCCAGTCTTGGATGTGACCTTTGGCATTTGGGTATTGTACAAAAACACCGAAATAAGCAGCGTCTGGCGCAAAAGTAGCGACGTCGCCAACAACGAGCTCAATACCTAAATTTAAGGCGCGACCGGTCATGACATCGATACTTTGAGGCAAAGCATTTTGATCGACAAAAAATTTGTTACGACCCGCTTGGATATCGGCTCGACTACGCGAGTTATAGAACATAATAAGGGCCTCTGCTGCGGCAGTAGCTTCGTCGAGCAGCGACGCATTAGCGATGGTCATGCCGGTGAGCTCAATGACCATTGTTTGGAAGTTAAGCAAAGCTTCTAGGCGACCCTGGGCAATTTCTGCCTGATAAGGCGTGTAAGCAGTGTACCATCCGGGATTTTCTAGAACATTGCGCAAAATAACCGACGGCACGATGGTTTCGTGGTAACCCAAACCGATGAAAGATTTATTCACTTTGTTTTGAGCGCCAAGAGCATTAATATGCTCTAAATAAGCCTGTTCTGATAGGGCGCCGTCGATGCGCAATTCTCTGTTAAGGCGAATTTGAGCAGGAATAGTGCGGTCGACGAGCGTAGCGAGTGAATCTACGCCTACTGCTGCCAACATTGCTTTTTCTTCGGTTACTCCTGGGCCGATATGGCGTCTTTCAAAAGGTGTCATATTTGTTGTCGATTTTGGGTCTACAAAGTTACTTATTTTCAGGGAAATTTTGAACGCGTAATTTCGCATTCTCTCTAATATCTTGCCAAAACAAATTAATATCCCCGATATGGTAATTTCGCATCATGAGGGTCATCAAAACAAACTTGCCCCGGAACCTGTCTATCCAAATTGCACCGTCAATTAAATGCGTTTGGAAAAGCCCAGTGTATATTTTTTCATCGAAATAGAGCAATCCCTTATGCGCATCCTTTGGCGCTTCTTTAGCGAGCGTCCAAGTTACAGGATTGACGACCGCCTTGCCCTTATACCACATTTCATAAGCTTTTTTATCGATGCGTTTTTTAAACGTATTCCAAGTTACATAGCCTCCGGTTTGCGTTGGCGTAGTGAGTAATGGGATTTGCTTCAGGTCGGAAGGAAGAATACCAATACCGGGAAGGTAAGCAATGACCAATTGTTTTTGCAATGATTTGCCGTCAAAAAACTCTTGGAGCAGCAAGCCGCAATGTGTACTGCCTTGGCTGTGACCTGCCAAAATAATGGGGCGGCCGTTGTTGTGGTGTTCGAGGTAATACAAAAAAGCAGCTCGCACGTCGGCATAGGCCAATTCAAGTGCGGCCTTACCAACTGGATCAGAAACATAATAAGAGCGTACATGTGCAGATCGGTACAACGGGCAATAAAACCTTCCTGCTTCTACAAAGGCGCTGCCTTGATAAGGCAGTGCGGATTCTATGATCTTTTTGAGTTGCTTGCTGTCGTCGAGGGGCACATTCCAACGTTTATCGGTATTTTCAATATTAAGTGTTGGATATACATAGAATACATCTGCTTTTGCCCACAGACTTGTGTCGGTACAGCGTTTAGCTATACCTGCTGGCAATTGATTAGGTAAGGCGGCCCAATTCGTTGATAAACGATAATCTATCGGATTTTGTGCATAAATGAATGTTGAAAGAATCGGTAGATACACGAAGAGAAAGCTTAGAAAACGCATTATTTTTGCTAACGAAATGTTTGGATTACAAAGGAACACATTTTTGACACTATTGTTTGGCCTCTTGCTACAGCATTTTGCTTGGGCCCAAGATTCTACCTCTTATTGGAAGTTCAAATCTTTGTATTCCTTGAGCGGGACCCAAACCTCTTTTGTCAATTGGAACGCCGGTGGGCGCAACAACATCTCCATAATCGGCTCAGCAAATGCCTCCGCATACTACACCCGTGAAAACATCAAATGGACCAACGACGTCAGTTTTGCGCTGGGCGGCATCAAGTACTTTGACAACAAAGGAATTGGTGCCCAAAAAACCGACGACCGCCTGGAATTGTCTAGCACTTTTGGTATGCAGCTTTCCAAAGGATTCTTCCTGACTTTTGCGTCTACGTTCCGCACCCAAAGCATCAATGGCTACGCCTACCCTAACGATTCTATCCCTGTTTCTAGATTCATGGCGCCCGGCTACCTCAATCTAGCGCTTGGCGCCGATTTTAGAAAATCGGATAACTTTAACTTTTTCTTTTCGTCTATTGCGATCAAATCAACTTTTGTACTCGACGACTCATTGAGTGCCAAAGGTTCTTTTGGAGTAGAGCCCGGAATGCGATATCGCCAGGAATATGGCGCCTACCTTAAAATGAAGTTCAATCGGCCCTTGGCCAAAAACATTGAAATGAAATCCAAACTAGAGTTGTTTAGCAACTACCTGAACAACCCGCAAAACATCGATGTCAACGCTGAATTGCTTTTGCTTTTTCGGGTCAATTCGTTGGTTTCAGCATCGGCCCAATGGAACCTTATTTACGACGACGATATCAAAATCACCGATGCCAATGGCAATATTGGGCCTCGCACCCAATTCAAATCGGTTATTGGCATCGGCTTGTCTTATAAAATCGAAAGGTAATGATTAAAAAATTTCTTTTCTATTTCATAATGAGTTTGCCATGTTGCGTTTTTGGGCAATCAGATTATTCCAAATTAGACCTTAACGTGGTTCTTGGCACCAATTTATATCAAAAACAATTTACCCCTGTATTGGGTCTAAATGGGGAATTGCATATCAATTCCCATTGGAGTGTTTTGTACAACTATCAAATTTGTGGTCTCAGTGACTACGAAGGCTATCTTCATTTGCCCATGAGCCTCTATGCCGTTGGACCTGTGACAAGTTTTTTGACGCAAAATTCATATACCATCAGCGACTTTTTTGGTTCGTTGGCTGTTGGCTTGCTCACGGCACTAATTCCGGAGGGCGTGGCATATCATTACCCAGTAGCTTACCGATTCGACTTATCTGGCTTTGTCAATCCTTTGGGTCTAGGACTTGTCATGAGTAACAATCCGGCAGAAGATCAGCGCCTGCGCTACAACGCTACAGCTGGTGTAAAGCTGAGCTACTACACCCGTTTTGGTTTATTGGCAAGCGCCTCAACACAACTCAACTTGCTGCGCAATTTCGGAGTTTTCCCGAGTGCCGGCGTCAGTTTGGGCTATGCCTTTGGCAACCGTCATTTAGGCGAATCTAATCAATGACCCCCTGGCTGACAGCAAAGTGGCAATGCCTTTTGAGCTGTTGCATCTGCCTTTTGGTCATCGGCGTCGTAGCCGATTGCGTTTAGCACTTTTTTGAGCGTAGCAACATCCGTTTTCTTGCGATTGTATTTAATTTCCACCACCTTGGTTTCCATATTGAGTTCGGCGTAGATTACGCCTTTGCTTTGATTGAGTGCTGTTTCTATACGTTCTTGGCAATCGCCGCATTGGGCGTTAGATTGAATAGAAATGACCGAAGCTTTTTGCGCATAAAAGGTGGCACTTAGGGAGAGTAAAAAGAGTAAGATGATATTTTTCATTTTTAATAGATTTTGATTCATTATTCAAATTATTTGAACGTATAGCGCAAGCCAAAGTACGCATTCCAACCCATAATTGGCGCCCAAATTTGAGTGGCGTCAAAAGAAGATCCAAATGGATTGCTTGCATCTATAATTGGCGCATGCTGCGTAAAGTTGAGAAGGTTTTCACCACCGAGGTAACATTCGAGCTGCTTGAAGTTCCGTGTAAGTTGCGCATTGAGCAGCGCCCATGGTATGCTGTGGCCATGATGCGGCAAACGAACAGCGCTGTAGCGCGAATACGTAAGGTCGTATTGCCAATGTTTGTTGCGGGTCTGATACGCCAAATTTGCAAAATAGCGTTGGCGCGGCAACAAAACTTGATTTTGAAGCTGGCCGTTGTACAGCGCGCGCACGTCTTGAAATTTATAGGCCAAGCGCACATCAAAGCCGCGCAAAACTTCATAGGCAAATTCGGTCTGAATCACGGTGGCAACTGAATGATCGGCTAGGTTTTTAAAAATGACCATATCGAAAATCGAATCGCGGTCGGCGACAAGTTGTTGCGTAAAACGCGTATGGTAGGCATCTATACTGATGGTTCCTTTGCGTTTTTTGAAACTGAAACCCTGCACCAACGAGGCGCCTATATTCCAGGAGATTTCTGGCTGCAAGGTCTGATTCGCTATCCATGTTTTTGAACTCGCTAGCAAAGACAGGTTGTCAACGACAAAATTGGGCATGCGCCAAGCGCGACCCGCTGTAAGTCTGAGGTCGAGTTGGGGGCTGAGGGCGTATTTGAGGTGCGCGCGTGGTGAAAATTGGCCGCCAGCCAGGTTGTGTTGGTCATAGCGCGCACCTACAACCGCCGAGAGGCGGTTGCCCGAGTAGGTATACTCGGCAAATACGCCCGGTACGATCTCAGTACGCGTCAGCCCCAGCTGTGCTGCGCCCGAAGGCTGACCAGCATATTGCAAGATCCGCAGCGCCAAAAAACTTGCTCCCGCCTTGATTTTATGGTCTGAATTACCAATGATGTCGTCATAAATGGCATTGATGTAAAGGCGTCGTTCTTTGCCCTGAAAGTTGCGGAGGCCATAAAAGCCGTTCACATCTTGGGCTTTCAGTTGCGTGATGATTCCCAAACTTTGGGCGGGTTTTTTGCCAAAAAAACCGGTTTTTGAAAAAACCGAGAGGTGTTGGCTATTCAAGGTCATCCCGTATCCTTCAGGTGTTTGTTTACTAAAAGTGAGCTGACCACCTGTTTTGTCATCGGTGTAGGCCTGTAAACCGAATTGCGCCTCCATTTTGGGGCCTTGGTAACTGAAACGCTGCAGTAAATTAATCGTATTGGACAGCGCCTGGTCCCTAAAACCGTCCTGGTTGTGGTCTTGTTGGCCGTAAATGGCTGCGCCCGAGGCAAACAAGCCCATGTGCCAGCGCTCAGAGAGCCGCTGGCCACCCTGCAAATTGAGCTCGGAGCGGCCAAAGCGGTTTTGATATACATTGAGCCCCATGCGCGGGAGGTCTTTGGGTTTCTTAAATTCAAAATTCAACAAACCCGCCATGGATTCATAGCCATTCACCACCGAACCAGTGCCTTTGGTAATTTGTATGGACTCTAGCCAAGTGCCCGGAATAACGCTGATGCCATGGGTGCTCTCGAGGCCACGCAAAATAGGGATATTTTCAAATTGCAATTGCGTGTAAGCGGCATCGAGCCCCAACAATTGTATTTTTTTTGCTCCAGAAACAGCATCAGACATACTGACATCTACAGTGGCATTGGTTTCAAAAGATTCGGATAAATTACAACAAGCGGCTTTTCTGAATTCGGCACTTGTGAGCTCCTCGACATGCAACGTCTTCATTTTGGAAATTCCGTGTGCATTTTTAGCACCTGCTACAACAATATCCTGAACCAACTGCCCCGAAACCAGCACTACATTGAGCGCAGCAAAACGGTCCGAGCGGGTCACCACTAAGCGGTCCGAGCGATAGCCCTTGGCTACAAACAATAAGGTGTCAGGGCTTTGCTTTCCCAAAAGGATTTCAAAGGTGCCGTCTTCGTTGGAATAAACAGTGGTCTCGGCACGCAGCAGCGTAATTTTAACATTTTTAAGTGGTTTGGTTTGCAGAGAGTCTGCCCCTTGCACCACGCCCTTGATTTGGGCTTGAAGCGTGGAAAGCATGAATAAACTTCCCAAAAACAAAAAGTATTTCATAGACAATATATGGATTAAACATTCAATTGATGCATTGAATGCGCAATCATATTTGCCAAGTCTGGTGTAAGGTGTGGATTTGCCGACCGGATCGCCACAGCGGAGGTGGGCGCTTGTAATGCTTACCGTGCCATTGAGGCGTTGGGGTGGTAACGACATATTTGAAATCGAAAACATTGGGTAAGTCGGCAATAAAAGGATTCATCTCTGAGAAGAAATCCTCCGATGATGAATTGATTTGATCTAAGTTTGTTTTGACGACCTGTATTTCATCAGAGCAGCAGTCGTCTTTAGCTTGTTCTTCCTGACAACATGGTGGAAGATCGGTGTGTGGCGCATCGCATTGGTGGTCTACCTTGATGAAAACAGACGCAAAAGAACCATCCATTTCACAGAAGTGCTTGTGAATAGGGACACCTATTTGCAATGCGAGTTGCAGGAGAATCAGAAAAGTAACAATCAGGCTTTTCACCATACAAAATTACGAATAAAGAATTACCTTTGCTACCAAATAAATTTCCATGAGTGATCCGATTAAACACGAGTGTGGCATCGCCCTTTTAAGGCTCAAAAAACCACTAGACTACTACCTCGACAAATACGGATCTGTACTTTGGGGCCTCAACAAGATGCACCTCCTTATGGAAAAACAGCACAACCGAGGCCAAGACGGTGCGGGCATTGCCAACATCAAACTCGATATGCAACCCGGTGAGCGCTATATCTCACGCACCCGTTCGGTTAAAAAGAATCCCACGCAAGATATTTTTGACCAAATCAACACCAAGTTCAAGGCCATCTACGTCGAAAACCCCGCACATCTCAAGGACGTCGCTTACCTTAAAAAAAACGTTGGCTTCACCGGCGAGGTATTTTTAGGTCACCTCCGCTACGGGACATACGGACGCAATTCCATAGAAAGTTGTCATCCGTTTTTGCGTCAGTCCAACTGGATGACCCGCAATTTGGTAGTTGCTGGTAACTTCAACCTCACCAACGTCGATGAACTCTTCGACGTATTGGTCGAAATCGGGCAGCATCCCAAAGAAAAATCCGACACCGTTACGGTCATGGAAAAAATAGGTCATTTTTTGGATGTCGAAAACGAAGAACTTTACGAACGCTACAAAGCGCTGGGCTATGCCAAAACCGATATCTACTCCCGTATCCAAGACGAACTCAAAATCGACCAAATTCTCAAAAAAGCCTCTGAGCGCTGGGATGGCGGCTACGCCATGGCAGGCCTCATGGGCCACGGCAGTGCTTTTGTACTCCGAGACCCAAGCGGCATTCGGCCCGCTTTCTGGTACGAAGACGACGAGATTTGCGCAGTGGCCTCAGAGCGCCCTGTCATTCAAACCGCTTTCAACCTTAAAGTGGAAGACATCAAAGAGCTTCAGCCTGGCCATGCCCTCATCATCGAGAAAAACGGCCAAGTCAAAGAAACCCTGATCAATAAACCGCGTCAACTAACGCAGTGCTCTTTTGAACGCATTTATTTCTCGCGCGGCTCAGATGCCGATATTTACAAAGAACGCAAAGCATTAGGGCGCCTCATCGTAAAAGACGTCTTAGAAAGTGTTGGCCACGACTACGACAACAGCGTCTTTTCATTTATTCCGAACACCGCCGAGGTTTCTTTTTACGGCCTCATCAAAGGCCTTGAGGAAGCGCTCAACCAAGATAAAATCAAACAAATCCAAGCACTTGGCGCCGGTGCCAGCACCGAGGCAATTGCCCAAATTGTCAAACGCAGGGCCCGCACCGAAAAAATCGCCGTTAAAGATGCCAAATTGCGGACTTTCATCACCCAAGACGACTCCCGCGACGACCTCGTTGCGCATGTCTACGACATCACCTACGGCTCTGTACGCCGCGGCACCGACAACCTCATTGTCATTGACGACAGCATTGTGCGCGGCACCACACTCCGACAAAGCATTTTGCGCATTTTAGACCGACTTGGCCCTAAAAAAATTGTAGTGGTCTCCTCTGCACCTCAGATTCGCTACCCAGATTGCTACGGCATCGACATGGCCAAAATGGGCGATTTCATTGCCTTCGAGGCAGCCATTGCACTTTTGCGTGAAACCGGCCAAGCACAAATCATAGACGATGTCTACAAAGCGGCGCTCGAACAAGTGCACTTACCAAAAGAACAAGTCAAAAACGTAGTGCAACGCATCTACGAACCCTTCACAGACCAACAAATCTCGGCACAAATCGCCAAAATGCTGACACCAAAAGGCATGCAAGCTAAGGTCGAAATCATCTATCAAAGTGTCGAGAACCTACATATTGCCTGCCCAGGCCATACCGGAGACTGGTACTTTACCGGCAACTACCCTACCCCTGGCGGCAACAAAGTAGTCAACCGCGCGTTCATCAACTGGATGGAAAAACGCAACGAAAGAGCGTATTAATAGCTTTTCAATTGACAAGTTTTAAGGGCAATTTAACCTGGATTTTGAAAACATGTTTTTCAATTTCTTCCTTTAAGTCTTTTTTATCTTTCAAAAAGAATTGAAGCGCTGCATTTAATCTTTGTGGACTATCCACCTCTTTTGCAAAACCTAAATCAAGAAAGGCCTGTGCCTCTGGGAACTTTTGGTGCTTTGGGCCAAAAACAAGCGGCAATCCGAAGCTTGCCGGCTCTAAAATATTATGTAAACTACCACTAAAGCCCCCGCCAACAAAAGCGACACTCCCGTATTGATAGGCTGCACTCAAGTGCCCAATCGTGTCCAAAATGAGCACTTGTGCATCCGGAATTCCACCTTCGTGCAGCTCCGTGTAAAAAAGTGCCTCCGGAAATTTGGCTTTCATTTGTTCCAAATGGCTTTTGGAAAGATCGTGCGGAGCGATCAAGATTTTGAGGTTTTTGGTCTCGTTGGGCGCCATTTCTTTGAACAAACCCAGCAACAAATCTTCTTCTTGGGGCCAACTACTGCCTAAAATCAAGAGCTCGTTACCTTGCGCAAATTGTGCGATAACAGGGTTGCTTTGGGCTTTCGCTTTTGCAGCAAGCACCCTATTGAAGCGCAAATCACCGAGCACCTCTATTTTTGCTTGTGCTATCCCAGCTGTTAGCAACAATTGTTGCGTCTTTTCATTTTGAACACCAAAATAAGACACCCTACCGAGGGCCTTTCTAAAAAACCCACCATACCACTTCAAATAGACTTGCGATGGTCGCAACAAAGTGGAAACCGAATAAATATTAAGTCTTGCTACTTGCGCTGCACGCAATAAATTGGGCCAAAATTCATATTTCAATAAGTAAAGCCGAGACGCTCCTACTTCCTCGACGAGGCGCTGCATAGTGGCAGGCAAATCGGCAGGCAGATAAAACACCGCGTGCGGTACAAAACCCCGCTTGTGAAAATACTGCATACCTGAAGGCGAATAAAAACTAACTACGACTTCTAGCTGGGGGTCAGCGGCCACACAAGCCTCGATAAGCGGCAGCGCCATGTCGTACTCACCCAAGGAGGCACAATGAAACCAAAATCTTTTATGGGTTGTTTTTGAAAGTTTCGCAATGAGCGCAAATGTTTCTTTTTGACCTGCAACCATGAGCTTGGCTTTCGGGTGCCACAAAGCCACCAATTTCAAAAGTAATTGGTAACAAACGATGGAAAAAGAATAAAGAAAAGCCATCAATTATAATAATACTCTCGGGGTTCTGCCGAATAAAATGGGATGTACCAACCTACCCTGAAGCCGGTTTGGAGGTCGAGGCGGCGGGCGGTAGAAACAGGGATATCGGGCTGGTCAAAATTGATGGTGCGGCGATTGTAGGTGTAGCCTTGCTGAAAATAGAGCCCCGCATAAAAGTTTGCCGAACCACGGTTGTTGAGAAAAGAGTAGCCCACAAATTGTTGGAGGTTGAGGCCCGACGTGAGGCGGTCGTAACCTTTTTTGTAGTCGAGTTCTAGCTGTGGCACCACGTTGTCGTTGGTTTCGATGCGCAAACGGTGCAGCATATAGCCGCCACTGAGTTGCACAAGAATGCCGCTGTTGCGGTTGGTTTGGTTGATGGGGAACAAACGCCCTACATAGGCATTGGCATGCACACCGCGCGGATACACCAACACAGAGGCGGGCATACCGAGGTCATTGGTGATGTTGCCCGAGGCGTCTACCAAATGATCAAACAAACCCGTGAGGCGCACGTTGTCTGAGAACCAAAAGTCAGACTCTACACCAAAACTCCAGTTGTTTTTCAGTTTGTAGCCGGCGGTCAGGCCCACCCGATTGAAATACCCATAGCGCGCCGCCAAATCGCCACCACTTAACGCGCCGCCGTAGTGCACACCAACCACAGGTAAGGCCACGGGTTCAGCGCCTGAGACCTGGGCGAAAAGATTTGATGCGCATGTGTAAAAAAGGAGAAACGGAAGCCGAACTTTCATAACGTAAAAATACATTTTATCCCAAACAAAAAAACCCCACCGAAGTGAGGTTTTGAATTTATTGCAAAAAATAGGGGCGTTTACTTTTTCTTACCCAAGCGCTTGCGCACGGTGGGCACAAACGGGAACGCTTTTTCTAAGAAGCGCACTAATTTTGATTTCTTCTTTTTCGGTTTGTCGAAGTATTCTGAGCCATAGCCCGCACCGTACTGCTGGCCGTAGCCATAGCCGTAGCCATAACCATAGCCATAACCGTAGCCGTAGCCCGAACCGTAGCCGTAGCCATAACCTTTGCCCATGACATCGGTGGCATTGATCAGCATAGCCAAATTCGGGATTTTTTTGTCGTGGTAAAGGCCAGCAGGAATGCTGAGCATGCGGCGGTCGAGGTGTTCGGCACGCGCCACATAGATAGTCAGGTCAGCATGAACAGAGAGGTGCAAGGAGTCGGCAACAAGCGCTACTGGAGCCGTATCGATGATCACGTAGTCGAAGCGTGCTTTGGCTATATTGATCAGCTCAACAAGGCGTTCCCTGAGCAAGAGTTCTGAAGGGTTTGGCGGGATATCACCCGACAAAATATAGTGCATATTGGTGTTGGCCGGGTCATGGAGTAAGATGTCGTCAAAAGTAAGCGCTTCGTTGATAATATAATTTGAGACCCCAACCATTTTGGCGATATCGAGGTAGCGCGCAATTTTGGGTGCGCGTAAATCCAAACCAATGACCACC
This sequence comes from Sphingomonadales bacterium, assembly GCA_016872115.1. GTDB lineage: Bacteria > Bacteroidota > Bacteroidia > Flavobacteriales_D > Crocinitomicaceae > UBA952. The sequence continues at coordinate 10,865 of VHBC01000004.1, read as the reverse complement.
ACTTTTTTGTCGGAATGCGAGAGGGTGTGCCCTAAATTGATAGAGATGAAAGTCTTGCCCTCGCCGGCTATAGAGGAGGTCAGCATGATGGTTTTGGCACCCGCTGTGTTTTCCAGCAAGAAATTCATATTGGAGCGTACCATTCGGAAAGCCTCGGCAATATGCGAGCGCGCATTTTTGGTAGCCACTACCGCGCGTTGGTCGTCGTCGCCTTTTGGGATCTCGCCAATGGCTGGCAACTTAAACTTAATAAGATCGTGGATGCCGTGGACTTTGCTATCGAGCAAATACTTGAGGTAGATGATGCCAAACGGAATAAGCAAGCCCAGCGCTACCGCAAAAATATAGTACTTACTGCGGTTGGGTGATACTGGCGCAACATTAGAGGAGGGCTCAACAATAATTTTGGTGTTGCCAATAGAAGCCGCGGTAGAGATTTCGTTTTCTTCGCGCTTTTGGAGCAAGAAGATGTAAAGCGTTTCTTTGATTTTTTGTTGGCGCTCGATGTCGCGGAATTGGCGCTCAAAAGCCGGAACAGAAGCGACTTTGCCTTCGTAAAGGCGCTGCTGTTCGTCTAGGGAATTGAGGATAATGCGCAAGCGCGATTTATTGGCCTTGAGGCCGTCTTCCATGGTGGTGCGCAAGCCTTGGAGTTGTTCTTCCATGCGCAAGACCTGCGGGTTGTTGGGCTTGGAGTTTTTGAGCAAGCGCTCGCGGTCTAAGATAAGTTTGTTGTATTGGGTGGTGATGGCCACCACTGTAACGTCTTCAAAACCAAGGTTTGAGGGCAAAAGGGTGGTGTTCGTGTTGTGTTTGGCAAGATAGTCTTGGAGGTATTCAGTTAGTTTGAGCTGAACAGAGGTCTCAATGATTTTGGCCTCGGCTGCATCGCGTTTCGAGACAAAGCTGCTTCCGTCGGTCATGACGTCTACGAGCTCGTGCTGTTGCTTAAAAGACTCAGCGTCTTTCTCGACTTCGCCCAACTCTTTGGCCAAATAGGCCATGCGGTCATTGATAAAGTTGGTGGTATTGCGTGCTACCTCGTTTTGGTCGTCGATTTTTTCCTGGCGGTGCTCTTCGATAAGCGCCCTGATGATGGCGTTGTTTTTCTCAATGACCGGCCCTTGGATGCTGATGGCAATGAGATCAGAGGTTTTGTCGGCGCGGTCTATGGTAATAGCCCCATTGAGGCCCTGCGCAACTTGTTCGAGTGGCGTCAGCGAGATAATAAACTGATTGCCGACGGCTACACCACCAAAACTACTGGTTTTGTCAATGCTGATGGTGCCGATAGTTGTTGAGATAGGTGTATTGAAATTGTGTTTACCGAGGTATTCGGTTTCATTCATGTAGAGCTCATAGCGGCCACCAGAGAGTACCGTGAGTTCGAATTCTGCGCCAACGCCATACAAAAGAGAGTCTGGACCCACCGCGCGCAAAGCAATAGGGTTATTGCCCCACATTTCGGATTTTTTGATGCCGGCGTTTTGGCCGACCATTTTGTAGGTCTTATTAAGCTCTAGACGCGCCGCCACACCGCGCAAAATAGTGGGTGTTTTAAAAAGGGCAATCTCGTTGCCGATGGCCAAGCGCTCCGGAAACAAACTGAAGCCGGTGTTGGCGTTGAGACCACTGAGCACATCGTTTTCTTTGGCTTTTTGAATAAGGATAGTGGCACTACTTTGATAAATATTGGTGGAGTAGCGCAGCATGGTGTAAGCAATGAACACGGAGATGCCCACGCCAATCACAAACCACAACCAGTAGTGGAGGTAGCGGTCGATGAGTTCCCGAACGTTGATCTTGGGTTCGGGCGCTTCTTGCTGTTGGAGTTGTTGTTGGAGGTCTTCGGTCATTACTTGGTGAGGGAAATGATGGTATAGAGCGATAAAAAGATGGAAATGGCCGTGGTGCCCAATTGGGTGAAGGTCTGGAAATTTGTTCCTTGGAAGTTTGCGGTAAAGTTGGGCTCTACGTAAATGACATCGTTTTGACGAATGTAATAGGCAGGAGATTCATAGAGGTCTTTGCTGGTGAGGTCTAGGCGGTATTCTATGCGCTGGCCGTTGGTTTCTCTGACCAACAATACGTTGTTGCGTAGTCCTGTAATTTGAAGGTCGCCGGCTTTGGCAATAGCCTCTAGAATGGTGAGGCGCTCGGTGCCCACCGGTACACTTTGAACTCCCGGAGTTCTTACTTGCCCAAGCACGGAATACTTGAAGTTCATGAGCTGGATGTTGACGACCACATCCTGGACATAAGCTTGTAGCTCTTTCTGTAAAAATTCCACCGCCTGCAAGCGCGTAAGGCCAGCTAGTTGCACAAAACCCAGCACCGGAAAGTTGATGTTGCCGTTGATGTCGATGACATAAGAAATACCGCCGCCGGTCATCATTTGCTGATTTTGCATTAGGCCACCACCGCCGTCGCCTTGGGCATTGGCAGCATAAAAGAATTGAAACGGCGCCAAGCTTTCCATATCGGAGCCGCCTACCATGATGTTGAGTTGGTCGTCGGTGCGCAGTACCACTTGGTAGTCTGCTTGAACTTTGGTTTGGCTCTCGCCTTTTTGTAAGTAGACGAGTTTTTCTCGGGTCTTACAAGAAAAAAGCAGTACTCCTAAAGAGCAAATGAAAAGCAAGGAGCGCAAAGGCGTTTGATGTGAAATCATAAATTTGAAAAGCGTGGTAAAGTTAAGCTAAAAATTTGCAAGTGCCTAACCTATTGCTTGACTCGAACTTGCAAGCGCAGGTTGCGTAAGTACAGCGAAAAAAGAATACTGAATACCAATAAAGCCATACCAGCCCATGAATGGGGCAAATAATAGCTTGCCGCCCAAAAGAGCAAACAGACACAAATATTGAGTATTAAGATGCACGCAGTGGTTTGGCGATGGTTTAGGTTGAAGCGGTCCATCAGGAGGTGGTGGATATGGTTGCGGTCTGGCGAAAAGGGAGAGCGCCCGTCTATGCTTCGGGCGATGAATACACGAATAGAATCTAAAATAGGTACAAAAAGCAAGGCAATTAAAAACACGCCAAAATTGGCATCTTTAAGTTTGAGTTTGCCGCTGAAATCGGAGGCCATCAGGTGGACCACAAAAGCCACCAATATGAAACCAATAAACAAACTGCCGGTATCGCCCATGAAAATCTTTTTGTCTGAGGACAAGTTATAGCGCAAAAATGCAATAAAAACACCCACCAAACATACACAAACACTGACAAACGCCCAATCTTTTAAAATACCGAAAATACAAGCGAAGACCGCAAAATAAAAGACCGCTAAAGATGAGGCCAAGCCGTCGATGCCGTCAATAAGGTTGAAAGCATTGGTAAAGAAAATGACCACGGCATAAGAAAGCGGCACCACGATGATGGGCGACGTATGGTGCAAGCCAAAAAAGCCATGCAGGTCCATGATTTGAAAGTCGGTAGATAAAAACAAGAGGGTGGTGGCAATGATCTGGGCCATGATTTTATTGGAGGGCGAAATGCCGGTGAGGTCGTCTTTGAGCCCTATCATAAATATGATGGTAGCTGTTGGCACTAAATAAACGGCCCGTCCGATCATAAAAAACTGCTCGGCAATGCTAATGGCAATTATAAAAACAACATAAAATGTAACGCCCCCGAAACTAGGCACATGCACCGAGTGCGAACTGCGCTCAGAGAGCTTTTCGTAGAGGCGCTTGACCTTCACGACTTGAATGATTACCGGCGTCAAGAAATAGGTAACGACAAAGCCTGCAGTGAAAAAAGTGAAGAATATTAATATTTTGTAGAGGTCTAGCGCACGCATAATTTATTGATTTACAAAGTTTGGAATAGTTGCCTAAAGGGGCAGTGTTTTACTCTATTTTTTATAGTGAACAACAAGTTCTCTTATTCTTCTTACCTGATTTCCAGCTCGTTGTTCCAACGTATGACTTTCATGCGTTTGTCTAGCGGATGCTTGCTTTCGGGCAATAAGCTTTCGACATCGCGGCGTGTTATAAGCGCCAATTTGATGCGCAAGGCCTTAATAAAACTTTCTCGGCGCTTCTTAAGCGTTTCGTAAGACAAGCCAGGCTGGTCAAAATAACTATTGAGCGCAGAAAGTTCGAGTTCTTGGGTTTCTTTGATGAGTAGCAAGACCACCCACTCTACATCGGTAAATTCTTTGCGTTCGAGTACCGGATTTTTTGGTTTATACCAAGCGGTTTTGGTAATGCGTCGGATATAAAACAACAAGAAAAAGAAGAAGAGATTGAGCAAAACAGAAATCCATAAGTAGGTTTCGATAGGTACCTGCTTGAAGAGCGAAATGGGCTTGTAAAGATAATATTCTGTAGGCCTACCATCAAGGATGTCTTCTTTTTGCTTCACTTTTAAATAAGAGAACCTACCGTCATTGGTGATATGCGTGGCTAGCAAAATGTAATTTAAATGCGCATCAGGAACCAAACGGCGTATTGGAAAATACCTACCCGATAAATAGCTGTAGTATTTGTTGTTCACCACATCAACTATGGTCAATTTGTTGCTGAAAGTAAAGATTTTATAATCTTTGTTTTGTACAAAACCCCTAATGCGGGTGCGCTGCATAAATTCAGGGTTGAGCTCACCGAGCAATTCCCATTTTTTATTGGCAGGATTGTAGTGCCAGATATCTTTGTAGATTTTATTCTTGTTGAAATATTTCTCTACCCCACCCATGACATATAGCGCTGCATTTTGCTGAATAAAGTAGGGCGTTGAGCGCTTTGCTGGGCAATCGTAAGAATTCCGGTGTACTTGATACCATTCTTTGGTGGCGATATCAAAATAAGTATGCGTGTTTTTCGCCTCAAACAAACCATAGCCGCCAAACATATAAACGCGTTTGTTATGGGAATAAAGCGCACTGCCAAATTGGTTTTTTTGGTCAAAACTATGATCAATGCGTTTAAGGGTATCGTGCTTGAGCTCATAGACCATGCCGCTGCCATCTTGGACCAACAAATAATGTCCTTTGCCAATAGCCAGTGGATGAAAACGACTTTTCAACTCTGCAAAAGTATAGCCATCGTTGAGCACCACATGCATTGCATGTTTTTGCCAACGCACCTGTTTGGGCTTGTAGGTGAAGTAATGCGTAGAATCATCCAAGACAAAAAACGCGTCGTCGTATTTTGAATACGTAAAAAGCGCTTCTCGGCTCACCTTTAAAACCGGTTGTGCTGCAAGTGCAATAGGCACAAGCAGTAAAAATAAAAGTAGTTTATACATGTTTGGGTTTCTTTTTAGGAGAGAAACTTCTTTAACAAAAAGGTAGTAGACGCATCGTGTGGGGCCATTTGCGCCGCCTCGATATCTTTGAGTATAGAATTGGCCAATTCTTTGCCGAGCTCTACGCCCCATTGGTCATAGCTAAAGATATTCCATATAATGCCTTGCACAAAAAGTTTGTGTTCGTAGAGTGCTATCAGTGCACCTAGACTTGTTGGTGTAAGTTTGTCAATGAGCAAGGTATTGGTGGGTTTGTTGCCCGTAAATACCTTAAATGGCGACAGCCCCGGTGCTTCTGGGCGGCCCATGAGCAGCGCTTCGGTTTGGGCGAAGAAGTTGGACATCAGTTTGTCGTGGTGTTCTTTATTGCCATACAAAGACTGCTTGAAGCCAATAAAATCTGTGGGGATCAGTTTGGTTCCTTGATGGATTAGCTGAAAAAATGCATGCTGCGAGTTGGTGCCTGGCTCTCCCCAAACAATGGTTCCGGTTTGATGGCTCACGGGCTGGCCATCGCGGCCCACGCGCTTGCCGTTAGACTCCATGATCCCTTGCTGCAAGTAGGGCACCAGTTTTTGCAAGTACTGGTTATAAGGAATCATTGCCTCGGTTTCGGCACCAAAAAAGTTGTTGTACCAAATGCTCAAAAGCGCCATTACGACTGGCATGTTTTGCTCAAAAGGTGCGGTCTTGAAATACGTATCCATTTGATATGCGCCGTTGAGTAGCTCCTCAAAGTGGTCGGGGCCCACAGCCAAGCAAATAGACAGCCCAACTGCACTCCACAAAGAGAAGCGGCCGCCAACCCAGTCCCACATTGGGAAGATATTTTCTGGGGCAATGCCAAAGTCCTGTACTTTTTGCAAGTTGGTAGACACCGCCACAAAATGCTTGGCAACATCTGGCTGGCTCGCATGTTGCAAAAACCAAGCGCGGATCGTTTGCGCGTTGGTGAGCGTTTCTTGGGTGGTGAAGGTTTTTGAAACAATTACAAAAAGCGTGGTTTCGGGGTCTAGGGTTTTGAGCAACTCCTGGACGTGGTCGCCATCGATATTCGAGATAAAATGAACACGCAGGTGGTTTGTGTAGTACTTGAGCGCTTCGGCAAGCATTGCTGGCCCGAGGTCAGAGCCGCCAATACCAATGTTTACCACGGTCTCTATGGCCTTGCCGGTATAGCCTGTGTGCGCACCCGAAATAATGCTGTTGGCAAATGCACGCATTTTGGCCTTGACCGCTGCAATTTCGGGTAAGATATCCTGGCCATCGACCAAAATTGGCGCCGTTTGCTTGCTGCGCAAAGCCGTATGCAGCACCGCGCGGTTTTCGGTTTGGTTAATGAGGCCCCCGCCAAAGTATTGTTCAATAGCGCTTTTTAATTCAACCTCGGTTGCCAAGTCTTGCAACAACGCCAATGTTTCTTCCGAAACGATATTTTTAGAGTAATCGAATAAGAAATCTTCCCACTCGATATGAAATTTCGCTGTTCTTTGGGCATCGGCGGCAAATAAATCCTGCATTTGGGCGGACTTCATTTGCTCGAAATGCGCCTGTAACTTTTGCCAAGCGGCCGTTTGTGTGGGGTTAATGGTAGGAAGGGGCATATAAAATTATTTAACGACCAAAATCATCTTGAACGCGCACAATATCCGACTCATCGGAAGGCTGCGCTGCATCCGTATGCTGCCAAATTTCGGCAATAATGGCTGGGGTGTCTATGCCTATAAGGCGGTGGCGCTCGCCTTGGGCCAGCTTAATGAATTCGCCAGCTTGGTGCACCACCAGCTCGCCTTCTTCGTCGGTATGGCTGCGCACCACGCCCACTGGGCCTTCTAGCACACGCCAAATTTCTGCGCGGCGGTTGTGGTACTGCCAAGAGAGACGTTGCTGTGCCGAAACCAACAAAATTTTGGGGCTCAGTTTGCCGCCAATGGTAAGGGTAGCCACATCGAGGCCATCAAAAAAGGTGTCCGAGAACAGCTGTGCCTGAGTTTCATCGATGACATAAAAACCTCCCCAAGGGCGGGTGAGGTCGGAGGCGACGACATTGAATTTTTCTAACAAATGATTGACGTTCGACATAATTAACTTTGAAAAATGAATTGCTTGAATTTTACTGCAATTTTACGAATTAAGACCAAATGGCGCTTCGGAATTCGGTTCTTCTTTAAAACACGCAGGTCCTCCTTGCTTTTGGCCAGCAAATTGCCGACTTTCGAACTCGCCCCACCTTGGCGCATGAGCATCAGTACTTGAGGCAAATAGTCTATTTTTAGTTGGGGTAACTGCAGCACCCTGAGCATGAAATCGTAATCGGCTGCAATTTTAAACTGGGTATCAAACTCCCCTACCTGCGTGTAAATTTCTTTTCTCAAAAATACGGTCGGGTGCGGCGGCATCCAGCCTTTTTGCAATGCGGTGGGGGAAAAAGTCCCACTTCGCCAATGGCGCAAGACTTTAGATACATCGGCAGCCTGCACGTACTTGAGATCACCATAAATAGCATCATGGCCTTCCATGGCTGCTACCACCTCTTGCAACGCGTCGTTGTTCGGGTACAGGTCATCGGAATGCAACAAACCAATCCACTCGCCCTTGGCCCTGCGCACGGCCTTATTGAGCGCGTCGTAAATACCGCTGTCTTTTTCAGAAACCATACTGATGCGCTCATCTGAAAGGTTCTCCAACCAAGCCACTGTACCGTCGCTAGAACCACCGTCTTGCACCACCCACTCCCATTGGGCATAGGTTTGCGCACAAAGACTGGTATAGGAGTCTTTGAGCGTGTGCAGGGAATTATAGGTAACGGTGAGGATGGAGAGCATTATTTTCTAGATAACACCACATTTTCCATCACCAACATATCCATATTGGTGCGCAAGTAGCAATTGATGGCCTCGATGGGTGCATTGACAATAGGTTCGTTTTCATTGAAAGACGTATTGAGCAAAATCGGGACACCCGTTTGGCGCTCAAACTCAGAGATCAGCGCGTGGTAACGCGGCGATAGCGCTGCGGCGACGCTTTGTAGGCGGCCAGAACCGTCGGCGTGGGTAACGGCAGGTATTTCTGACTGTTTTTCTTTTCTGATCGGAAATACCTTTTCCATGAACGGCACAGGTTCGTCTAGCTCAAACCATTCATTTACTTTTTCTTTGAGGATACTCGGGGCAAAGGGCCTGAAGCTTTCGCGGCGCTTGATTTTGAGGTTCAGGATTTCCTTGGCGTCGGTGCGGCGCGGGTCGGCAATGATAGAGCGGCCACCAAGTGCGCGGGGCCCAAATTCGGCACGGCCGTTAAACCACCCCACTACCCCACCATTGGTAAGACACTGCACAATTTCGGGGTACAGTTCGGCATCGGGTAACTCGCGGTAGCTTAGGTCTAGGCGTTCGCATTCTGCCTTGATGAATTTATTGGAAAAAAGCGCGCCTGTGTTGGCATTGAATACCGCTTCACTGCGCTGCTGTTTAGCCACCATGTGGTGCACCCAATAGGCGCTGCCCATAGAAATGCCGGCGTCGTGGCCAGCACTCGGAATATACACTTCGGTAAAGGGTGTGTTGCGCGTAATTTTGCCATTGGCCACACTATTTTGCGCCACCCCACCGGCAATACACACTTTGGTAAGGCCCGTTTTTTGGTGCAAGTAAGTAAGCACATGAAAAATAATTTCTTCAGTGTAGCGCTGCACAGAGGCAGCCAAATCTTTGTGGTATTGGGTAAGTTCTTGTTCTTTGCTGCGCACTTTGCCGAACTTGGCTTCCATTTTGGCATTAAACAAGGGCTTTACCAATGGAAGAAAATCAGCGGAATAATGCACATAGCCTTTGTGAGGCGACTGAAAATAACTCAAATTGAGCTCAAACAAACCGCCAGGTATGAGCCTCACGACATCGCGCAGCGCATCTACATATTTAGGCTCGCCGTAAGGTGCTAGGCCCATGACTTTGTATTCGTCGCCGTAGTACGGAAAGCCCAACAACTGCGTCATGGCCGAATAAAACACCCCCACTGAATGCGGGAAATCGATATCCTCCAACACCTCAATATGCGTGCCCTTGCCTCTTGCGAGCATAGTTGTGGTAAAATCACCAGCACCATCGATAGACAAAATAGCGGCCTCTTCAAAAGGCGACGGATAAAACGCCGACGCCAAATGACTGCGGTGGTGCTCTACGAGCTGCATGTCTTTGGAAATACCCGTAATTTGCTGCGCATTGCCCAAGCGCTTAATGGCATACTTGAGCACCCCCAACGGCGACTGCAGCATAAATTTCAGCTTCTTCTTGAACTTTGCCTTTGGGTCGCGGCCAACGCAGATGTAATCCACTTGGTCTATGGTAACACCAGCCTCTTTCAAGCAAAAATCAATGGCCTGCTGCGGAAAACCCGCCCAGTGCTTGGTACGCGTAAACCGCTCTTCTTCTGTGGCGGCAATGAGCTTACCGTTAACTAAAATGGCTGCCGAAGCATCGGCGTGGTAGGCGTTGATTCCTAGGATGATCATGGGGTAAATAAAGTTTGGTATGCTTGAATCGTATTTTCTTGTTCTTCTATCACCATTTGATGGTATTTTTTAGCGCCCTCTGACCAACTTTCATACGATTGTTGATCCATATCAATTAGACTTTGAATGGCACTTGGTAATTCAGTTGCCTTGACATCCCAACCTGCTTTTTGAGCTGCTAAGTTTTGCCAAGGCGTGTGTTTGGAAATGAGTACGGGGCGGCCTTGGGCCAGGCTCTCTACGATGGCGTGGCCGTAGTTTTCGCCTTCGCTGGGTAGAAGCAAAGCGTGGGCAGCAGCTATTTTTTCGGCAACTTCTTCTGAGGGGCAGGGCCCGTGGTAACGAACTTCAATATTTGGCGGCAAACCGGCAATGACCTGTTGGCATTCTTGCCAATAAGTAGCGTTGTAGGCCATACCAAATAAATCGAATGTTACTTCGCCGGCTACATCTTGAAGTGCTTTGAGGCCTTGAAGTGTTCCTTTCTCGGGGGCAATGCGCCCTATAGAAACCAATTTTAAAGATTGTGGTGCTTTGGCAATTGGACGGGGTTTGGTTTCTTCGTTTCGACCTAAATTGGATACAACCTTCACATTGGTGTTGGTGCCCAATACTTTTTTGATATCGGTGGCTTCTTGTTCAGAGGTGGCATGAAAATGCACATGGCCATAGGCATTGAGCCAGCGCATGAGGCTCAAAAACAAATATTTTTTGAGGAGCTTCACGACCAACGCATGTGGGCTGAGCATGCCGCGAGCTGCCACCACTGTTTTGAGCTTTAGCGCCTTACCGATAGACACCGGCCATTGCGAAAAAGCTTTGGAATAAACACCACTGATATAGAGCGTATGCGCACCCGATGCTAGAATCAAGGATTGGATATTCTTTTTGGTAATCTGACTTTTCGCCAAATAACAAACCCTCACATTCGTAGCTACTTGAATCCAAGTATTAGGCTGAATACCGGCATAAGGCGCGGTACTGCAATAATCGGTATTGCGGGTAATGATATAAAAATGGGTATTGGGCATGGCAGCCACCAGGTTAGCCACCGAACGCACGGGCCCGCCCGAGTTGGTGCCTGGCAAATACCAGTCTATGGTGAG